>JBPYEW010000219.1:0-9582 GCA_051984555.1 Terriglobales bacterium | reverse complement strand
AGGTTGACGTGGGAGTTTCGTGAAACGACAGCAGTACGCCGCTCGGCATGAGCGGTGGTGTTTGACTACGCTTGTTTACGGCGCGACGATTTGCGCGGGGGCGTAGCCGCAGGTTCGTGCTCGCGAGCGGTTCCAGCCGGCTTCTTCTTCCCTTCCATTTCCGCGAGGCTCTGCTTCAAGGCAGCCATCAGATCGACTACCGGCGCGAGCTTCTTCGGCTTCTCCACCGGTTTCACTTCCTGTCCTTCCAGCTTCGCCTGGATCAGCTCCTTGAGATTTTCCTGGAACTGATCATGATACTTTTCCGGGTCCCAATCGCCCGCCAAGGCGTCAATCAATTGGTGCGCGATTTTCAATTCGCCTTCTTTTACTTCGACATCGGGTGCACCGAAACCTTCCAGCTCGCGCACTTCCTCCTTGTAGTACATGGTGTGCAGCATCATCCCGCCATTCGAGGGACGCAGGAAGACCGTGTACTCGCGGTTGTGCATGGTCACTTTCGCAATGGCTACGAAATCGCTTTCCTCGAGCGCTTTACTGAGCAATGCATACGGACGCCGGCCTGCTTCTTCCGGCATCATGTAGTAGGAGGATTCGAAATACACGGGATCGACGTCAGCGGCCTTTACGAATTCCAGGATCTCCATGGTTTTCGCAGTCTTCGGCTCGATCTTCTTGATCTCGTCGGGCTCGATGACGACGTATTCGTCCTTGCGGTACTCATACCCTTTCACGATTTCATCGCGTCCAACGACACGGTTGTCATTGGGGCAATACAACTGCTGCTTGATGCGCGTGAGATCATCGCGATGCAGCATGTGAAAAGAAATGCTGGTACTGCGCGCGCCGGAAAACAGACGCACCGGCATCGAGATCAATCCAAACGTCAGATACCCAGACCAGACGGAGGCCGCCATAGTTATTTGTTCACCCCACGAGCTACCGGCGCCAGAGCAACGCCGGTGTCGAGTGTATCGTACAAACCTTATTTTGATGCGTGCCGGAGGTCAGGGTACTCGAAGCGAAAAACACGACTGCTAGGGCCTTCTCTACGGCCCCTACTAGATGCTGTAGGCATTTCTCGACTACATGTTGCTAATCCCCGTAGCTGCTAATTCGATCCGCGATCTCGGTTCTGCAGATCTATTGATCCGAGTGGCTATTGCCGTCTGCGTGAGTGTCGGCTTCAGCTTGCTGGCACGACATGTTCACGGCGTAACCCGATCTGGGGCGATCGCTGGCGCGGTTTTATGCTTTTTGCTCTTCGTGTCTGCTGGTGTGGGCGCGTTCGTAGCTCTGATCGCAGTGTTCGGTTTAGCTTCCGGAACCACGCGGCTCGGTTACTCTCGGAAGCGCACCCTTGGCGTCGCCGAGAACAGTGAGGGGCGAGATGCGTTCCAAGTTGTCGCCAACATAGGGGTAGCGACTCTGGCAGCCTTGGCCTTCACGTATTTCAGAAGCGCTGCAATGGCTACCGCTGCTTGCGCAGCCCTTGCCGAGGCTGCAGCGGACACGGTTTCAAGCGAACTGGGACAGACGAGTACCGCACCTCCACGGCTGGTCACCACATGGAGAACCGTCTCCGCTGGGACTAATGGCGGCATAACTGTAAAAGGGACTTTGGCGGGACTTCTGGCGGCCCTCACGATCGCATTGGTCTGCATGTTCGCCAGCCTTGTATCGCTCCCATCCGCGGTCATCGTCATGACTGCGGGGTTCTTGGGGATGATCTTCGATAGCTTCCTCGGCGCCACGTTAGAACGGCGCGAGTTGCTGGGCAACAACGCTGTTAATTTTCTGAGTACGTTGTTCGCAGCTCTACTGGCGGTTTGCCTGCACAAAATGTTTTTGTGAGTCAATGTTCGTGCCGCACTTCAGAACATGTCCTGTAGTTCCTTGTTTCTACCCTTTTTCCGTCCGAGAATTCAGAGGAACCTCTCCCTGGGCCAATGCATCTGACCAAACGTATCCGGTAGTTCTCGGAACTCCGACGATGCACGCGGGCTATGTCGATGAAACCTATGAAGTGGAAGAAGTTTATCGTCGGATATGTGCTGGCACTCGCAATCTTTCTGTTTGCGCAGCGGCGCCCGATGCCCGTCATCACTCCGGTTTATTCATCGATCATCGATCTGACCCATAGCGTGGAAGTGAGTCCCAAGGCGCAGTCGGGATTAAAAACACCGGCACCCCTGGGAACTTATATTGAAGCTCCGGCGAATTTCGCCCCGCAACTCTGGACAGTGGATCAGATCCCGTCCGAGAGACTGATCGCTCCTCTAGTAATTTTGGACGTCGAGAAGAAAGTCTCACAAAATCCCGACTACCAGGTCAGCATGGATGACATTGTGGGGTGGGAGAATGCGCATGGCCAGCTGCCCATGGGAGCGGTAGTAATGGCGCGCACGGGATGGGATTACCGTTGGAACTCCATCAAGCAATATCAGAATCTTGACCATCGCGGCGTCATGCATTTCCCCGGATACTCGCTGGACGCTGCAAAATTCCTTGTGCAAGGAAGAAAGATACTTGGGCTGGGAATTGACACCCTCAGTGTAGATTCGGGTGCTTCGAAGGACTTCGCGGTACGTAACTACACGCTGGCTCACAGCCTTTACCACCTCCAGAACGTCGCGAACCTCAGCACAGTGGCCGAATCAGGCGCTACCGTCGTTGTCGCTCCTGCCAAAGTCGAAGGCAGCAATGGCGGTCCAGTACGCATCCTTGCGCTGGTGAAATAGCAGTCAGCAATTAGCATTCAGCATTCAGTAACAGCAGAGGGCACAACTGAAGACGTGACTCTCGAAAATCCTTTACGCATTCACGCTGAGTGCTGACTGCTCGTGCTACGCGGATTTTCTGCACCGACCTGGCACAGCGATTCATCTACTCTGCTCAGATTCCCCGGGAGGTAATGCATGTCGGACCCGAAGTTTCCGATTGGCAAATTCAACGGGCAGCCACCCGCGAACGAGCAAGAACGCCAGAAGTTTTTGCGGGACATCGAAGAGACCCCTTCCAACTTGCGCACGGCCATAAAGGGCCTTTCAGAGCAGCAACTCAACACTCCCTATCGCGAGGGTGGTTGGACTGTTCGGCAAGTAATTCACCACGTTCCGGACAGTCACTTGAACAGTTACATTCGATTCAAATGGGCCCTGACCGAAGATGAGCCGACCATTAAGCCCTACTACGAGGACCGGTGGGCGGAATTACCGGACAGCAGGAACACGCCTGTTGAAGTCTCGCTCACGCTGCTTGATTCGCTTCATCAGCGCTGGACCACCCTGCTACATTCCTTTTCCAATGAAGATTGGAAAAAAAGCTTTCGACACCCGGAACTTGGAGTCGTATCGCTCGAAAAGGCCCTTGCGCTTTACGCCTGGCACGGACGGCATCATGTCGCGCACATCACGGCCCTAAGGGAACGGATGGGGTGGTAAGAAGCAGTTCCAGGTTTCTGGTTTCGAAGTTCCAGTTTGCGCCTAAGTCGGCACATGCAGCCGCCATGCGGTGTAGCTGACGGCCTCTCGTAGAACTGCGAGGCAGCGCTGCCACCATGAACGCGGACGCGATCCCTGCCGTGGGGCAATGTAGACCACCGGCACGCCTTCGTGCTCCAACAGCTTCGCGATCCGAAACACGTGATACTCGTCGCTGACCGCGATGCAGCTTCGGAAACCGTTGGTGCGAAGGATCACCGCCACTCGCTCTGACGACTGAGCCGTGTCCGATCCCTGCGTCTCCGCTATCAGGTTTTGCTCTGGAATGCCTCGCCGAATAAGGTAGTCGCGCCCGACTCCGCCTTCGCTGAAGCTGGGATCGTCCCCCGCCCCTCCGGTCGTGATGACCAAAGGCGCCAATCCTCTCTGGTACAGATCGAATGCATGATCGAGCCTTGCCCGAAATACTGGGGACGGCCTTCCCGAATATTCGGCAGCTCCGAAGACAACGATGGCTTCTGCCTTGTGAGTTTGCTGAAGATCGGCGGCGCGGCTGATCCGAACACAGGAAATGGCGATAAGCGCCAGTATCGCGACTCCGCAGGCCAGCAGCAACCAGGCGAACCAGCGGATTATCTTAGGCCGAGGAGCGAAGGACGGACTCATCCCTGCGCAAGATACTCAGAAATCTCCTGCGTGGGAATGGCTCCTTCGCGGATCACATTCCAACGGGTCTCCTCGTCCGTCAAATCGACGATCGTGGAAGCCACGCTTCGGGGTGAAGTACCGCCATCGACGATGATGGAAATCCTGTCCTGGAGCTGGTCGCGGACCGCGACAGCGGTCGTACATTCGGTCGCTCCACTCAAATTCGCCGATGTGGCGGTAATGGGCAGTCCAGCAGCGCGAACGACGGCCAGTGGAATAGACGCATTGGGTACGCGCAAAGCGACGTTCCCGCTATTGGCTGTGACCTTCAGAGGCAGACGCGACCCCGCTTTGACGATGAGGGTCAACGGCCCGGGCCAGAACCGTTCAGCGAGCTTGTAAAACTCGTCCGGCAGCGATTTGGATAACACTTCGGCCTGTTCGACGCTGTCGATCAGCAACGACAAGGGCTTGTGCCTTGATCGGGACTTGATGTCGTAAACCCGGTCGACAGCCCGCAAATTGAGTGGATCGGCGGCCAAGCCATAAAACGTATCTGTAGGCATTCCCAACACTTGGCCGGAGCGAATCTGGTCGGCCGCATAACGGATCAAAGACGGCTCGGGATTATCGGCATTTACTTTTATGATTTCTGCGCGCACACGGGCTCCTTCAGGCCCACCCTGAAAACTGCGAAACCTACCATACCACGGGGATAGCCGCAAGGCGGCTTTGTTCAGCGTATCATGACTGAGCGCCGGGTCCGGAACGGGAGAAGCACGAAACTGTATGAAATCGGGAGCTTTGGACCGCCTGCGAAGGGTGGAAAGCCGTCAGAATGCGCTCGTCAAGCAACTGCGCTCGGGGTTTTCGACAGGAGAGCTGACCGACTCTGGTGCGTGTGCGATTGAGGGCGTCAGAATCGTCGAAGAGGCCATTCGTAGTGGGTTACGTTTCGAAGCCTTGTTCGTGGCCGAGTCTGCCCAAAGCCGCGCCGAACGTCTTCTCCCGCAGATCGGGGCGCAAGTTGACACGGTCCTCCTGCCTGACAGCGTATTCGATAGCGCCGTGCCAAGCGACTCGCCGCAAGGCGTTGCCGGGCTGGTAAGGGTGAAACGCTACTCACTCCAGGATGTCTTGCGGAACCCCAGGGACGCGATGCTCGTGGCTACGGCCGGAATCCAGGATCCGGGTAACCTGGGCACGATAATCCGATCGGCAGAGGCGTTTGGAGCAACCGGCATCCTGATCGGAGAGAAAACCGTGAGCCCCTACAATTCGAAAGTCGTCCGCGGCTCAGCTGGATCCATCTTTCGTCTGCCGGTGGTCGATGTAAGACTGGCGGAAGCGACGGCACAACCCGGCGTGCGCTGGCTGGCGACATCGTCGCATAAAGGCAAGCCGATTGGGGAAGCTGATCTGACCGGACCGGTCGGGTTCCTGATTGGCAGCGAAGGGGCCGGCATACCTCGTGAGCTAATCGGCAGGGTGGATGCCCTGATCGTCATCCCGCACGAACCACGAGTCGAATCGCTAAACGCAGGTATTGCAGCGAGCATCATTCTGTACGAGGCGGCTCGACAACGAACGAACAAACAAGCTGCCGCCGAGACCCAGAGACACGCAGAAAGCGATCATTGAGCCGGTGGTATTTGCCTCCTGGCGGACGTCATTGAATGAGCCTGTTTCAATCCATTCCGAGCAACGACAGTGGAGCCGATCGAACGCGTCCCCTGGCGGACCGTATGCGTCCTCGCACGCTGGACGACTTCGTCGGACAAGAGCACCTGGTTGGGCCAGGCAAGCCATTGCGTACACAGATCGAGCGTGACGACACGGGATCTCTGATCTTCTGGGGGCCGCCCGGCACCGGCAAAACTACATTGGCGAAAATCATCGCCAACATGACTAAGGCTGAGTTCATCGAGTTCTCGGCTGTGCTGTCCGGCATAAAAGAGATCAAGCAAGTCATGCTGGATGCGGAGCGAGTACGGCAATACGGCACCCGAACCATTGTTTTCGTCGATGAGATTCATCGCTTCAACAAGGCCCAGCAGGACGCCTTTCTTCCCTATGTCGAAAAGGGGAGTATCCGGTTGATCGGGGCTACGACTGAAAACCCTTCATTCGAAGTCATCTCCGCTCTGCTGTCGCGGTCTCGCGTTTATGTGCTGAAACCGCTGAGCGAGGAGCAGATCGTTGTGCTGCTCCGGCGAGCGTTGGAGAACCCGGAGCGGGGTTTGGGCGCAATGCAACTCAGGGCGACCGATGAAGTTCTGAAGCGGATCGCGAGCTACTCCAGTGGCGATGCGCGAAGCGCTTACAACGTTCTTGAGGTCGCAGCCACTTTGGCCAAAGAGCGATCAGGCACCGAAGTGGGCGCAGAGATCACGGACGAGGTCGTGCAGGATGCACTGCAAAAGCGCATCTTGCTTTATGACAAGAGCGGCGAGGAGCATTACAACCTCATCTCGGCTCTTCATAAGTCGGTTCGCAACAGCGATCCGGATGCCTCTTTGTACTGGTTGGGCCGAATGCTCGAAGCAGGTGAAGACCCGCTTTACGTGGCGCGCCGGTTAGTTCGTATGGCGGTCGAGGACATCGGTCTTGCCGATCCGCAGGCGCTTTCGTTGTGCATAGCCGCTCGCGAGGCGGTCGACTTCCTGGGTATGCCTGAAGGCAACCTGGCCCTGGCGGAAGCGGCCGTCTATCTCGCGATCGCGCCGAAATCAAATGCCCTCTACACGGCGTATAGCGACGTTCAACAGGATGTTGAGCGCACTGCGGCTGAACCAGTTCCTCTGCACCTGCGGAACGCGCCAACGGGCCTGATGAAGGGTTTGGGATACGGTGCGGGATATCAATATGCGCATGACCTGGAGAGCAAGGTCGCGGACATGCAATGCCTCCCGGATAATTTGCGCAATCGTACGTACTACAACCCGACAAATGAAGGTATCGAGAAGCGCATTCGCGAGCGCCTGCAACAGATCAAAGAACGACGGCAGGACCCTTCCCAAAGTGGCTCAGACGCCCGAAAAAAGGAATCTTAGCCTCTGCCCGGCAAATCTAATTTTAGACATACTTAATGCGAGCTTTAGCGCTCCGGAAGGCTATCGCCATGGCATCCAGCCCGCGAACCAGCGACATCGAGTTTTTCCGCCCGCCACACCCGATCCGACCTGACCAGGTTCATGACCTGCTCAAGCTGGAGAAAGCAGCGCGACAAATCAGCTCGATCCTTGATCTTGATCAGTTGATCGATCGCGTTGTCAATGACGTTGCTATCTCCTTCGGCTGCGTGGAAGCCAACATCTACCTGCGTGATGGAACGCGAGACGAGATGGTACTGGCAGGCGTGCATGGCTGCACGACAAGCCATAAGGGACAGCGTTTGAAGATTGGCAAACAAGGCATGGTGGGATACGTCGCAGGGACTCGGCAAATGCGCTACGCGCCCGACGTCACCAAGGATCCGTATTACATCGGATGCGAAGAAGCGACGCGCTCGGAGGTGGCAATTCCGCTCGAAGTCGAAGGCGAACTGGTCGGAGTGTTCACAGCTTCGCATCAGCAACTGGATGCCTTTCCGTCGGAACAACTGCGATTGCTCGAGGGTCTCTGCAACCACGTGGCGGTGGCAGTGCAGAACGCGCAGCGTTTTCAGGAAGAGCGGTTCGAGAGAGAAAGAATGCGGCGCGAAGCCCATGAGGCACGCACGATTCAGGAGGCCCTCTTACCCAAGAGTTCGCCCTATATACCCGGTTTCGCTATCTCGGGGCTGTCTTGCCCAGCCGGTGACGTCGGAGGCGACTGGTACGACTTCATTGCTTTGGATCACGGCCGTTGGGGATTGGTTCTAGCCGATGTATCGGGCAAAGGAACAGCCGCCGCATTGCTGATGTCCGCAACGCGGGGGATGTTGCGATCGCTGGCAGAAGCTTGCTGCACACCGGCCGAGGTGCTTACGAAGCTGAATCGTCTCATGGTGGAAGATTTTCCGAGTGGACGCTTTGTGACCATGGTTTACGCGGTCCTGGATCCTGCGGCACGAACACTGACGTTCGGCAACGCCGGACATCTTCCGCCGTTGCTAGTCGATGGCTCAGGCGCACGCCAGCTTACAACCGAGGACGGTATGCCGCTTGGTCTGACTTTCGGCGGCTATTCTGAGACGACGGTTCACCTACCGGAAAATTCGCGACTGGTGCTCTATACGGATGGGATTACGGAAGCGGCGAATGCTAACGAGGAAGAGTACGGAGTCGAGAGGCTGCAGGAGCAGTTTTCGGACATCGAGACACCGCTCGAAGATGTGTTGAAAAAAGTCCGAGAGTTCTGCTCCCCCGCTGCTCCGCGAGATGACGCCACGCTAATTGTGGTGCGAGCCTGAAGGCCGCGCGGTCGCGATACTGAGCTGCTACCGGAATCGCAGTTGGTGCTCTTTCAAGATACAGCGATCCATGACGACGAAGATTCCTGCCTCGCGGGCCTTCTTGGCGGCGCGCTCGTTGACGACATCCTCTTGCATCCAGACTGCAGGAATCTTGAGTTCAATGGCCTGATCGACGATTTCGTCTACAAACTCCGGTCTGCGGAAAATATTCGCGATATCGATCTTCCCGGGCACGTCCCGCAGGGATGGATAGGCCTTTTCACCAAGCGCTCCGTTAATCTGCGGGTTCACCGGGATAATCCGGTATCCGTGGGTCTGCATGTAAGCTGAAACGCCGTAACTTGGTCGCAAGGGGCTCGATGAGAGTCCAACGACAGCGATCGTTTTGGATCGCTCCAGCAACTGCTTGATTTCATCGGTCTGAGTGAGGGACACAGCCGTTTTCTCCGTTTGTTTAGTACGAACTCAGCCCTTCTTTGTTGGATCCATTTTCATCTTGAACATCTTCAATGCCAATTTTCGGATCGTCTCGGACACTTCCTTGTTCGACGACAAATTACGCAGATCGTTCACCAGCAGATTCTTCATCAGGCCGAGCGAAAGGTCCAGAGGCGTGCGTGGATTGAAAACCAGGTTGCGAATAATGCTGTAGTGCTTGGCGAAGCGGCGCTTCATAGGGATGCCGCGCAACACCGCTTCCAGCACGTTTTTCTGACCGGCAAAACCCTCAACTTCGGCATCCGTAATCTTCGGCGAATCCAATACGGCCAGCGCGACGATCTTTGTCCCATCGCGAATCAAGAGGGAACGTTCTTCTTTGTTGCCTTTCATGGCCAACTGAATTCGGCCTTTTATGTCGAGTTTCGAAATCTTCTGCAGAGCACTGCCCCGCTTTTCGTCCGGCACCACACGCGGGACCCGCTGGGTCGCCGTGGGGCTGGCTACTTTTGTGTCTGCCGATTCGACTGTTGCGCTGCTCTGGACTGGAAGGTGCGCTTCCGGTTCCAACCCATCGAAAACGCCTCCGATCGCTTGAAACGGCTTATCAGCTTCGGCGGCTATCTCGGCCGCGTGTTCCTGAATGAATGCAGCTAC
>JBPYEW010000218.1:0-59971 GCA_051984555.1 Terriglobales bacterium | reverse complement strand
TAGCCGAGTTTCTTGGCGGCAACCTCAATTTTCTTCTTGGTGGTTGGTGGAATGTAACGCGCCAGGGGAGCATTGTTCAGAACAATGGAAACGGTGGTGGAAGAAAAGCCACTTGCTTTCGCAACATCCCGGATGGTCACCATGGAAGATTTCAACCTGATCGGCTCCAACACCGGTCGGTCTACGGCGGATGGTAGTCTATCCCAGCCTGGGCTCGAATCCTCAGGATTTGGCACGTCCGACTCCGATCGCCCGGGAGGAACGGGCGTTACTGATGGCCCTCGCGGTGGAGTCGAAGACCGGCTGGAGCGGCTTGCATATCCTGCCGCTCGAGGCGGACACTAAATCATTCTGAAATCCGCGTCAACAGGGGATTCTGTGTTTCGCTGCTCTGTTACCTCGTTGCTTACCGGCACATTTGTTCTCTGCTGTACGCTTAGCGCCCTGTCGCAGGCAGCCGTAAAAAACTCACCGATCACTACGCAGCGGACGTTTCACGCAGGCGAAGAGGCTCTTACTGCCGGAAATCTAGATCAGGCGGAACGAGACTTCATGAAGGTCGCTGCGGCCGACCCGAAGTCCGCGGGCGCTTACGCTAACCTGGGCGTTGTCTCGATGCGCCGTCAGCAGTGGGAAAAAGCGCGTACCTTCTTTAAGAAGGCCGAACGCCTCGCTCCGCAAGTCGCCGGGATCCGCCTCAACATCGGGCTGAGCTACTATCGCGAGGGTCGGTACGGAGATGCTATTCCCGCGTTCCACTCCGTGGTAAAGGAGAATCCAGGTTCTTCCCAAGCTCGCTATCTTCTCGGACTTTGCCAGTTTTTCACCAGTCATTGGAGCGAAGCCACGGAGACTCTCGAACCCCTCTGGGGTCAACAATCTCTGAATCTCACCTATCTTTACGTTCTCGATATCGCCGCCCACAACGCAGGACGCACCGAACTCGATCAGCGTGCCGCCTCGCGTATGGTCGAGATTGGTCAGGACACGCCGGAATTCCACTTGTTAATGGGCAAGGCTCACTTGAACAATAACGAGTACGATCAGTCGATCGCGGAATTCGAAAAAGCTGCGCAGGGCGATCCCAAGCTTCCCTTCCTTCATTACAGCCTCGGACTCGCCTACATGCACCAGCAGAACTATCAGCGGGCCGCGCAGGAATTTCAGCAGGACCTTGCTGATGATGCCCGCAATGCCTACAGCTACGATCGTCTCGGCGTGATCTACGCCATGCAGCAGAACGATGCCGCGGCGGAAAAGAACTTCGAGCAGGCGCTCAAACTCAATCCACGGCTTCCGAGTTCGCAGTTCGGCTTGGGAAAGCTTTATCTGCGTGCAGGAAAGTACAACGAGTCACTGGCCGCGCTCGATGCTGCCGAGAAATTGGCCCCGACGGACTACAACGTTCATGCCGTTCGGGGACAGGTCTTGCAGAAGTCGGGCCAACGCGAGAAGGCGCACGAAGAGTTCGCTCTTTACACGAAGATGATGAATGCCGATCGCGAGAAGAAAGAGAAAGAACTCAATGGGGAAATGATGAACCCAGAGTTGGCTACCTCACCGGAGCCATAGCCGCTACTCGGATACGAACTGTCGCATGTCTCCGCGGGTCAACCAATATCTCCCCGGTGCGCCGCTCCCGCGCACGAAATCGCGCACGAAGAATCCTGATTTCAGTAATTCCGTAAATGCCCAGCGGGTGGCAGAACGCCAGTCGCGCGCCAGCTTGATATCGTGCTGCTCAATATCCAAGATGTCGGGCGGTATTTCAATGAAGGCTACGCCCTGCTGAATTGCGCGAGCTAGATCGTCGCGTTCGACTTCGCCGTTTTGCATGCGGCGCACCAGCGAAGGAACCGTGGGTGGTGAGTCTATCGTCTTTCCTGCCAGGCGTTCCTTAACCCGTTTGCTATCGAGAGCCCACGTAAGCCATAAGCGGTCAGTTCCGTTCTGATGCAGGACACTGCTGCTGTCGGAGCCGTAAAGGTCCACCTTGTAAGAGTTCGAAACCACACCCAACTTCGCGAAATTGAAATGCGCATTCCGGCTCTGCAGCGGATCGAAGGTCCACGACATTTCGTTAATCCCGTTCTGCAGAGTGCGTTCGCGCTGCGCTGATTTCAATCGGTACCCGAGGTTGAAATCGCGATATTGCGGCAGTACCGCCAGCATGTGCGAATGTATGCCGATGTGACCGCGCTCGATAGAAGGAAAGCCGAAGGCAAAGCCGACCATGGCTTGGCCATCGAAGGCGCCCAGAAACACCGAACCAGCTTCTTTCGCAGCGATCAAGAGCGTCATGGGGGCGACATCCCGGTCGTCCAAGCCCCAGACTTCCTTTTCAACCGGGCCCATCTTCCGCAAGTCTTCGATGGTCTCGAGATCGCGGATAACGATGTCAGCAGTGCTCGCTCGTGTAGTCATGCAACGATTAATAAATAGCACACGAACTGTTCTGAGGAAGGATTTCTATCGCTGCTGACAGAGTCCGCCGCTCGAAGCCGCCTCCACCAACCTCTGCACAGGGGGAGCAACCATCAGGAGCAACTGTGCCGACGTAGGCTTTTCTGCTTCGGCCACCGTGGCAACTTGTTGGACCTTCCATGATGCATCACCCGCCTGACCCGAATGCAACCTCTCCAGTGCGCTCAACCCGACCTTCGACACTGCCGCGAGATTGCGAGAAACGGGGCCAACTTCATTAACCAGGAACGACCCGGCGGCCGAGGTTTGCAACTTCGCGTCATTGTCGCGCCACGCCGTCAGTACAGAACCTAACTGGCTGGCGAGCTCGGGATCCTTGCATCGTCCGGAAACAAAGCGCTCAACCAACCTGGAGAATTGGCGCGCGGTTTCGCTCTCCGGGCGCGCCGCATCGACGACGCGATTCAGAGGATCGAAACTGCTAGGCTCTATCTTAGCCAGGCTTCCGCGGTCATAATCCTTTACGGGTTCCACGACATCTACCAGCATTCGCAACGCATCGACTCCTTGGGCGTCGCCGATTCTCTGAAGCATTGGCACATAGTTCGTATTGTGAAGTAAGCCGAGGAAATCCAGTCGCCAGCTGAGCTGGTACATACGCCGATACATGGATTCGAGGTCTCTGGTGCTTTGTGGCGACCATAAGCGTTCCGCGATTGCCGCCGTTCGAGGCCATATTCGGGAATCGATCACTTGCGGGTCGACGAACTCCGACCACATCGTCGCCTCGCCTCCCAGGATTTTGTTCTTGTCATCTGCACTCAGCCCAGCTGCGGCGCCCGACATTGGATCAACAAGGTAGTGCCGCTCGGCCGACCAGTTCAGGTCGATGTAGTACCCGTTCGACAATAGCCCGCGATAACCTTCCTGGGCTGCCTTGGCGAGCGATTCCGGGCCGCGCCAAGACTGGATCACGATATCTTTCGGCATTCCCGGGGTGAGGATCTCGTCCCAGCCCACCATTTGTTTGTGGTGCTTTGCCACAAGTTTCTGCACTCGGGTGGTGAAAAAGGCCTGCAGGTCCTCATTCGTTTTCAGATTGTGATTTTTCTTGAACTCCTGGATCTTTGGGTTCGCATCCCACTGCTTGCCATTCACCTCGTCGCCGCCGATGTGAAAGTACGGATCAGGAAACAGTTTCGCCATCTCCTCGATAAAACCATCCAGAAACTCGTAAACAGCATCCCGTGTGGGGTCCATTGCCGGGTCAAAGATGCCCCAGTGTCGCTCGATCTGATACGGTCCGGGCGCGCTCGCCAGATCGGGATAGCCGACAAACCATGCTGTGCTGTGCCCCGGCATATCGAACTCGGGTACGACCCGAATCCCGCGGTCTCGAGCATAGGCAATCAGATCGCGCACCTCGTCTTGCGCGTAATAGTGGCCGTCCGATCCCATCTCGTGGAGCTTGGGATATTTCTTAGTCTCCACTCGAAATCCTTGGTTATCCGACAAGTGCCAATGGAACACATTCATTTTCACGGCTTCCATGCCGTCGAGGTTCCGCCGCAGGACTTCCAGGGGAATGAAGTGCCTCGACACATCGATCATCAGCCCGCGCCAGACGAAGCGGGGAGCATCGTGGATCGTGACTGCCGGAACAACAAAACCGTTGTGTCCGTTCTCGACTAATTGCAGGAATGTCTGCAGCCCATGCATGACGCCCAGTGGATTCGCCGCGCTGATGGTGGCGCCCGACGAAGTTACCTCGAGCGTGTACGATTCATCTTCCCCCGGTTCCTGGACCTCTTCACTGGCGTGTCCTGCCTTAAGGGTCAATCTCGCGCCAGAACGCTGGTTGTCTTCGGTTTTCGAAATCCACACAAGACCGGTTTGCCGCGAAAGGCTCATCAAAAATCGCTGTACCGCTCTCTCAAGACGTGGCTCTTTGTAACCCTCCAGCACGACTTGAAAGGATCCGTCGATACTCATCGTGCCGGAGCCTAAGTGCATCTGCGACGGGATTGGCATCAAATTCGAAGACGCATCTGAGGACGGCTGAGAGCGAGCGATCAAACTCAATAAAGGCGTGAGCATAAGGAGGAAAACGAGAGTGCGCATGATTTCCTTTCTACAAGGGCGCTTCATTAGTAATGACCTGCATACTAACAAACCGGGTCCGCGCTCTCCCTTAGCAGCTATCACACAAGTGCGTGACCGAGGCGGCGCGAACCGACAAGGACAACTGAGATGAATTACCGCTCGAAGGCGGCTCTGGTCGGCCTGAGTGCAGGCATCGCCGGAGCATGGGCTATGGACCAGTTCACTCGAGCGTGGAAGAGGTTCATTCCGGATTCGGAACACGCTGAGGACCGTCCTCCATTGCCATATAGTCAGCAGGAATGGGATTCGACCAGCCGCTGTGCACAGAATGCAGCCCGCTGCTTTCTGCAACGCACCCTTTCTCAGGAAGAAGAACAACTCGCTGCCCAGATTGTGCATTTCGCGGTCGGAGGACTAGCGGCAGGGGCTTACGCTGCCTTGTTTCCTCGCTCACCGCGCCGCATCACCTCAGGGATGCTGTTCGGAAGCATGTTGTGGCTGGTCGGAGAAGAACTTGCGATGACAATCCTCAAGATAAACAATCCTCTCCGCGACTACTCGGCTGCCATGCACTTGAACTCTCTGGGCGAGCACATTGCTTATGGAACCGTCACTTCCCTGACAATCCGTGCACTTAGCGCAATCATCTAAAAACAGGCGAGTTGTCATTTTTCACAGTCTTACTTCGCCATGCTTACCTTAGCTGTCCTCCCGCGTCTATCAAAAAGAAGGAACAACTGGAATCGCGGCCACGTAATTAACTGCAGGCCCAACAAATGGGGTGGAATTTATGCTACGCACGGAAATTAGAGTTGTCGGCGAAACAGTCATCATTAAATGTGAAGGTAGAGTCGTGGCTGGCGATGAAATTGGCCGCTTGAAAAGCGCTGTGCTTTGCCATCAGGACAGCCGCGCGATCGAACTCGACTTCGAGAAAGTCGAAATGATGGATGGTTCCGGGCTCGGCCTGCTTGCGTTTCTCGCTGGATGGACTCGCGTGGTTGGAACCGAACTAAAGCTAACCAATCCCAGCCGGCGCGTGCGCGAATTGCTCGCCCTCACGAAATTGGATTCCGTGCTCGAGATATGTTCCGTCGAAGCGGCCGCACAGGTGCCGCCATGTGTTGCAGTTTCCTGCATCGAGCACGGTATTTTCGCCCACGTCCACTAACGACGGATCAGAAGATCGGCGGCAACGAAACCAAAGAACACGACCGAGATTATCCCGTTCATCGTGAAGAATGCAGCGTTGAGCTTGCTTAAATCCCGTGGCGAAACCAACGAGTGCTCATAAGCCAGCAGTAGTGCCACCACGAACACGCCGAGAATCGCGAGTTTCCCCAGCCCAAAAGCAATAACCATGCCGATCAGAAGCACCAGCATGAATACGTGAAGTGCCCGCGCGACCCAAAGCGCGCTGGGTATCCCCATAAATTTCGGAATGGAATGTAAACCTGCCTCGCAGTCGAACTCATAATCCTGGCACGCGTAAAGCACATCGAAACCAGCGACCCAAAAAGTCACAGCCGCTGTAAGCAAGACGATCCTGGGATCGAGGGAGCCACGAATTGCAATCCAAGCCGCACTTGGCGCGATGCCCAAAGCAAGGCCCAGCACCAGGTGTGACCACCGCGTCACGCGCTTAGTGTAGGAATAGAAGAGCAGAACAGCGAGAGCCAGGGGCGAAAGCGCAAATGTCACTCTATTCAGTTGCAAAGCGGCGAAGGTGAAAACTCCGCAGCAAATCACAACAAAGCTGGCAACAAACGACGAGGTGAGCGTTCCCGCCGGCAAGGCGCGCGTTCGGGTTCTCGGATTCGCGGCGTCTATCCGGGCATCAGCAAGGCGGTTGAAAGCCATCGCGGCCGAACGGGCCGCCACCATCGCAACCACAATCCAGGTAAGTTGGTGAAGCGTGGGCAATCCATTGGCTGCGAGCATCGCTCCGCACAATGCGAATGGGAGAGCAAAGATCGAGTGCTCCCACTTGATCATTTCTAACGTGACATGGAGGCTGCGAAGAAATGGCACATTTCGATTGTAAAAGTTGCACGTGCACCCGGCAAAGTTGGTCAACCCGAGATGAGGGGCACGAATCGGCAACCCTCCAACTTCTGAACGATCTGCCGGCCATCCTGCTTACGGATTAGCTGGAGTTCCTGGACGTCGGGACCACCTACAGGGATCACCATGCGGCCTCCCTCGTTTAGCTGTGCGAATAGCGCAAGCGGCACCGACTCGGAGGCTGCTGAGACCAGGATGGCATCGAAGGGCGACGCGGATTGCAGGCCATCTGTTCCATCTCCGACTGCGACTTCGACACTGCCAAACCCCGTTCTTACCAGAACTTCATGTGCCCGCTTTGCGAGTTCGACATGCCGTTCCATCGTGAACACCTTCGCAGCTAAGAGGGCGAGCAGAGCGGCAACGTACCCGCTCCCGGTACCGACCTCCAGAACAACATCACACGGTTGAATGGCGAGGTCCTGCAGCATCAGGCCCACGATATACGGCTGAGAGATTGTCTGTCCTTCCCCGATCGGGATGGGATGGTCCTCATAGGCGTCCGGGCGAAATTCCACAGGAACAAATTCATGGCGCGGTACTCGCCGCATGGCATCCAGCACACGTTCGTCGCGAATACCTCGCGCCCGCAACTGCTCAGCCACCATACGTTGACGCAGTGTGGCGAATACTCCGAGTTCGACTTCGGAAGGCATCCAAACTCAATTGTAAGTTTTATTTCTTGCGTTGGCGCAGGCGCACATCGAAGCTGACAACGCCGTTTTGGTCTCGAACCGCAAGGATGGAAACGTTGCGGGTCAGATTATATTCGCCTTGGATAATCTGCTGGGACGTTTGAGAGACTTCGGTTGTGTAGGTGAGCGTCAGGTTACTCGATACTTGTTGCTCGATAGTAACTGCGGGCGCCGTACGGGTGGGACTAGTCTCCGTATTGAGCCCTTGCGGATCGATCTTGATTCGGCTGATGCCAAACAACCGTTGCGCGCGATTATTCAGCGTCGCGTTCAGCGCTTGATTGAGGATCACGTTGGAAGCTTCCTGACTGAACGCCGACTGGGACGAGCCTCCAGCGAGCGTTGCCGATTCACTCTGTGTGCGACCGAGAGCCAGGAGAGCGATGATATCCGGCTCCGGAAGTGGCGGCTCGGATCGATAAGTAAAGCTTAGTTTTTCGGGAGTGCCATTAACACCCAGAGTGATGTCGTAATCACGCACGTGCGTAGCCGCTTCGAGGTCGAGCGTCGGCTTGATTCCGACCGGCCCAGTGAACGTGATTTCCCCTCTCTCCAAACGGTATTTAGTTCCGCTGAAATAGATATTCCCTTCCATGATGTCGATACGCCCCAACACCACAGGCCGCACGATGGTTCCACGCAGATGCAGGTCAGCATCCCCCGACAGTTTCGCGAGGGTCGACTGCATCTGCAACTCGGGTGTAGTGGTCACATGCACATCGAGTCGTACTTTACTGAGGAGGCTATTTGCCTGAGGGAGCGTGGTGGTTTGCTTACTCGCTTCGAGATATCTCGCGAAATCGAAGCCAGGGGTGAGTGCCAGCTTGACTACGGTCACATCGCCCGAAAGCGTGGCATCGTTTGATGATCCCGTCAGCTTCAAATCGGCGTTGGCCGTAGCACTGATTCCGGCCGGCCGCAGCCTCACATCGGTGCCCTGCGCAGAGATATTGAATACCAGCCGTGGTGTATAGCCCATGTAGCCGGAAAGTTCTACTGTTCCGCCACCAATGTGAGCCGTCAGTTTCTGAATCTGCAGGCGATCCTGGTTGAACTGCAGGACGCCGTTCATTTCGCTCAGCCCGTTCGGCAGGCTGTTGGACGCAATTGACGCATTGGACACATCGACCTGGCCCACGAGGGACGGATAGGAATAAGTTCCACTTACCTTCACTGCAACCGTCACCATTCCCGACGCCGTAAGATCCGGGCTGAAACTCTCGAGCAACTTCAGATTGATGCGCCCATCGGCACGAATGTCTAACTCGCGGTCGCCGGTCAAGCGTACGGTTCCGGTCGACGTGATATCCGTACCTTCTCCCTTCAATTTGAGCTGAGTTAATGACAGGACCTGGTTGTCAATACTGAACCGTATCGGTCCGTCATTCTGCACGACTGCGTTCTCGATATTTGCAGAAAGCGAATTCAAGTCGCCGGTGACGCTCAGTAGCTGTGGCTGGCGTAATGGTCCTCTTAATTGCAAGGTCCCTGCTACCGACGAGTGACCGGTCACACGGTCTTTCAGATACGAGCGCAGTACCGAGTCCACATCTAGCCGATCGAAACGCAGCGAGAGATCCGCTGGCCACTGCTCTCGTAACCGGACGGATCCGTCGATCGAGAGTTCCGCTTGCTCGAAGTTGGAGCGTCCCGTCAGTTGCAGGTCGGGTCCCCGGGTTACGGCATCGAACGTGAAATCCCCAGCTTTTTCGTGGTCCAGCACAAGGTCACGAAATTTCACATTTGCATTCACGACCGGCTCATCCAGCGTTCCGTTACCTTGCGCGGTGAAATCCATCCGTCCTTCCACCAGCACATGGGAAACCTGCAATTCGGAAAATCGCTTTAGATTGAAATCCGCGCCTGAAAGATTGAAATGAAAGCTGCGCGTTGAGGGACTGTAAGCGGCGCCGCCGATGATGCGTGAGTCACGATAACTCACCACGAAATTGTTGAATTGAACTTCTCCCTCGGATAAACGGAGGTCGGAAACGAGTTGCGGTAAGACCTGCCCGTAGATAGTCGCGTTTGTGAGCTGTAGGTGGCCATCGCCGTGCGGGTTCACGCGCGTGCCCGACAGGTTCAGGGTTACGTCGATCTTTCCTGCTGCCGGATAGTTGTACCCGGTCAATGCCTGCAACTGCTCCAAATCACCGTTGCGAACATGTGCGCGCGCCGTGAACGGCGTGAAGTCAGTCATCGAACCGTCTGCCAAAACTACCGTGCCCTCAAAGTCGATCGCAGTAGGGCGCCGTGTAAGAACGCCGTTACGCGCGGAGATCATTCGGGGTGAAGCTTTGACGTCAGCCGACAAATAGTCCCAATGAACTGGCACCGGAGTTTGCGACTTCGTCCCCGTCAGAGTGTCGAAGTCATCCATTTCCACATGGCCCGCGATCGTAAAATCGGACAGCTTGCCGTTTGCGTTCCCGTTGAACAAAGCTCGGCCGCGTAAAGCAATCGGGATCTGTGGTCCGCCCAGACTGCTTAGCATCGGCTGCCATTCCGCAACATTGGTCGTCATTGCCGAGATCTTCAGATTGGAAGACTTCGACAGTTTGCCCGATGCCCGAAGTCGCGTCGCCCGCGTGTTCACCGTCAAATCGTTCAGAAAGAGCTCGTCCGACAGACTGAGGTAGGTACCCTCGGCGTGTGCGGTGAGCGGAATCTGGCCCGGTGACACCTGCGCCGGGGGAGCTGTGGTCGCCACAAACTTCGCTTCCGCATTCTTCCGCACCGCCCCGCGCCACTTAGCCTCTATGGAACCGGCACTGCTGCCTGCCAGCTTGAGCTTATCCAGCGGGAGCTTCTTGGAGGAAACTGTATTTGCCAATAGTGGAACAGAGATGTCTTTGAAGCCCAAGACCAGGCTTCCTGATTGCTCCTTCTTTGCTCGAACAGTCTGCTGGGCACTCGTGGCCGAGGGCAGCCAGTTGGTGATGTCCAAATTCCCGGTCGCGCTTCCACCGAAAACCCTGGCTTGGATCTCAGAAACGTTCACCTTCGCAGGGGTGAGGCTGTACCTCGCGGAACCAGCAGCGTTGTGCAATGTGAGAGTCTTGTCTTTCCACTCGACATCTTTCGCGTTGAGTTGCCCGGACAAGCTGAAGTCACTTGTGGAATATGTGCCCTTGCCGCCCACTTCGAACATTCCTGCGCGAAGTTCGCGAGTCCCCAGCAGTAGCGCTAACATTCCGCCATCGATCCGGCCGTTGTAACTGCCGGTCAGAATAGGCTTTCGGAAGTCTTCGACTCGGCCACTCGCCTCCAGGTGCGACCGACCGGAGACCAATCGAAGTGATCGAATTTCGATGGAGTTGGCGGCCAGTGAAAAATCCGTATCCACAGACGAATGAAATGGCTGCACACCTTGCCAGCCAGTAAGCACATCACCCACCCTCACCGAACCGTCATAGCGGTTTCGCAGGAATGCGTAGTTCAACTCGGCAGAGACTTTCTGAGCGTCTACCTCCAGGGGCATGTGGTAGTCGTTCCAAATGACCTCTCCGTGCGACACCTGCAAGCGGTTGATCGAAATCGAGAACAGTTGCTGAAGCTGTAATTGATTTTGTGGATCCGGTACTTTGGGCCGCGGCTGGTTCGTTGATCCATCCGGATAAACAATGATGTGAACGACAGGATGATCAAGCTGCAGGGATTGAAACCCATACTCCCGCTCGAACAAGGAGATAATCTTTATGTACGCGATGAGGTTGTCGACGTGTGCGTAAGGAGTTTCGTTCAGGCGTTCTTTACCGTGGATCGTTAGATCATGTGCTTCCACTCGAAAACGAAACGGAACCACATTGAACCTTCCCAGGTCCACTTGCCCGCCGGTCATTTCTTCCAGCACGGAGACGAGTCGGGCGTGCACCATACTGCGAAAAGAATCGGTGTGAACGTAAGCAACCAGCGAGAGGACGAGTAGAAGGAATCCGGCGAGCGCCCCTAGCAGGAGCCTGCGGAACCAGCGCCGGCGAGGTTTCGGACTTTCGTCATTCACCTTCCGCCGCCTCCGCGTCCAGTCGGACTCGATGGCACGCGGATGTCGCTTTCCGACCGCAGGGTGCGTATCCAGAGAGCGAGGAGATCATTCATCTTCTGTTGAGCCAGGAGCTCGCGGATTTGCGGCGCGACCTTTTCTAGCGGAACTTCAGCGGCATGGTTTTGGCGCAATTCGGGCAATAATCTATCGCGATAGTAAGCTTCCACGCTGTGAGAGTCGACCTGGATTCCCGGCCGCAAGCGGGAGTCGACGGCGTGCATCTCGTCGAGTTCAGCGCTTACTTCGCTGCGCAAGTCGGTCTCGCTGAGACCGTAGTTCTGAAGCGCGGCGTCCCACTGATCTGGAGCCGAGTAGAACTTTCTAATCTGTTGAATCCGCTGATCTACCTCTGCGGCACTCGCGTGTAAAAAGCTCGCATGTTCGACTTGCTCATTCACGAGTTCGCGGTCGATCAGTCGATCAAGCGCTCCTTTTCGCTGCTCAAGAGTGAGAGCACTGACCGGCTTACCTTCCGCGAAGGCTTCGTACGAGACTTGCTCATCCCAATCGCTTTGAAGAATCGGGTGCCCATTGACCATGGCGACGATCCGGTCGACGATATCGCCGGCGTGCACACCTATCGCAGCCGTGAACAAGATGATCAGAGCCGCGAAATGGGGGATCTTTCTACACATCAAAATGTCTGCCCAATGCTGAAGTAAACCGTAAAGTGACTTGCCTGCCTCGGAACCACGCTCTGGGTCGGAACCGTTCCCTGCAAAGTCGGAAAGACCGGAGGGTTCAGGTTATAGCCAAAATCGAACCGCACTGGACCGACCGGTGTCTTGTAGCGTAAACCAAGCCCCACGGCGTGCGATATGTAATTAAAGTCACATTCTTTATAGGTACTTAACTGAGTACATAACCCCGGGTGCCGCTGTGTCCAGCGCAGAAGACTATGAAGCATGTCGTGACCGGTATCGAACACATTACCCGCATCATGGAAGAAAGCAAAGCTAATGTTGTCCTCGAAGAAGGGTAGGGTAACCGGTGGTAACCGCAGCTCCATGTTATTGATGAACAAGCCCGCCCCTCCCACGGGAAACCCGGAACTCAGGTCCCGTGGTCCTGCCTGATTTAACCCGAAACCCCGTAATGAGTTGCCGCCACCGGAAAAGAAACGCTCGGGAAGGGGAATCTGTCGGGGACAATTGCTCGCCACAGCACACGCCGCCGCTGCCGCGGGAGACAGGATATCCGTGTTCCCGAAGGAATCTTCCACACCGATGGTGGTTGAGCGAGCAATCACATACTTTTTCTTGATCGTGTAATAACTCGAATTCTTTACCAGCAATCGGCTGAAATCGGCCTCTGATCCGAAGTACCCCGCCGATATCCCGGAGTCGAACGTGGTGTAGTTCCCTCGAGTGCTCTCCACGGGGTTGTCTCGGTGATCTCGGATGAAGCTGAACCCGGGCATGCCCACCCGGGCGGGCTGCGACAAAAGAGGAACCTCAAATGACGTGAAGTTTGTCGCGAAGTTGAGTGCCCTAACCTCTCGATAGGCAAAGCGATAGAAGATAGTGTCGGCCTTACCGAGGGTCTGCGTCGCCTGAACCGATCCTTCGAGCCTCTGGGAAGTGAAAGTAGTCACGTCCAGGGTGTTGTCATAGAACGCGGTAAACGTCAGCCTCAGATTGTCCTGGTTGAACCACCGTGGAGCGTCGTAGCTGAGCAGGACTCTCTGCTGCAGCCGACCGACATGAGACTTGAAGGTAATCGTGTGGTCCCGCCCGCGGAAGTTCAGCCGCGTCACGTCGAATGAAACTCGTGGACTGACTCCGGTTCGCCCCGTGGGGGAAGCGACGCCAGCCGGTTGACCGGTCTGAAATTCGAGCCCAAGACCGTAGTTGAACGTGTATCTTCTCGCTTCTCGCACGTTTACGAGCACGTTCTTATCTATTTCTTTGCCTTCTGGATTCTGAATGGCCGTATCGACTTGATTGAATATCCCAAGATCGTAAAGCCGCCGCTGAGTGTCGAGCATATCCAACTGGCTCACTGGATCGCCGGTATGTACCTGTAATTGATGCTGCACGATGGGAGGACGAGTGTGCTCAAGACCGGATACGAGTACCTGGTCGACAAATACCTGCTCGCCCTCGTGAATTGTGAACGTTACGTCCATTCGATCCGGCTGGTTCGTAGCGGGCTTTGCTGAAGCCTCAAACGTGGCATCGGGGAAACCATGGTTGAAGTAATAATTCAGGACCGAATCACGATCGTTCGACACGTTAAAGTCAGAAAACGGTTGCCCTGGAGCGGTCGAGAGCAGCGGCAGTAATTGGTCTTCGGACAAGGTAGTGTTGCCCGCCAATTGAAGCGTTCCGACAAGCGTCTGCGGACCTTCCTCTACCTTCATAGCCAGTGCAAGCTGGTCTTCAACGCCTTGGTAGTTGTCGATGACCTCCTGGGTGATCTTCACTTGAGCGAATCCGTTCGCCCGATACAGGTCTTCTAGTCCGCGCACATCGTTATCAAGCAGCGTCTGGCTGAACTTCCCGTGGGAGAGCAGCCGTCCTCTGGCCTGTACTTGCATCCTTGCTCGCAGCAAGTCCGCATCGAAATATTTATTGCCGCTGATCGCCACCGTCACCAGGTTGTGACGTGGCCCCGGATCGATCACGTACGTCACTCGCAACCTGTCTGGATCCGGCTGCTCTCGCTTTATTCCTACCTTCGCTTCAAAGAAGCCCCTGGTTTGAAGATAATCGAGAAAATTTCGACGTCCTTCATTCAGTAAATCCTCGTCCAGTGCGTTTTCCTCAAACACAGGAACATTCCGCTTGATGGTTCGCTTACTCAGTCGCATGCCATCGACGGCAATTTGCACGACGGGCCCTGGGTCGATGTTGAAGGCATAATCCACGGAGTTCTTCTCCGCGTGATAGGTATGCTCAACGGTTACCTGCGCAAGCAAGCGATTCTGCTTCTGATACTTCTTCCGCAAGCGCTGCAGAGCATCCGTCAGTCGATCCGAGGAAACGCCATCGCCGGGATGCATCTTCGCGGTGTCCAGGATCTGGTCACTCGAGAAACGCGGATTACCGTTGACCGTGATCGCTCCAATATGTGCTCGCTCTCCTACTTCCATCCGCAACCAGATGTTGGCTACCTGCGTCTTCGCTACCCACTGTTGCTGAGCGGTGATGGTCGAGCGATAGTAGCCGTTCTCTTGCAGCAAACTTTCGATGCGTTTGGTAGCCCGGTCCATCTTTTCCCGGGTGAAGGATTCTCCTAATGTTAGTTTGCTGGCATTGATCACCTGACTGGCCGACGGATGTGCCGGGGCGCCCTCGACGGTGATGTCTCCCACGAAGAAGTTTGGGGTTACCGCAAAGATGACATCCACTTGGTCGTCAACCGGTTCGACTTCCGCCTGGATGTCGGCGAAGCGTCCGGTTGCGTATAACGTCCGGATGCTCTCTCGGAGACTGTTCCGGTCCAACACTTCGCCTTTTTTCAATTCGATCGTGCTAAACAGCTTTGGGGCGTCGTCACCCTCGAAGCCTCGAAACTTCAGTTCATGAACTACTTTTCCTTGGTACTTCGAAATCGAACTGGTCGGTGGAGATGTTCCCTCCTGCGCCGAGACAGCACTCCCGAGTGCCGTACTAACCAACGCGACGAGGACGTAGACACGTATCGCCCGGGCCCAGACACACAGGCTCATGACTAACGTATTCGCTCGACGCAAAGCTTCTCCTCGACGCAGGCATGCCGCCCGGCTTCGACCCGTAACAGGTTCGATGAGCCGATCTTCTCGTTTTGTTGTGCGGACAGGCGCCTGGACGGAATGCAAAATCTATAATAAATGGGTAGGTAATCGGCTGAAGGTAATGGGTTTGGAACTCGACGAAAGATATTCGCGACAAGTCCTATTTAAAGGAATCGGCCTGGAAGGGCAAAAGCGCCTTGCTGGGGCTCGTGTTGCCGTCGTGGGATGCGGTGCAACGGGTTCGGCCGTCTGTTCCCTGCTGGCGCGATCCGGCGTCGGAAGCATCCGAATTATTGACCGCGATTACGTCGAGCAAAGCAATCTCCAGAGGCAATCACTTTTCGACGAAGCCGATGCTGCGGAGTCTCTACCGAAAGCCATTGCAGCCGCGCGAAGAATCGCGACTTTCAATTCGCAAGTTGAAGTCGAACCCCACGTGGCGGACCTGACGCCCGCCAACATCAATGAAATGCTCGGGGGCGTCGAACTCATACTGGACGGTACCGATAATTTCGAAACGCGATATCTGGTCAATGACTACACAGTGAAGGAGAACGTACCTTGGGTCTATTCCGCTGCCGTGGGGAGCTACGGGGTCACCCTGAACATTGTTCCAGGTCAAACGCCTTGCCTGGCCTGCGTCTTCCCGGATCCACCTCACGGCACGTTTGAAACCTGCGAGACCGCAGGAATTCTGAACTCGGCGGTGAACCTAGTCGCATCAATCGCGGCAAGTGAAGCACTGAAATTCCTGGTGGGGGCAGGGGACAAGCTGCGTCGAACATTGCTGTCGTTCGACGTATGGACGAATGAGAGAGCGGAAGTCGCGGCCAATAAGCCTCGAACCGGATGTCGCGCATGCGGCGAACATGAATTTATTCATTTGGCAGGCGAAGGCCGCCCGCACATTACGCTTTGCGGCCGTAACTCCGTTCAGATTCACGAGCGTAACCGCCCGGTAAACTTCAACGAAATAGAAGAACGACTGACGCCGCATGGCGCTGTGCGCCACAACGACTTCGTTCTAAAGTTCTGGCGTGAGCCGTACGAACTGACCCTGTTCCCCGATGGTCGAGCCATCATCAAGGGCACCACGGACACAGCCGTCGCCCGCAGCCTGTATGCCCGCTACGTCGGAAGTTGAACAGATGAACCGATGCGCACGGTTCGCTGCTCTTGAGTCGCTCGATCCCGCAGATAATCCCGCGAAGGTACGAAACTGTCTGCAAACTTACAGCAAGCCGTTGCACATGCTTACGGAGCGAATTACCCAAAAACCCAAACCAGCGGTCAAAATCGGCCAACTCTGGGTGAACGACGGGCCTCATCCCTGGCATCTGAACTGCTGAACTGTGGTCAGGCAGTACTCCCAGGAGGTCGTATGCGTACGCTCATCGTGCTGTGCGCGGTTGTTGCTCTTTCCGCGGTGGTTTTTGCTCAAGCTCCTGTTCCACCGCGTGTTTACACTGGCTGTTTTTATAACTGCGGACCTTACATTCCGCTGGTGACCACGCCCATGGTCAGCCTAGAGACCATGTCGACGGCTCCGGCTGGAGCGCGGAACGCAACGGGCGGCCTCGTGGCCGGAGCGACCAACTCGACCTTGTCCCAGATCTCCGACACACCCGACGCTACCGCCACTGTTCCTGTCTGGTACTCGGGCGCGACATCGCCGATTCGTGGCGCGGCTGTCAACGTTCCCGTTCCCGGCCCGACAATCCGCCGCGGCATGCACGAGCATGCCATGCACGAAGGCATGATGATGCATGAGCGAGAGATGGCGGAAAAACACGCCTGGACTTACTTCAGTTCCGCCGAGGAAAGCGAACCTGCCGGTCCACTGGCCGCCTCCGCTAAAGGCGGTAAGAAGGCGACACGCACAATTACCAATGACGACATCGACCGCATGAATCAACAGACAGGTAATGTGAAGTACGACAGCAAACAGGAGAAGATTCAGTAAGAGGCTGCGGCTCTGAGTTTACGATTTCGAGAACTACCCGGCAGAAATGCCGGGCGTTTTTTTGGCCACGGGGTAGTGTTTCTCAGGCCCACTTCCAGTCCTTGTATCGCTTCCTCAGTTCCGATTTCAGCAATTTCCCAGTAGTTGTGTGCGGCAATTGATCGACGAACACAAACGCCTCCGGCACTTGCCACTTCGCAAAACGCTCCCGCAGGAATGCACCAAGGTCACGATCACAGATCGCCGAGCCCTCTTTGAGCACGACGACCGCCAGAGGGCGTTCCTGCCATTTCGGATGCGGCACTGCAACGACCGCAGCTTCCCTTACGTCCGGGTGAGCAACGATGGCATTCTCCAGGTCCACCGAACTGATCCACTCTCCTCCGGACTTAATCAGATCTTTCGTCCGGTCTACGATCCGGACGTAACCTCTGGCATCGATCGCGCCGACGTCGCCGGTGCGAAACCAACCGTCGGCAGTCCACTTTTCCTTCTCATCCGGCTGGTGGTAATAACTAGAAGCGATCCAGGGCCCGCGTAGTTGGATCTCGCCGACGGTCTCGTCATCGGGAGGCACTTCGCCCTCTTCATTCATGATTCGCAAGTCGACGAAGGGTACGGGCATTCCGGCACGTGCCTTCGCCGCGAAACGCTCGTCCGCGCAACCATACTCGACAGCAGGTTTTAACACGCTTGAAGTCGCAATCGGACTCGCTTCCGTCATTCCCCATCCTTGTGTCAAATCGATTCCGTGTACGTGTAACCTCCGAATCAGTGCTTCTGGCGGCGCCGATCCCCCGACCAGCGTTCGCAGAGGCTGCAATTTCCAACGTCCGGGCGCCTTATCCAGCGCCTCCACGATTCCAAACCAAACTGTCGGCACGCCCGCTGTAACTGTCACCTTCTCTTTCTCGTAGAGTTCCAGCAGGCTTTCGGGGTTCAATGCCGGACCAGGAAACACCTGCCTGCATCCCGCCATGGTCGCGGCAAACGGATATCCCCAGGCATTCGCGTGGAACATCGGAACCACGGGCAGAAATGTGTCACACACGCCGAGACCACAGGTAGCCGCCATTACCATGAAGCTGTGCAGCACTAAAGATCGATGCGTGTATACGACGCCCTTGGGGAAACCGGTGGTCCCCGAGGTGTAACACATGGCCGCGGCTTCGGTTTCCTCCAGGTTCGGATAAGAAAACTTTTCGGACCCCGTCGACAGAAAATCCCCGTAGCTGCAACATCCTTCCGGGACCGCCTGACCGGAATGCGGGACCACGATTACCCGTTCGAACTGCACCGAGCCTCTGAAGCTCTCGTATATGGGGAGCAGGTTATCGTCAACGATCAGGAATTTATCTCCCGCATGTTTGGCGATATACGCCAGATCCGCCCCGCATAGTCGCAAGTTGAGAGTATGGATGACACCTCCCGCTGAAGGAATTCCGAAGTAAGCCTCCAGGTGCGCGTAGTGGTTCCACATCAAAGTGGCAACGCGATCACCGCGGTTGAGCCCAGCTTTCTGCAGTGCGTCAGCGAGACGTTTCGCCCGACGGTAGAAGTCAGCATAGGTGTAACGATGCAAAGCGTCTCCCGAAACACGGGACACGACTTCTTGTTCGGGAAAGACTCGCCCGGCTCGCTCAAGAATATGAAGCAAGGTCAGCGGGTAGTCCATCATGGTGCCTTGCATAAGGGTGGCCTCCAACAATGGGCGGAGATGCTAGCACAAGAATGCCCGCGCCCGTGTTTGATTTCTGGGTCCGCAGGCGACTGAGTCGATCCACCTAGCTTGAGCTGCGCTGCGTTTCAATTCGGGAAACGCACTTCGATAATCTCTGCCCGGAAGCGCTGCAAGGTCTTTCGGGCTAAATAGAATTCCGAAGTGGTGGAGGCAGTTCTCTTATGCATAAGTCTTCGGCATTGCAATTTTTCTCGTTATTGCTGGTCGTTCTCGTTCTGACGCCGGCGCTTCTCGGACAACAAGTGGGTACAAGTTCCTGCAGCATGGCGGGGACTTGGTACGGCGGTAGCGATATTGCCAAATACATGATCACGATCACCGCCGATCCCGGCGGGCATTTCACGATGGTGGGAGCCGGCGCATTCACACAGGCCAGTCTGGGCTTCCCTGTCACGACAACCTTTTCCAATTCGATCGTGAAACGCGGCGCGGGTGTGTGGGAATTCTTCGGCACCGGCATGGTCAATAAAAGCGCTGCATTTCCGGCCCCGAACCCGGAGCTTTGGGCTGTTCACGGCACCGCACGCCTGGTCGATTGCAATACGCTCCAACTCGACTATGACTTCTTTGGCGCGTACCACATGCCTACTGAGAAGAAGCCGTTCCTAAGCGAGCCTGATTATGTGGTGGTCCCGGCGCCGTTCGTGGAGAGATATCAGAAAGTGCCGAACAAATGCACGGTGTGTGGAAAGAAGTGAGCTCGTAAGATATCTGCCTTCCGCGCGGGGCATTCGGTCCGGCAAGCTTTGGATGTTACCCGCCTTACTCTTCCTAATGTCAGGGCGGTCGCGCAACGGCCACGATTTTGACGATTACCCCGCGTTGCCAATCTGGTACCCTTCTCCGTTCTCTCGGAGCCGAACATGTGCGCACAAACGGTGTCTAGCCCGGACGCTATGCGGGCTCAGCCTTCCAGATCCTACCGATGGATCGTTCTCGTTGTGCTCAGTGTTGCCCAAGGCGGAAACTACTACATTTACGACAGCATCAACCCGCTGGAGCGAATCTTCATCGAGCGCCTCGGTTTTTCTGGCACGCGTTTTGGGTGGCTGAACTCCAGCTATAGCGTAGCCGCGGTGCTGACGCTCCTTATCGGCGGCATCATCATTGACAAGATTGGCATTCGCAAAGCCCTCTTGATCTTCTCGATCCTGTGCCTCGCCGGGGCGGCGCTGACTGCATCCAGGGGCGAATTCGGCGTAATGGTTTCGGGGCGTACGGTGCTGGGACTGGGCGCCGAATCGATGATCGTCGCGGTTACGACCGCGCTGGCCAAGTGGTTTAAGGGAAAAGAGCTCAGCTTCGCGTTTGGTATCAATCTCACGATCGCCCGGCTGGCCTCGGTGGCAGCTGACAACTCGCCAACGTGGGCCAACTGGGCTTTCTATCCCCTAGGCCCGAGCGGGGAACCGAGTTGGCAACGGCCTCTGCTGATTGCGGTTGCCGCTGGCATTCTCAGCCTGATTTGCGCACTTTTATATTGGGGACTGGAAGCCGCTGCCGAACGACGTTATGCCCTGGGCAAAGCCGGTACTATCGATAAACTGGAAATGAAGGGTCTTCTCCGCTTCGAGCTCTCATACTGGTATGTAGTCGGGCTGTGCTTCACCTTCTATTCGGCGATATTCCCATTTCGCACTTTCGCGATCGACTTCTTTACCAACAAACTGCTGGCCGGTATGGGCGGTCCGGCGGCATCGGATGCGCTGCATGTGCTGGCTCACGAGCGTGCCGGGTTCTTCAACAGTCTTCTGCCGCTGTCGGCCATGATCGCTACCCCATTATTTGGTTTGTGGTCGGACAAGGTTGGAAAACGTGCCACGTTCATGATGTTCGGATCGCTGTTACTTATGCCGGTCTATCTGATCATGGCGTATACCAACATTACGCTCTGGGTGCCGGTTTCAATGATGGGAATAGCATTCTCGTTAATCCCGGCGGTCATGTGGCCATCGGTGGCTTACATTGTGGAAGAAAAGCGCCTGGGCACCTCCTATGCCCTGATGACGCTGATTCAGCAGATTGGGTTTTTCCTGCTGAACCTGCTGATCGGAAAGGCCAACGACTTCGCTCAGGCCGGCCCGGGGAATCCCGGCGGATATGCCTTGGGAATGTGGGTTTTCTCCATCCTGGGTTTTGTGGGTCTTACCCTGGCTGTTCTGTTGAAATCTCGCGAAACTGGACCCCATGGACACGGGTTAGAAACAATAACCACGGCCACTTCGGCGCCCTAGAACGGCGGACAGCCGGCACGGAGTACTAGGGGGCTTGCTGTCCCGTTCGGTGCCTGGCTGGGAGGTTTGTTGACCGAAATTTGACGGATTTTAGCGCACCCTTTTAGGCTTACTGCTAGTCAAACGAAAGTCACCGCTTCCGGTCCCGAACTACCCTGCAAGAGCCGCAAGGACTTACAGTCCTGGAACGGGCTAAAGCCCGCGCGTTGGGTTCGTTACCAGACCGCAAGCCGTACAACAAAAAGCTACTTAGCCGCATCCGATTAAATGCGGCCGGAAAGGCGACTTGACAGCCGCAAATAAGAAACAGAGCAATCAGCTCTCGGAAGCCGCGGCCATTGACCGGGCCAAGCAAGGCGACGCCGAAGCGTTCGAAGTTTTGTATAACCTTCATCGCCGTCGGGTTTACTCGCTGTGTCTGCGCATGACCACGAATACCGCGGAAGCTGAGGACCTCACGCAGGAAGCCTTCCTGCAACTGTTTCGTAAGATTGGCACGTTCCGTGGCGAGTCGGCCTTCTCCACCTGGCTGCACCGCATGGCGGTCAACGTAGTCTTGATGCAGTTGCGGAAGAAAAACCTGCCGATCGTCCCGCTCGAAGACACTATCGAAACCGATGACGATACGCCTAAGAAAGACTACGGGACCGAAGATAATGTCCTGGCCGGCTCGATCGATCGGTTGCGGTTACAAAAAGCTGTTGACAGCCTTCCCGTCGGTTATCGCACCATATTCGTGTTACATGACGTCGAAGGCTACGAGCACAACGAGATTGCCGAACTGGTAGGGTGTTCGATCGGCAATAGCAAATCGCAGTTGCACAAGGCGCGAATGAAGTTACGCGAGCTTCTGAAAACGAGCAGAGCCGAAAAGGCCACTAAGCCGTGATGAAGCCGAGCAGTTATTGCGGTATCGGGGAGAGAGGATTATGACGTGTAGAGAATTTCAGGAAATCCTGCCTGACATGATCGACGGAGAAGCGCATGGCAAGCATGCCGACCATCTGCATACGTGCGACTCTTGTTCCGATCTGGTGACCGACCTCAAGGCAATCGCGACCGGCGGCAAGCTTCTGTGCGAAGCCGAGGATCCCAATCCGCGCGTCTGGACAAACATTCGAAGAACTCTTGAGGAAGAGGGCCTTATAAAAGTGCCCATGCAGGCCGGAGGCACATTGGTGATTCCTCCGCGCCCCCGCCGATCTCTATGGGCGTGGGCGACTCCGCTTGCGGCGGTGGTGGCCGTGGCCCTGGGAGTACTTCTGTATACGGGACGTTCCTCGCAGCCAGTGCGGGTCGCGGAAGATCAAGTCATCACGCCCGCAGGAAATGGTTTTCAAGTCAGCGCAACTCCTGTATCGGCGGATGACGAGCAGTTCCTGGCTGAGGTTTCGCCGTCAGTGCGAGCTACCTATGCCGACAACTTGCGTACCGTGAATTCGTCGATCCTCGAGGCACAGCAGGCTCTGCAGGAAGATCCCAGCAACGATGAAGCCCGTCATTTCTTGATGGACGCGTACCAACAGAGGGACATGCTTTACCAGTTGGCGATGGACCGTTCAGTGCAATAATGTGAGTACCAGCTTGTGGAGACAGTCATCCGCAGGCGCTTTGAGTCGGGAAAAGAGGGGCTATGACCAGGCAGTGCGTCGGACAAATGGTGGTGGTGCTGGCGATGAGCATGATTGCTGTCGCTGCGGATCAGGCTAAAAAGGAATTCAAGTACGCTGTCGGTCCACAAGCCACTCTGACGATCAACAATGAGTACGGGCCGGTCACAGTCAAACCCTCCAATGGGAATCAGATCCTGGTCACCGCCATCCTGCATTCGGATAAGGTCGAGATTTATCAGAATCAGAATGGGGATCGCGTTGAACTACGCTCGCACCTTCTGAATGGCGCCACGCCCGAGAGCGGAACGGTAGAATACGAAGTCATCGCGCCGGTCGAAACGCGTTTGTCTGTGCACTCAACGAATGGCCCTCTGCGCGCAGAGCAGCTACGCGGCGAATTGTCTTTTGAAGGCGACACCTCACCGATAGAGGTTCACGACGTCGTTACGCCGCACATGCACGTCAACACCCTCAATGGCGCTATCACGCTGACTAACGTGATCGGGCACGTCGAGATCAGTTCGGTTGGCGGCGATGTAACACTCAATTCGGTAACCGGGCCCCTCGTTTCTGTGAGTTCGACGAACGGAAAAATCCACTACAACGGTGATTTCGGCGTGGGCGGTGAATACAAGCTGATCAGCCATACCGGCGAGATCGTCGCGACGGTTCCCCCCGATGCTTCTTTGGACGTGAACGCCTACTCTGCCAAGGGCGATGTCGAAAACGACTTTCCGCTCAGTCCCAAGTCCCATATGAGTTTTCTCCCCAAGGGGGGACGTGCCCTGTTTGGCACGGCCGGAAAGGCTACCTCTACGGTCTTTCTGCGAACCTTCAGTGGTAAAATCCGCCTCAAGAAGCGCTAGATCAGCTCCCAGGAAAGTGCGGTGCCGGTGGACCTTGTGACAACCAGGTCAGAACGGGACAAGGCTGCTCCCTGTCACGCCCACCGCTATCACGTCCGCACTGTTTTCATGACCGGGTTTATGGGATCCGGTAAAACCAGTATTGGATCCAGTCTGGCTGCCGGCTTGGGTTGGCAGTTCGTTGATCTGGACGCGCTGTTGGAAAGCCGGGAGCAGACTACCATCGCCGATATCTTTCAGCGACGCGGAGAAGCAGAGTTCCGCAACCTGGAACGCGGGGCCCTGTCTGCCATCCTGTCCGGGCCGTCTCGCGGATCGACGGTCGTTGCGCTGGGAGGCGGAACCTTCGTCCAGCCAGAGAATGCGGATCTGTTCTCGGATCCCGAATCCATCACGATTTTCCTCGACGCACCCGTCGAGGAGCTTTGGGCACGATGCGAACAGCCGTCACGCCCGCGACCTCTCCGGCAGGATCCCGAGCACTTCCGTAATTTGTATCAAGCGCGCCGGGAGTTCTATACCAAGGCAGGACTACATATTCAGACCAGCGGCAAATCAGTGGAGGCTATCGCCGAAGAAATCATCGGGCGATTGCGCCGTGACTTCCAACTGGAGGAGCAGTGACCCTGAAGTTATTCAGATTCTTAATGTGCGTGTTGTCGGTGCTTATCTTTGCCTTCTGCCTTCATGCTAAGGAACAGACTGGCCAAACAGTCGATTCCGGCTCCTTTGGAATTTTCGTGAATGGCCAGCGCGTGGTCACCGAGACCTTCACCATCCAGCAGGCGGCCACGGGAAACACCGTTAATTCCGAATTACGGGAGGAAGGCTCAAAGGATAAGACCAGCCAGAGCTCACAGATGCAGTTGACCGGAACGGGCGAACTGATCCGTTACAGCTGGCATGAAGGTAGTCCCGGAAAGACCCAGCTTGAGGTCGTACCGAACGACCAGTTTCTGATCGAACGCGTAACAGCGAACCCTGGCGAGAAACCAGCAGAGCAGCCGTTCCTTCTGCCCTCGTCGACCATCGTGCTGGACAACAACTTCTTCATCCATCGCGAACTGCTGGCATGGCGCTACCTGGGCCAGAACTGCAAAAATGACGGGGGGAAGATCCAGTGTCCTACCAGTCCGATTTCGTTCGGCACCATCGTTCCCCAAGACCGACTCTCGATGCGCGTCACTCTGGAACCGGTTGGAAAGGAAAAAGTCCAGATCCGCGGAGCCGACCGTGAACTCGCCCGCTTCAACCTGAAATACGAAGGCGGTGAGTGGGCTATGTGGCTGGATGATCAAGACCACTACAAGGTAGTGAAAATATCGATACCTAGTGAGAAAACTGAGGTCGTGAGGGACTAGCATCTATATGGGATTCGTCAGGAGTAACGATTGGCCCTAATTGACAGCCGGACCGCTCGAATCATCCTGACCATCTTGTTGTTTGCCGTTGCTCTAGGTTTCCTATACGTAGCCCGCCGGACACTGATTGCATTTCTCTTCGCGATTTTCTTCGCTTATCTTGTCGACCCGCTCGTCTCCAAACTCGAGATCTGGGTGAAAGGACGAGGTCGGGCGATTGCGATCATCTACACGCTGATTTTGGTCGGCGTCGTAGTGTTCTTTTCCTTTGTCGGACCAAAGCTCACCCATGAAGGCGCGAAGCTTGCGGAGTCAGATCTAATCGGAAAAGTAAGTTCCGGCCAGATCGCCCGGGAACTCGGCCAAGAGCGTGGCTGGAGTGGCGCGACTACCGCCCGGATTGAGGGCTTCCTGATTGGACACAAGGAACAGATCCAAGCGATTGTGAAGCGCGTGGGCCTTCGTGTTGCCGAAGTCGCGCAGGAAGCCTGGATTCTGCTTCTCATACCGATTCTCGCCGCATTCTTCCTTAAAGACGGCCGTGTCTTCAGCAATGTGGCTCTGTCATTTGTGCAGAGCAAGCCCAAGCGTGAATTCATGGAAGGCGTCATTACCGACCTCAACCAGATGCTGGCGCATTTTATCCGGGCGCAGCTGACATTAGCTGCGCTTTCCCTGATCATCTACACCGCGTTCCTCAGCGCCGTACGCGCACCGTACGCGCTCGTGTTAGGGACGGCAGGCGGCATGATGGAGTTCATTCCCGTCGTTGGACCGCTGGTCGCGGCTGTGTTGATTGTAGGAGTCGCGGTCCTGATGTCCTATCACCACTGGGTAGTCTTGATTCTGTTCCTGGCGGTCTGGCGGGTTTTGCAGGATTACGTTATTTCTCCACGAATCATGGGAGAAAAGATGGAGCTGCATCCTCTCGCGGCGATTTTTGGAGTCCTCGCCGGCGGCGAAATCGCTGGTGTACTGGGCGTCTATCTCTCGATTCCTGTGATGGCAAGCTTGCGCATCGTGTGGCGACGCTGGCAACTCTACACGGAAAAGAAGCGTTTTGGACCGCTCAACGAATATGCCTTCGGCCGCGACTTCCCGCCCCGGTTCTGACGAGACCTTCCGACCACAAAACGCGGAGGGAATGCGCGTTACAAACGGTTTCAGAACCAGATCTAAGCAACCAACTAAATCACAAATTCCCGGCTGAAGCCGCCGCTGCATCTTCCACTTTGATGTTCCTGAGGAATTCCGCCGCGGCTTCCGGCAGCACGGTATTGATGAACATTCCCGATCCCAACTCGAACCCGGCAACGCGCGTCAGTCGAGGGATGACGCTCACGTACCAGTGAAAGTATTTCACCCCAACGCACTCGGCTGGCGCCGTTCGAATCGTGTAATTGAAATCGGGATTCTCGAGCCCGTGATACAACTTGCCCAAAATGCTGCGCAACACTCTGCCCAAATCAGTAAGCTCGGCTTCACTGATATCTCCGAAGCTCGCCATATGGCGGCGGGGATAGATATGGGTGAAGAAGGGCGTCGGCGAAGCAAATAGTTGGAGCGCTACAAAGTGCTCGGTCGCAGACACGATGCGTACGTTCTCGGATAACTCTTCTTCCAGCGTTTGGCAGAAAATGCAATCTCCATATTCGTCGTAGTGCCGGAGCGCCTCCTGAAAGCGCTGGCGTACCTGGTAAGAAATCACCGGCGTAGCGACCAATTGCGAATGCGGATGCTCGAGACTCGTTCCGGCGTCCGCTCCATGGTTCTTGAAAATTGTGATGTGCGCGATGCGTGGATCGAGACTCAGTTCACTATACCGAGCCTTGTACACCCGGAGTATGTCCGAGACCTGGGCATCCGACATGAGGGCCATGATCTTGGAATGGTCCGGGGATTCGACAATCACATCGTGTACACCGAAGCCCTTGATTGTGCGCCGGGAGCGCCGGATCGTGCGTTCCGGTTGGACTTCCCGCGACAGGGCTGCGAACTTGTTCGGCACAACCCGTACCGACCAATCTGCCTGGTGTAGACCGCGAAGACGCAAGAGCTCCGGCGGAGTCTTGTCTTCATTCCCCGGGCAAAACGGACAGCTAGCTACGTGCGCGGCAACCGGCTTCACCGGCCGGCGAAGTACCATGTCTTCCGGCCGCTTGGCGCGTTCAGTCGCAATGATGACCCATTCTTTAGTAACGAAATTCTGGCGCAATTCCGGCATATTCAGCTCCTAACCTTTTAGTATCGGCACGGGGCCGAAGATCCTTACACCTTCGGCGAAAGATGGGCGCGGCAGGACAATTCATCCGAGGTGCGCAAGCCAGGGCGTCGACCGGCCATGTTGTAAAATCCGAGTTACTGTTATGCAGAAGAAAATACCTGTTGGAATTCTTGGAGCTACCGGTATCGTCGGCCAGCGCTTCATTCAATTGCTCGAGCACCATCCGTGGTTTGAAGTCGCCTGGCTGGCGGCCTCAGAAAGATCAGAAGGCCGTCCGTATGCCGAAGCCGCCCGTTGGCGCATGAAAACTGCCATGCCCACGCGGGTTGCACCCATGCAAGTTTCGATGGCATCACCCGAGGGTGCGCCGAAGGTTATCTTCGCGGCCTTGGATTCCGGCATCGCTGCCGAGCTTGAGCCGAAGTTTGCCGCCGCCGGTTGTGCCGTCGTATCCAACTCCAGCGCTCTGCGCATGCAATCGGACGTGCCGCTTGTGATCCCAGAGGTTAATCCCGATCACATCAAATTGATTGAATGCCAAGCGTGGCGCAAGAAGTCCGGCGGATATGCCGTCACGAACCCAAACTGTTCCGCCATTGGCTTGGTACTCGCGCTGGCTCCATTGCACCTAAGATTTGGCCTCGAGACCGTGATGGCCGTCACCATGCAAGCCGTCAGCGGGGCGGGTTATCCGGGAGTAGCCTCGCTCGACATTCTTGGTAATGTCATACCCTACATCGCGAAAGAAGAAGAAAAGATGGAGGAAGAGACGCGCAAGCTGCTCGGCACTCTCAATGGCGATGGCATCAAGATGGCCGAGTTCGGCATGAGCGCGCAGTGCAATCGCGTCGCGGTTGAAGATGGACATACGGAATCGGTTTCGATCAAGCTGAAGAAGAAAGCTTCGCCGGACGAAATCATTGCCGCCTGGAATGAATTCCGCAGCCTGCCGCAAGAACTGAAACTACCGAGCGCGCCGTCGAAACCGGTCGAGTATGTCTCCGCGAACGATCGGCCGCAGCCGCGGTTCGATGCCGAATCCGGTGCGGGCATGACTACCACGGTCGGGCGCCTCCGTCCGTGTGGTGTTCTCGACTGGAAATTCACGGTTCTATCTCACAACACAATTCGAGGTGCCGCCGGGGCCGCTTTGTTGAACGCAGAACTTCTCAAAGCACAAGGCTACTTGCAGTGAGTACGGCAAGTGAATCGGTGGTCATCCTCCCCGGGCGAAAGCATCCGAGGTTGTTGGTTTCATGCTGGTAATGAAATTCGGCGGGACCTCGGTACAAGATGCGAGAGCCATCGACCGCGTCGCTCAAATCGTCAAAACCCGCCTTTCTCAACAGCCAGTGGTGGTGGTCAGCGCCATGTCCAAGGTCACCGATCAATTGCTGGCAACCGCTCGGGCTGCCGGCAGCGGCGATCGGGAGACGGCTCTTAAGCTTTCCCGCGCCCTTCGCGAACGTCACTACAACGTTGCCGGCGAACTCCTCGGGACGGGGGTTTTTACCCAGTTTCACAGCGAACTTGAAGGCGACTTCGATGCTCTCGATGAACTGCTCCGAGGCATCGCCGCCGTTGGTGAACTCACGCCTCGTACCACGGACCATGTGGCGGCCTATGGAGAACTTCTATCCAGCAAGATCGTCACCGCCGCATTCTCCGCGCGCGGCCTGAACTCATCGCTGGTGGATTCACGGCAGTGCATCGTGACCGACAACACCCACACCAGGGCCGTGCCACTGTTTCAGGAGACCAATGAAAAGTTGCACATGGTGGTAAAGCCTCTCATCGACAGGAGCCGCGTACCCGTCATGGGTGGATTTATTGGCTCTACTCGGGCCGGCACAACGACCACGATCGGCCGGGGTGGATCAGACTTCTCAGCAGCGATCGTGGGTGCCGGTTTGGACGCCAAGTCGATTGAGATCTGGACCGATGTCGACGGTATGATGACGACCGATCCGAACCTCTGCCCCGACGTTCACCGGATCAAGGTAATCAGCTTCGATGAAGCGGCGGAGTTGGCCTACTTCGGCGCCAAGGTGCTTCACCCCGCCACGTTGCTGCCCGCCATCCAGAAAAACATTCCCGTGTATATCTTGAATTCCGGGAATCCCAGTTGCGAAGGCACTCGTATCACGGCCCGCGCACCGCACTGCCGCAATATGTTCAAGGCCATCGCAGCCAAGAAGCGGATAACAATCATCGAGGTTACAGCCACCCGAATGCTGATGGCGCACGGTTTTATGAAAGCGATCTTCGACGCATTCGAAAAACACCAAGTACCGGTGGACGTCGTATCCACTTCGGAAGTGAGCGTGTCGGTCACAGTCGATTCGAATGAAGCGATTCCGGCGTTGGCGGCCGATTTGGCCAAGCTCGCCGATGTGAAATATGAGGGCCGCAAGGCTATCGTTTGCCTGGTGGGAGAAGACATTCGGGAGCGTCCCGGAGTAGCAGCCGCTGTATTCACAGCGGTGGGGGACGTGAACATCCGCATGATCTCGCAAGGAGCTTCAGAGATTAATCTCACTTTTGTGGTCGAAGAGGAGTCGGTTCCAACGGTGGTGCAGCGGCTTCACAAGGCCTTCTTCTCGGAACTGGATCCGGAAGTGTTCGCCTAGCTTCTAATTTGGTAATTTTGTAATCGGGTAATCTCTTCGTTTTCTGCCAAACGGTCGGAGATTACCGAATCGCTTCAAGGTCGCCGATTACGAATCACTCATGAATCTCTTAATCCTGGGCGCGGGTAAAACGGGTTCTCTCGTCGCGGAGATTGCGCGCGAGCACCACCACCAGGCTCGCATTCTGCGAAGCTCCGATAATCCGCACGGTGCGGCACTCACGCTCGACAACCTGCGCGATGTCGCGGTAGTCATCGACTTCACGACTCCGCAAGCGGTCAGGGAAAATATCTCCGCGTGTATTCACGCCAGAAAAAATGTTGTGATCGGAACGACCGGCTGGTACGAACATATTCCCGAAATTCAGAAAGAAGTCGAAAAGGCCGGCACCGGACTTGTATACGGCGCGAACTTTTCGATAGGTGTGAATCTCTTCTTCGACATCGCGCGCACCTCCGCCATGGCCCTGAAACACGACTATAACGGCCAGATCTTCGAGCGTCACCACGCGCAAAAGAAAGACGCGCCTTCCGGTACAGCACTGACGGTTCAGAAGATCATCAAGGAAGCGAGCGACGAGGACGTCGAAATCACGTCATTCCGCGAGGGCGACGTGGTCGGGATGCACGAGCTGATCTACGAATCGACGGCCGACCGGATTTACCTTTGTCACGATTCGAAATCGCGGCGCGGCTTCGCCGATGGCGCCGTAAGAGCTGCCGAATGGCTGGCCGGACGGACTGGGTTCTTCCGATTCCATGACATCTGGCGGCAGCTCTAGCCCATCCTTGTGAAAAATCCAGCAGTTCGCGTTATCCTGTGTGCATGACGCAGCTTCGGGGATGCGGTACAGCCCTGGTAACGCCCTTCCAGGCTGATGGCTCTATCGATGAGCCTGCCCTGCGCGCATTGATCGCATGGCAAATCGAATCTGGTGTCGACTTCCTCGTTCCGTGTGGCACAACCGGCGAGACTCCTACGCTTTCGCGCGAGGAGTGGCTCAAGGTAATCGATATCACGATCGAAGTCGCTGCCGGCCGCGTGCCGATCGTGCCGGGAGCAACCTCGAACTCCACTACGGATGCCGTCGACAAAGCCAGGGAAATCGCAGCTCGCCCTGGAGTGACGGCAATCCTGACGGCATCGCCGTACTACAACAAGCCCACGCAAGAAGGCCAGTATCGACATTTCAAAGCGATCGCCGAAGCGGTCGACAAGCCCCTCATTCTTTATAACGTTCCCGGTCGCACGGGTGCGAACATAGAGCCATCCACGCTGGTGCGCCTGGCCGAAGTCCCGAATATTCTTGGCGTAAAAGAAGCCAGCGGAAACATGACGCAGATTGCTGAAGTCTGCAGCCTGGTCCCGGAGCACTTCCTGGTCTTTTCCGGCGATGACGCGGTAACACTCCCGGTAATGGCTCTTGGCGGAGTCGGGATTATCTCTGTCGCAAGCAACGAAATTCCCCGCGAAATCTCCGACATAACCCGCGCAGCGCTCAACAATGACTGGGAGACTGCGCGTCGCATTCATCGCAAGTATCTGCCATTGATGCTGGGTAACTTCATCGAGTCGAATCCGCTGCCCGTCAAAGCTGTGCTTGCGATGATGGGGAAAATCCAGGAGATCTATCGACTGCCGCTGTTGCCGATGAAGCGAGACACACGTTCACGGCTGCAGCGCATCGCCGCCGATCTCGGATTGATTGCAAAACCGGCGGCTCCGCCGCCACAAGCGACCGAATTCTTCGTGTACGAAAACTGGCACGCGGGTCCTCACAAAGCGGTCCTTCATCGCAGTAACTGCGGTCAGTGCAATCATGGTAAAGGCCGCCCGGTCGGACACGACACTAATCACGCTCGATGGCACGGTCCTTATCCGTCGCTTTCGGAAGCTCGCCAAGTATCGCAGCAAATGGTCGGCGTTCTCATCCGCAGCGAATGCAAGTGCATCTAGCGCCGCAAAATCTTTGACTCAGACTTCTTCTATACTTCCGTCTACATGCCATCCCTGAAAGCTGATATCGAACGACTAGCATCCCAAGGCGAAGTCGAAGCAGATCCCCATGCCCGGGAAATCTTTCTTCAGTTTCGCGACGCTCTGACATCAGGGAAGATTCGTGCCGCTGAGAAACTTGAGGAGCGATGGGTCGTCAACACGTGGGTGAAGCAAGGCATTTTGCTTGGCTTCCGTCTGGGGCAGCTCGCGGAGATGAGCAATGGTTCGCCGCTCTCCTTCGTCGATAAGGACACCTTCCCTGCCCGGCATTTCACCGTTGCCGATAGAGTGCGCGTGGTGCCCGGCGGCTCCTCCGCGCGTCTGGGAGCCTATGTCGCACCGTCCGTGATTTGCATGCCGCCTATGTTCATCAACGTCGGCGCTTACGTGGATGAAGGCACCATGATCGACTCGCACGCACTCATCGGATCATGTGCTCAGATTGGAAAACGTGTACATATCAGCGCTGCGGCACAGATCGGCGGGGTTCTCGAACCGGTTAATGCAGCTCCCGTCGTCATCGAAGATGACGTTCTCGTGGGAGGAAACTGTGGGGTTTACGAGGGCACCCTGGTGCGCGCACGTGCCGTACTCGGCGCGGGTACCATTCTCACCCGGTCCACCCCCCTTCACGACATCGTGCGCGGACTGGTGTATCGCGCAACGGCAGACGCTCCTCTCGAGGTACCCGAGAATGCCGTCGTCGTTCCCGGATCCCGTGCTGTGACAAAGGGTAAGGGCGGCGAGTGGAATCTGTCGCTGTATACGCCGGTGATCGTGAAATATCGCGATGCTAAGACTGATCGCGGAACCGAACTCGAAGACTACTTACGCTAAACGATACGACCCCGCTAGCCGCATTCGCACAGAGCCCGTCATGCAGGTAGCTTAGATACCCCCTCCCCCTTATAGGTCGATCCTGTGCAATCAATAATTTAGCGGCGACAGCCGTGTAAATCTTTGAGATTACGGCACTTAAATATCAAAATCTAGAAAACAAGAAACTTAGCGACGGGGAGCTGTATCTGCGGCGTTGGTTTCCGCTGCCAGTTTTCCAGTTGCTGGGAAGGCTAATCGCGCGGAAAAGCCCCTATTTTTATTGTGACACATTCTGAGGGGTAAACCCGCCATTCGGGTGCGACCGGATTTCCCGCAGCGCCAGTATGTTACAGAAAGTGTTTACTCATCGGCTATTGACACAATCGGATGGCGAATCAGACACGCCTCGAATTCTGAATTGAGACCAGCAAACGGCCGGGGATTTCCGCCGCAGTAACTTCGATCTGCTCGAGCGACGCAATTACCACATCCGCATTCGATAAGTTGTCGGCAGGATATGTACTGGTCAACCCGATCACTTTCATGCCGGCTGTGCGTGCGCCCTGAATACCGGCGGGAGCATCTTCAATCACCAGGCAATCCTCGGGACGTACTCCCAACTTCCTCGCCCCCGTAAGCCAAGGTTCCGGGTCCGGTTTACCCCGAGTGACATCATCGGCGGATACAAGCACACCCGGTGATGGCAATTCACCGAGCTTCAATCGTGATGTGGCCAGATACCTGGTCCCCGAGGTGACGACGGCCCAGTGATCTCCCGGGATGCGGTTGAGGAGTTCAGCCGCGCCCGGCATGACGGACACTCCATCGCGATCCTCGGCCTCGCGTCTTTCAATCCGAATCACTTCCGCTTCGGCTGGCAAATGGGGAGCGATCTGGCGAACAACTTCGAGGGTACGCACGCCATGCGCGATTCTGACGACCTCGTCCGGATCGACGCGGACCTCCCGCGCCCAGAGGCGCCAGTGATGATCTACGGCACGTGTAGAGTCGACAAGGACTCCGTCGAGATCAAATAAGATTGCCGAACATTCGAACTGTCGCATAGGGAATGTAAAGTGAAGACCGGCTCACCTCTGTCAGATGATCAGAGCCGGTTCGAGACGCTTTTTATCGAAGTGCAGCGTTCAAAGTTTTTGCATTGCTTTTATGTCTAAATTTTTTGCGGAGCAAAACAATAGGGCTAACGTTTCCGTTAGCCCAAACTTTTCATTCCCAGGGGGGAAGGAGCTGATTTCGGTTCTGCCTCAAATCACCTTAATAGCCGCAGGGATGATTCGGACGGCAAAGCGGCATCGGACCACCATCGGGAGCCGGGGTGACCGGTGCGGCCATTGCGACGTAGGCGGTTGCAAGTCCAAGCACCAGGACTACAAGCCGGATCACGTTCTTCATGGGTCGTCTCCTTGTGTCGATGCGAGCTAACTGTTTGGCTGCAGGAACTCACATCGGGCGCAATTATACACAGATGTGCAACTTAGGATGTTCTGAATTCAGAACAGAATCACCATCTCACACTGAGACAGCCATTTTGGCATCCCGTTTTGGGATTTCCAGGCTTTACGGTTTGCTTCTTCGTTCTGCAGACTCGCATTTCGTCAGGGGCTGGGCACCTAATCGATGGCGACTGATGAATCTGAATGGCGGGATGACTAATCCAATTCGTGACCTGGAAATACCATGCATGATTTGATCGCGATTATCTCGAAGCACGGTTACGCGGCGGTTTTTCTAGTTGTTCTGGCGGAAGCGATGGGCTTGCCGGTTCCTGCCGCCCTGGCGCTGGTCGCGGCAGGCGCCGCCGTGGCTTCGCACACACTGGGCGGCCCGGCCGTGGTCCTGGTGGCCGTTTTGGGAATGGCTCTTGGCGATTCCCTGCTCTTTTTTATGGGTCGCAAGACCGGTTGGGGATTGCTCGGGTTCTTGTGCAAGATCTCGATCAATCCGGAGACGTGCATCCTCCGCTCGGCTGAATCTTTTTATAAGCGGGGGCGAACCACGCTGCTGTTGGCCAAGTTCATCCCCGGTATCAACACGATGGCACCGCCGTTGGCCGGCAGTATGAAGATGCCTTATCAGCAGTTCGCCGCGTTGGATGTCGTTGGCATCTCGCTCTACGTTCTGGCGTATGGAGCCCTGGGATTCGTTTTCCGTGATTTTCTGGCCTCCATGATGCATGGATTTCAGGCCGCCGGACGTGCGGTGGAGTGGGTGGTTATCATTGCGGCCCTCGCCTACGTCGCGTATCGGCTCTGGGTATTCAGCCAACATCGCGTATACCGGGTAGTACCGCGTGTGCAAGTGGAGGAAGTGGCCCGCAAACTGGCATCCGACAACGGTGACCATGTATTGCTCATCGATGTCCGCAGCCACGGTTATTACGACGCCGGCGCCTCCCGAATACAGGGATCGATTCGCCTCGAGCCGAACCACTTGATGGAAGAGATCGGGAATCTACCCCGCGATAAGGACATTTACGTCTACTGCAGTTGAGCGCGCGAAGCCACGAGCGCCCGGGTGGCGCACATGTTGCGGGAACAAGGTTTTAACGCTTTTGTGATCGTCGGAGGACTGACCGCCTGGCGCAAAGCCGGCCAGCCGCTCGAATCTGTTCCGCCAGATGATCTTGTCCATCTGCCGACGTTCAGCTGACCTAGTAAGATTCTCTGGTGGGCAGAAAACGTAAACCCGCTCAAGATAGCCATTTTGAAATGTTGCTGGTTCCTTGCAGCTGTGGAACGACGTTCGCCGTATCACGTGACTACGACCAGCACGGCGGCCACATCCGCGCATACATTCCCTGCCCGAACTGCGGCAAACGTCACGATCCCCGCAATCGATTGCTTCAGCTCGGATATGAACCCGCGGGTTTCTGGAAGGTAGATAAGTGTTGAGCCCGGCCTGAGGCGATCAATATTCCGCCAATTGCTTCATGGCCCGGTAAAGGTCCGCCGCCTGCGGCAAGATCGCATCTTCCAGCAAGGGCTGGTACGCGACGAACGTATCCTTGGCAGCAACGCGACGCACGGGCGCGTCAAGGCTATCAAAGAGTTCATCGGCGATGCGCGCGGCGATCTCGGCACCGTAACCCCAGCTCAGTGAGTCCTCGTAAGCGACCAGAACCCGGTTCGTCTTCCTGACCGAAGCAGCAATTGTCTCCCAGTCGTAAGGGTTGAGGGTCCGCAGATCAATGAGCTCGACCGTGATGTGCTGCTCGCGTTGCAGCTTCTGTGCAGCCTGAAGGGCGCGCGGAACGACCGCTCCATAAGTCACAACGGTCAAATGCAAGCCGGGATGGACGATTTTCGCCTTTCCGAACGGAACCATGTAATCCGGTCCGGGATAGGCAGCGCGTCCGAAGGTTTCACGATACAGGCGCTTATGCTCCAAGAAGAGAACAGGATCGTCACAACGGATCGCAGTGCGCAGCAGCCCGGCCGCATCCAGCGCATTCGACGGAAACACCACACGAAGTCCAGGAATGTGCGTGAAGATGCTCTCGCCGCACTGCGAGTGATAAATCGCGCCGCCGGTCAGGTAACCGCCAATCGCAACGCGCACAACGGCGGGCGCTGAAAACGCGTTGTTGGAACGCCACCGGATGATCGGTAATTCGTCGCGCAACTGCATCATCGCCGGCCAGATGTAATCGAAGAATTGAATTTCGACCACCGGCTTGAGCCCGCGGGTTGCCATTCCAGTGGCGCGGCCAACGATGTTCGCTTCCGCGAGCGGCGAATTGAAGACGCGGTCAGATCCGTATTCGCACTGCAAACCCGCGGTCAGCTTAAACACACCGCCTTTGCCCTTGATCAATTTCTGCTGCAGGTATTGCTCGCGGCTGCAATCGGCTACATCCTCGCCGAACATGACGATGCGCTCGTCGCGCCGCATCTCGTCTTTCAGAGTTGTGTTGATAAGGTCAGCCATGGTCTTTGGGGCTGGCGGTTTTTTGCCGTCCTCGACAGCTGGCGGAGCGGCCGGCTGGGTGAGAAATGCGTCCGAGGTCGGATCCAGATCCGGCGAATAGACGAAGTGGGTAACGGTGTCGGGCAGAGGGGGTGCCGCCGCTAATGCCCGGTCTGTGGCTTCCTGAACCTCCTGGTCAACCTCTTTTTCCAGCTGCTTCAGTTCCTGTTCTTCGAAAAGACCTTCCTGGACAAGGAACTTGGCCGCACGGGTAATCGGATCGCGCGCCGCATCCTGCTGGCGCTCAGGTTCCGGCCGGTACAAGCGCTCATCGTCCGACAAGGAATGCGAATAGGGCCGGATCACATGAGCATGCACAAATCCCGGTCCATGCCCTGCACGAATGTATTCGACGGTTCGTTTCATGGCGGCGTAGCTTGCCACTAGGTCTGTACCATCGAATTCTTCGAAATGAAAATCCGGGAAGTTTCCGACCAGGCGGGAGATATTCGCACCCGGAGTTTGCACCTCGACGGGAACGGAAATCGCGTAGCCATTGTCCTCGATCATGAAGAGCACGGGAAGCTTCAGAGTGGAGGCACTGTTCATAGCCTCCCAGAATTCGCCTTCGCTGCTGGCCCCATCGCCCAAGGAAACGTATGTGACCTCGTCGGGATGACTAGCGACATTCTTGAACTGGCGGTAGTCGCCGTCTTTCTTCTGAGAAGAATTGGGATGACGGCTGAAGTAACGACCTGCCTCAGCGCACCCGACCGCTTGCAGGATCTGGCTGCCCGTCGGCGAGGATTGGGTAACCACGTTCAAGCGCTGATAGCCCCAATGCGATGGCATCTGCCGTCCGCCAGAGGCTGGGTCATCGGCGGCGCCGACGGCTTGCAAGAGCATTTCGTACGGAGTAGCGCCGAGCGCGAGGCAGAGAGCCCGGTCACGGTAGTAGGGATAGAACCAGTCGTAACCCGCTTTCAGCACGAACCCGGCTGCAACGCCGATCGCTTCGTGGCCCGCTCCAGAGATCTGGAAGAAGATCTTTTGCTGACGCTTAAGCAGGATTTCGCGGTCATCCAGCTTGCGCGAAAGATACATCAGGCGGTAGGCCTGGATGAGTTGCTCACGGGTCAGGCCTTCGTAGGTCTTGTCGTTCCTCTCTGCTACGGCTGCCCTTGCCCCTTTAGGTCCGACTTTCGTGGTAGCCATCCTATCCTCGTGAGTACCCCATGCCCCTGCCCAGATGCATTGTAAAACGACTCTGCCGTTCCGAATATACTGGAATCCCCCGGGCATTGAGGAGTGGGGAAGGCACGCAGAGTAATCGAAGATACATGATCCGGTTCAATCGCCAATTCGATCCCAAGACGTTGAAGCTGCTGATCTTTGACCTGGACGGCACCCTGGTTGATTCACGCCTGGACCTGGTGCATTCCGTGAACGCTATGCTGACGCACTTTCATCGGCCCGAGTTGCCAGAAAGTGTCATTGCCAGCTATGTCGGAGATGGAGCCCCAATGCTTGTCCGCCGGGCCCTGGGTGACCCCGACGATGAGCGCTTCGTACAAGAGGCGCTGGAGTATTTCCTGTCTTACTACCGGGTTCACAAACTCGATAATACTCACGTGTACGAAGGAATTAACTCGTCATTGGAGGCGATCCGCGCTACCCACGACGGCACCGATAAGCGAATGGCAGTCCTGTCCAACAAGCCGGTTAACCCGTCGCGAGCCATTGTCGACGAACTTGGGCTGGGCGATTTCTTCTTCCGAGTGTATGGCGGTAACAGCTTCTCGACCAAGAAGCCCGACCCCCTCGGGGTGCGCACTTTGCTGAAGGAGAGCGGCACTCGCTCGGACGAGGCCATCATCATCGGGGACTCGTCCATCGACGTTGTCACCGGACGGAATGCTGAGCTCTGGACGTGCGGGGTGACGTACGGATTTGCCCCACGAACTCTGGAACTGGCTCCCCCGGACCTGGTGGTGGATTCTCCCGGTGAACTGGCGGACGTCTTTGCCTAGATGAGCGCACCCGAGTCTTTCGCCTCCGCCGGCAAAAGCGTCGGATTTGTTTTGAGCTACACTGCATTTATCCCAACAATGAACAATCACCTCGGGTTTACTCCGAAAGAGCTTCGGAAACTGCGCAGCCTCAAGGATCCTTACGGCATTCAGCGAGCTCTCGAGGATATGCCGTACCACCTCGCGGATACGGCATGGTCGCCGAGGCGGGTTCTGCGGCAACAAACATCGCACTGCCTGGAAGGTGCGATCTTTGCGGCGGCGGCGCTTCGGGCAAACGGGTATCCACCTCTGATTTTCGACCTGGAAGCACAGGCCGATACCGACCACGTTGTCGCCATCTATAAAGTGGGCCGACACTGGGGAGCCATTGCCAAATCCAATTACACCGGATGCCGTTACCGGGAGCCCGTTTACCGGTCCTTGCGGGAATTGGCGATGAGCTACTTCGAGGGCTATTTCAATTTGCGGCGGGAACGCTCGCTCCGAACTTTTTCCCGCCCAGTCAATTTGTCTCGATTCGATCGCTACGACTGGATGACCACAGACAAACCAGTTTGGTTCATTGCCGAGTACCTGTTCACAATTCCTCATTTCCGGCTGCTGAAACCCGGTATGGAGAAACGCTTGCACCGCCTCGACGACCGCTCCTTCCGCGCCGGATGCCTTGGTCGAGCAGAAAAGCGGTAGGTATCCCGTCGTGACACGCATCTTTTTCGCAATGCATGGGTTCTTAGTTCGTATGCGAACGCACACTGCCCTGGTGCTGGCATTGGTTTCAGGTCTAACCGTGGCTGGAATTGCTCAAACTCCGGCTCCCGACAAGACCGCTGATCAAACTCAGAGTGCCGAGGCGCCGGCGACGAACACTCCTCAAGATTTGAAACCGGGCACGCTCACTCAGGAACAGATCAGGGATCTTATTCGGCGAGTGGCAGACAAGGACCTCGAAAACGAGAAGCGCTCGCATGACTACACCTACATTCAGCGTCAGGAGGAACACAAACTGGATGGAGGCGGAGGAGTGAAATCAACTGAAACGAAGACCTATGAAGTTCTTATGCTGTACGGCGAGGAAGTCGACAAGCTGATTGCCAAGAATGACCAGCCGTTGTCTTCGAAGGATGCCGAGAAGGAAGACGAAAAGATCCAGAAGATCATCGACAAGCGTAAAAACGAATCAGAAGAGGACCGCCGCTAGCGTCTGGCGAAAGAAGCCAAGGAACGCGATGACGGAAGAAAGTTCGTCCTCGAAGTAGCCGATGCCTACAACTTTCACATGGTAGGTACCGAGGACCTTGATGGCCGCGAGACGTACGTGATCGATGCCGATCCCAAGCCGGGCTACCAGCCGCGCATAAAAGAGGCGAAGGTGCTGCCAAAATTCCGGTTTCGCCTGTGGATTGACAAAGCCGAGACGCAGTGGGTGAAGCTCGACGCGACATGCATCGACACAGTTTCCTGGGGCTTGTTCCTGGCGCGCATTCACAAAGGGTCGCGCATTTTGATCGAGACTACCCGGGTCAACGAGGAGGTCTGGCTGCCTAAGCACGTTGACGTGAAAGTGGACGCCCGAGTCGCTCTGCTGAAGAATTTCAACGTAGAAGAGGACCTCCACTACAGCGATTACAAGAAGTTTCGCACTGATGCGAAGATCGTCGGCGTAGGCGAAGTGGTGCCCCCGGAGGCCGCTACACCCGCACCGAAGTAGTATCCCGCGCCGAACTACGCACTTCCTGACCACGATATAATCGAGAGATGCCCACCCGCTGAAATTCACTTCTGAGGAGACTCACCCTGCGTGGGCCCCGGGAGTGGGTAGGGGCGGAGAAGCACCGGACAGGATCTATCGGCTAAATACATGGATTTTCGACTCGTAAGCGATTACAAACCGCAGGGCGACCAAGGCAAAGCCATCGAGACCTTAATGCGCGGGATTTATGACCGCGAGCAACACCAGGTATTGCTCGGCGTCACTGGCTCGGGAAAGACCTACACCATGGCCAAGGTGATCGAGCGGGTGAATCGAACGGCCCTGGTGTTGGCGCATAACAAGACTCTGGCTGCCCAGCTTTATCACGAGTTCAAAAGCTTCTTCCCGCACAACGCGGTTGAATACTTCGTGTCGTATTACGACTATTACCAGCCGGAAGCGTACGTTCCTGCCGCCGATCTTTATATCGAGAAAGAAGCAACCATTAACGATGAGCTGGATAAGCTCCGACTGTCAGCGACGAAATCTCTCTTCGAACGCCGCGACTGCCTGATCGTGGCATCGGTCAGCTGTATCTACGGCCTGGGTTCTCCGGAAGCGTACTACGGCATGTTGCTGTTCCTGGAAAAAGGACAGAAGGTCAAGCGCGAGGACATCACGCGCAAGCTGGTCGAAATCCTTTACGAGCGGACCGATGCCGAGTTCCGCCGTGGCACTTTTCGCGTTCGCGGGGACGTGATTGAAATATTCCCCACCTACGACGACATGGCGTACCGGATTGAGCTCTGGGGGGATGAGATCGAGTCGCTTTCGCAAATCGATCCGCTCTTTGGAACCGTGAAGCAAAAGTACGTGCGTCTGCCAATCTACCCGAAAACGCACTACGTCATGAAGGAAGAGACTCGACGTTCGGCGGTGGAATCAATCAAGACAGAGCTCGCCTGGTGGGAGAAAGAACTGGAGAAGCAGGGCCGCATCGTAGAGGCCCAGCGTGTGCATCAGCGCACGATGTTCGACCTGGAAATGATCAAGTCGGTCGGATATTGCCACGGGATTGAGAACTACTCGCGCCATTTCACCGGCCGCCTGCCGGGGGAGCCACCGCCGACGCTGCTGGATTATGTGCCGCGCGACTACCTGCTGTTCATCGACGAGTCGCACCAGACCGTTCCGCAACTGCACGCCATGTGGCACGGTGACCGGTCGCGAAAGAGTGTGCTGATCGAATATGGGTTCCGGATGCCCTCAGCGCTGGACAACCGGCCACTTCAGTTTGAGGAATTCGAAACGCGAGTGAATCAAGCCGTGTATGTATCAGCGACGCCGGGGCCCTACGAGCTGACGAAATCAGCGGGCGTGGTGGTGGAGCAGATCATTCGCCCGACGGGCCTGATCGATCCCGAAGTCGAGATTCGCCCGGTGAAGGGACAGATTGACGACCTGCTTCATGAAATCCGCCAGCGCGTTGAGAGAAAGGAACGGGTGCTGGTCACGACATTGACCAAGCGCATGTCGGAGGACCTCGCGGAGTACTACGCCGAAGTTGGAGTGAAGTGCCGCTACATGCACTCAGAAATCGAGACGCTGGAACGCGTGAAGATTCTTCGCGACTTGCGCAAAGGCGAATTCGATGTGCTCATCGGGATCAATTTGCTGCGCGAGGGTCTGGATCTTCCGGAAGTATCTCTGGTGGCGATCCTGGATGCTGACAAGGAAGGGTTCCTGCGATCCAGCGGTTCACTCATCCAGACAATCGGTCGTTGTGCGCGCAACCTTAACGGACGGGCGATTCTCTACGCCGACACCATGACCGACTCCATGCAACGCGCGCTGGACGAAACGGACCGCCGTCGCGCCATCCAGCAGGCCTACAACGAGCAGAACGGGATTACGCCGGAATCGATCATTCGGCCGTTGACCATGTCGCTGGCCAGCATCGTCGAAGCCGATTACGCCGACCTGACCTCCGATGCGGCCGGCATTCCCGAATTCAAATCACAGGAAGAACTCGACGCCTACATCGTCAAGTTGGAATCCGATATGCGCGAAGCGGCCAAGAAGTTTGAGTTTGAGAAGGCGGCGAAGTTGCGCGACACCATCAAGGAATTACGCACCAAGGAGTTTCTTTTTGCGTGACTCGGTCAATTGAAAACGCACAGGCCGAAATGCGCGTGAATCCGAGAATCTGGTGAGCTATTTTCCTGTGCGCGCTGCGGCGGCGAACGGCCGTCGGTGAGCGGTGTAGCCGAAATGCGACTCGGGCGTGAAGGTGACGTCTGCGGCCGGCAGCTTCTCCTGATCTCCCACAAATAAGTACCCGCCTGGCTCCAAAAACATATGCAGTCTCTGAACCAGCGCGGTCCTCTGTGCCGCCGAAAAATGCGGCAACACATCCATGCAGAAGATACAGTCGAATCGCCCGATAAAGCTCGGATTCGCGAGGTTCATCGGCGCAAATGTCACGATGTTCTGTAATCTCGTCTTGACCAGGAAGTGGTCTCCCACACGCGAGAAGTAGGAGCCAACCAGATGTTTCGGCAGATTGCTGAGACATGTCTGGCGGTAGAGGCCGCGCTCGGCGGTTTCCAGGGCGGACTTCCGGATATCGGAACCGACAATATGGATGTTGCAGCTATCACGTCTTCCGCGTAATGCCTCGCAGACGGTCATTCCGATCGAGTACGCTTCTTCCCCACTCCCACAACCCGCACTCCAGATACGAAGCGTGCTGCCACCCTCAACCTGTTTTCGCGCAGCCAGTTCCGGCACAACCGTACGCTCAAGGGCATGGAAAGCCGCCGGAAAGCGAAGGAATCCCGACTCACCGGCCAGGAGCCTCTCCAATAGGCCATCGCATTCTGACGGCGAGGGCTGCAGCAATGCGATGAGTTCTCCGGCTGAGCTCATGCCGTGAGTTTCCAGGCATTCGGCGATCATTGCGCATAACGACTCATTCGACCGCTCCAGCAACACGCCGGCATACCGCTCCACAAGGAGGCGGATCTCAGTAACTTCGCAGTCCAGGACGGTCACGCTGGTGGCGAGGTGATGCATCATAGGAAACACCGAATTCTGCGAGGGGGGAGGGGTGGTACCGTTCATGTGCACGCAGCTGCACGGCGAGCCATAGCCCGCGTTTCGCTTACAACCTGCTTCTCGACATACCGCAGTTCCGTCTCCAGCGATGAAAAACGCTGGAAAATCTCATTCATGCGCAGGGCCATCGTCCGAATAGTTTCAATCTGCTCCCGCGCTTGTGCCGATAGCATTCCAGGTTCTACCAGCAGCAATTCCGAGTTCCCGAGCATCGACGTCAAGGCGTTGTTGATGGTGTGCCTCATCTCGAGAACATACCGGCCAAGCGTAGCCTGTGCCTGGGACGCAGCCAAAGCCTGTTCAGCCTCTGTGGCTCTCGCAATCGCACGCGCACAGCGCAAGGTCTCAGATGCCATGGGAATCAGGGCATCGAGCCAATCATCATTCTGACGAAGCACGAGGGTACGCTGGTGGCTCTCCCGGATGGCGGACGCCGTCTGTCCGTTCGGCGCGAGATACAGTATCGGCCGGCCGGTCGACTCGAGGATCGTAAGCACGGAGGGTAAAACGCCGGGTCGCACACCCCCGACCACCGCCATATCGAATCCACTGTCACTGATTCCTGGACACAGGTCTCCACTCATCAACGTGAAGACTGGGACAGCCTTTTCCGCCTGCCATCTTGTAGTGACGCCGCGAGCGAATTCCGCATCATCCGCAATGATGAGTACGGTCGGCTGGTCCAGACCGCGATCAAAGTGGGCCCTCAAACTCAAAAGACATCTCCATCGACACCAGGTGCGGAGGAAATATCGAATTCGGGTGCCGAACCGGGGTTGGTTGCGTTCGTGGACGTGCGTGAAGTCGTGCTGCCTGAAGTCGTGGCTCCCGCGCTCGCTCCTTTGGCCTTCTCTGACCGGGCCAGCGCCTCCTCCACCACCGTACGCAAGTCCGCAAGCATCTTCAGAGGCTGCCCGAGCGAATATTCGGCATGGAACATCACTTTCCAAGAGTGGCAGATCATGCGCAACCGATCCGTCGGTTCCTGGTGCGAGAAGTGCGCCCTGCGACAATCGAGGCTCGTTATGTTGCGATGTTCCAATTCCCGAAGCCCGTCGAGGATCGCGTTGAGATCGTCGTGCATGAGCCGGAAGAAGAACCGACGCATCAGGAAACTGAATCGCGTAAAAGCCACCATCGCGACCGGCTGAAAATAGTCTTCCTTCGCTTCCACCTTCAGCTTACGTCCACGCTCGAGGACCTTGGAGGCAAACAAGTCGCTGAGCCGGTGACAATTGCTGGCGGACTGAATCATCGGCTCAAGTGGCGCAAGCCATTCCGGGAGTGTCGTGTTTACCGCGCCCAGCACCGGGTCGAGTATTTGCGCGACATAGTCGAGATCACAATCGGAGTTATCCAGGCGCGAAGGTGCCGAGTGCGAAAAGTACTGAACCAACAAGAAATCGATCTTGTCTCGATCGGCCTCGCTGCATTTTGGCTTTTGCAGATGACGCAGCAGGAGAGTACGCAGGCTCTCAGTGTCAGCCAGCGAAGTAGTCTGAAGGAATTGGCGCAACTGGTGTACCTGTATGCGCTCATCCAGTGTTTCAAACCAGGTTCGGGCCTGTTTGATGCCTTCCTCGCTTGGAGCATCAATCCCGGACTCCAAGTCGCTGCAAGGCGGAGTTTCGATGACGAATTCCCGGGTGATGGCTACATACAAAGGATGGAGCGAGCGCATCGCGCGCCACTCCGTCGCCAAGTCGGGTAAAGGCAAAGGATTCATGGTTTCACGATCCAATTCACGACGTCGCGCAAAAAACGGGCCGCCACTGCTGTTTCGCCGCGGTGGTACTGCACCGCGACTACCTGTGCCTCTACATCCAGCGAGCCGTCGGAGTTGCGCAAATGTATCGTATCGGCAAACTCGAGGGGATTCTTGCACGCGAAAAGTGCCTCGCGTCTGGTCCCAAACTCGATGATCGTGTTTTCTGCAAACGGTTTCGCCGAACCACGCCGCTCCACCCGAACGGCTATTCGCGAAGGAGTCGCGTCGGGGAAGAAATTGGCCAGCTTGCTGACGCTGCTGTCTTTGCTTTGCGCGGGGGCCGCACTTTCGGCGCTCACAGAAAACCTCAAGTTGCGATCCAAGTTCTCAAAGTTGCCGGTTAGCACTCCAGTGACAACTCGGACCGCAGTATTTCGAAAGGATTGGTTGCACGAGGAGCGCCAAAGCGAGGCTAGTGCTTACTTTGGGGGAAGGTCTTCTAAACAAAGACAATATTGGCGCGGCAGGGACTCGCAGTGCATGATTCTCTGGGCGAGCGTCTCAGGATGAAACAGCGTCTCAGAAAAAGAGATGAGAATTCACTGGAGCGTGGCGGATGCTGATGATCCCTGGTGCATGCCTATGTTGTAGCGCTTGAGCTTCCGATATAGCGTAGCCCGACTGATTCCGAGCATCTTGCCGGCCAAGGCCTTGTCGCCTTTTACTTGCTCGAAAACACGCTGGATCGTGGCCCGCTCGATATCTTCCAAGTCGGTGCTTGTCAGTGGAGCTACGGCGACCTCTTCACCTTCTTCAGCCTCAGAACCCGATGCGACAGCGGAGGGGAGGTCCCCGACATCGATGTTGCGTCCGTCTCCCAAAGCGACCGCTCGCTCGATGCAATTCTCCAGTTCGCGCACGTTCCCAGGCCAACTGTATTGCAGGAGGCACTTCATGGCGGAACTGGTCACCTGGAGAGTCTTTCCCGGGGCATATCGATCCAGAAACCAGTGGACAAGCAGAGGGATGTCAGCCCGGCGCTCACGTAGCGAAGGCAAATGGACTGTGACTACATTCAGGCGGAAATATAAGTCTTTCCGGAAGGTACCTTGCCGGTACGCGGCCTCGAGATCACGGTTGGTAGCGGCGATCACCCGCACATCGACCTTGATTTTCTCGTTGCTGCCGACCGGGCGGACCTCCTTTTCCTGCAATACGCGCAAGAGCTTGGCCTGCATCTCGAGAGGCAACTCGCCGATTTCGTCCAGGAAGATCGTTCCTCCGTGAGCCGACTGGAACAGCCCTGCTTTGGACTTCAAGGCCCCGGTGAAAGCGCCTTTCTCGTAGCCGAATAATTCGCTTTCGATCAGCGTGGGAACCAAGGAACCACAATCCACCGCAACGAAGGGGCGGTTCGCAAACGATCCACGGAAATGGATAGCACGAGCGACAAGTTCTTTTCCGGTTCCGCTCTCGCCGCTGATCAGCACCGGCGTGCGCGTATCTTTCAGCCGCGAGATCATACGGAGAACGTCCTGGATTTTGGCCGATGATCCGACGATTCCATGGAGATCAGTCTCGGTGTCGGCACGGTCGCGAAGGAATTGATTTTCCTCGACCAAGCGCACTTTCTCCGCCATCCGCCGGAGGAACAGCCGCAGCTCTTCTAATGGTGAGAAGGGCTTGGTGATGTAGTCGTAGGCTCCGAGTTTCATGGCCTGCACGGCGGTCTCGATGGACCCATGGCCCGTCATCACAGCAATTTCCGTACGCGGCAGGAGCCTCTTCGCCTGTTCGAGGAACTGCAGGCCGGACATGCGGGGCATCACCATATCGGTGAGAACCATATGCGCCGACTGTTCTTCGAGGAGCGCCAGCGCTGATTCGCCGCTGTCAGCCTCCAGACACGCAAAACCCAGTGACTCACCTACGGTCACACACAGACGGCGAATGCTCTGTTCGTCGTCCACGATCAACAGTCGGATTCGGAATTCCTCATTCACAACGGGTTCCCAAATGTCTTTTCTATGACCGAAATAAATTGCTGGACACGAAAAGGTTTTTCGACGCAAGGCGCGCCGGTCTTACGAAGTGTTTCTACAGTCTCTTCGTTGGCGATATCGCCGGTAATGAAGACGATGCGTTCCGCCAACTCGGGGCGGTTCTGCATGAGCCAGGCATGCACGTCGGCGCCACTGACTCCTCCGGGCGTACGCATATCGGAAACCACGCCCAAGAAGTCTCCCGACGCCAATACCGGCAAGGCCTCGGCCGCTGACTCGCACCCGATGACGACGTACCCCCCGCGCTCGAGCGCAGCCCGCACATATGCCATCACCGAGGGCTCATCTTCGATCAAGAGTACCGGCGTGGACCTGGATTGAACCTGTGCGACGCTCATGCCTGCATCGCCCCCGCAGAAAGGCTGAATGAAGCCTCGGAAATGGCCGGCAGACGCACGACGAACGTTGCCCCGGGAGCCTCGTCGTTGTTGTAACAGAAGATTTCCCCACCATGTTCCCGCACGATGCCGTAACAGATGCTCAGTCCCAAGCCGGTTCCCTTCCCTACTTCTTTGGTCGTAAAGAATGGATCGAAAATGCGCTCGATATGGGAGATTCCGTTGCCATTGTCGCGGAACACGACCTCTGCGAATCCCGACGACGAAGAGGAGGTCATGATCTCAATCCGCGGTGGACGCGCACTGTCCCGCACGGCGTCATAAGCATTGTTGATGATATTGAGGAACACCTGCTGCAACTGATGTGAATCGCCAACCACTTCGGGCAGGGACTCGTGGAAATTCTGTACGATCTCGACGCCGTGGCTGGCGAAATCGTAGGCACGCAACTGTATCGTTCTCGCAAGAATCTGGTTCACCTGCAAGGGCCGGCGCTGGGGAGGCATTTGCCGCGCGAAACTGAGCAGGTTCTGCACGATCTGCTTGGTACGTTGCGCTTCTTGCAGGATGACACGCAAATCGCGGCGCGCAGAGTCAGGCAATTCCGGATTCTCCATGAGCAAATCGGCGAATCCCAAGATCGCGGTCAAAGGATTATTGACTTCATGAGCGACGCCGGAGACCAGTTGGCCTACCGCGGCCAGTTTCTCGGTGTGTACGAGCTTTGCCTGCAACATCGCCGTATCGGTGATATCGCTCATGACGACGACGATGCTGGCGACGTGGCCCTGGTCGTCTCGCATCGGGCTGAGGTTTACTGAAAATTGTCCGGTTTTTCCATCTGCGCGCATGACCGGCAATTCCAGGTTATCCACCTGCTGGCCCGCCAAAGTGGCATGCAGCGCGTCCATGACGGCTTGTCGACGCGAGGGCGCAATCAGGTTGATGAGAGGATGCCCTACGAGTTGCTGCTGCTCATAGCCACCCGCCTCATACCAGCGTCGATTGGCATAGCTGATGAGCCCGGCCGTATCCGCTACCAGGATCAGACTCTGCGTGTTGTTAAGAATCTTGCTGGAGAAATCGCGTTCCCGTTGCAGCTCGGATTGGAAATTCTTGAGATCCGTGATGTCCAGCATCAGCCCGCGGAACTGTAAGACTTTGCCGTGGGAATCACGTGCTGCGAAGGCATTCATCAAAACCTGGATGGTGGAGCCGTCCTTTCGCCGAAGTGTCTCGTGATAATTCCGCAAGGCTCCGTGCTCTTCCATGCGCTGCATCATTTCGCGACGACGATCTGCGGTGAGGTAGATCTGCGTTGGTATATCCGCCTGCAACAACTCTTCACGGCTCTCGTACCCGAGCATTCGCACCAGGGCGTCATTGACCTCGATAAAGCGGCCATCCGGACTGGTAAAGAACAGTCCTTCCTGAATGTTGTCGAATAGCTCGCGGTACCGCCGCTCGGCTTCCCGGCGGTCGGTGATGTCTTTGAGCACGTGGATGGTTTGCAGGCTCTCGCTGCTGCTTCCGTGAACGCGCGAGGTCGAGACCAGGTAGGTGCGTTCCAGAACCGGCTGCACGAACTCGTCGGCGCTTAGCGCGGTGCGGCAGAATGGGCAGGATCGCGGTGTCCCGTCGGAAACCTCATTCATGAGGGCACTCATGCTGAGACCGACGATCTCGGTAGGGTGTACTCCGATAAAGTCGGCAAGAGGACGGTTCACGCGGAGGATTTTCTGCTGCTCATCATGAACGACTATGAAGTCGGATAACGCATCGAATATCTCAAGCCAGTGCCGATTGGCTTGATCCATGCGCGTGAACAGCCGTGCGTTTTCCAGCGCTACTGAGGCATGCGCGATGACGGCTTGCAGGAACTGCTGGTCTTCCGCGGTTAAGGCCTTGTCCCGGTTGGTCAGACACAATGACCCGATCAACTCGCCTTCACGCCCGTGCAGCCGAGCGACCGCCAGATCGCGCCAACCGAGTGCCGAAGCCAGAGACTCGCCCAAGAAGTCAGAAGCCGCCCCGGAGAGTATCGGGGTTGTGCGCGATGCCAGATCATCCAGGCCCGCACCGAGTCGCCGCTTGAGTGCGGCGTCCCCGCCACCTTGCCCTTTAAAGCAGATCACTTCCAGGCTGGATTGCTGCTCCAGGGCTAAACAACCACCTTGGGCACCAAGCATCCCGCAAACCTTGTCTAAAAAGCGTTCGGCGAACTCGGAGACCTTCAGTAAAGCGGAGGTCTCTTTGGCCAAGTTCATGAGAGCCTGGGCGCGGCGATGCTCATCGGCTGACAGCTGCTTAAGGCGCACGGCTTCCAGCAAGCTACCCAGTTGACCGGCCAAAATCGTAGCCTTAGCGGCAAGGTCCTCGTTGAAGAACTCGGGTTCTGAGTTGTGGAGGAAAATGATGATCCCAATTAGCTCCCCGGCTACGATCAGCGGCGCGCCGAGGATCGAACGCGTGCCGAACTCCTTAGCCATTGGGTATCGTTCGTGATCCAGATGGTTCACGTAGCTGGTTTTTCGGCTGCGAAAGACGTCGGTCGCTACGGCACTCTGGGTGGAACTAAGCGGCAATCGACGGCCAGGAAACGTGTCGGCCAGAAGACCCGCGGCATCGGTTCCAACCAGCTCCTTGCCGGGGACAACTTGCCAGAAATAGACCCCACTGAGCTGCAGGAACTGGAGGGTAGTTTCACAAAAGGACCGAATCAGGGAATGATTGTCCCCTCCCGCCGACACCGACTCCGAGATTCGGAGCAGAAGTGTTTGAAAGGAGTCCTCGGATTGTAAGTGCGTGCCTTCCAGCAGAGGTGGTCTCTCCAACTTGCCCGCGAAACAGGGGGACGTCTACGCACAAGCATTTGTAGGATAAGGGGAAAGTACCTCGTAATCTCATTTTGAGTCAAGGAAATAAGCAGATCCTGCTCCTCCTGAGGAATATCCCCTTCTGGCGTCGCATTTGGCATTAGATTTCGTCTCACGCTGAGATCAAAACTTCCCGGAGTAGGCCGTGTGAGACAGACCGTATCTCTCCGCGGATACCAACACCCCACATGCAGAAGTAAACGACGGGCTGTCAGCAGCTTACAAACCATGACGAAAGTAATGCCTTGGTCTTTCGCGCTGGTAGCCACCGTGCACGTTGCACAGCGGGTTTCTACGTGTGCTAGGAGGAATCGTGTCTTTTCGAGAAGCGAAGCGGTGGGGAATGGTGGTGGTGCTGGCGCTTCTGATGGGCTTGGGCTGGAGCATCCGACCAACTCACGCGTTGGGGCAGGAACAGGGGGAGATGACCCGCAAGGTGAAGACGAAGGTTGCACCTACGTACCCCGAGATTGCCCGGCGAATGAGCATCAGTGGAGTGGTGAAGCTCGTGGTTGTGGTGACGCCGAGTGGTTCAGTGAAGAGCACCAAGGTCCTCGGTGGACATCCTCTGCTCGTCAGTGCGGCCGAAGATGCCGTTAAGAAATGGAAGTTTGAAGCCGGCCCAGAGGAGAGCAGCGGAGTAGTCGAATTCACATTCAGACCGGAAAACTAGCGCGGCACGTTGCAGTAGGCACGGAACTATGCCGCCCGTTCGAGTGGAGCAACAGCGATGACGATTCGCAAAAAGCTGTACATCAATTTCGGCGCGATCTTAGCCATGGTCGTGGTGCTGTTCCTTATCAACATGATTGCCGTGGAACGGGAACACTCAGCGAAGTCGGCTGCCCAGGTTTCGATGGACATGTCGGATGCGACCGAGGCAGTCCGATTCCAGATCATGCAAAACGGGCTTTACTTGAGCAATTACCTGCTCAGTGGAGATACCCGCGAGATGGATCGCATGAATGAAGGGAGTCGCCTGCTGAACGATCACCTGACTAAGGCGCAGACGCTCTCCACGTCGGACCAGCAGAAGAGTGCGCTGGAGAAGGTTCAGCAGCTGGCACATTCGTGGAATGCTGAATTTGCGCTTCCGCTCGCCGAAAAACGTAAGGAAGTCGATGCCGGAAACGTCACCGTAGCGGAACTGCAAATCTTCTATCTCCAGAAAGACGCCTCAAACTGGGTCAAGCAATTCACGGAATACCTGGACATCGCCGATCAGGAGACGAAGAAAACGGTTCAGGAGAAACGCCGAGCGGATGAAACGGCGAGTACCTGGACTGGAGTTGTGGCCCTGATCAGCACGCTGGCGGCACTTGGGCTGGGCATTTTCATCGCCTACAGCACTGCCCGTTCTATCACCGAGCCCCTGACTGACCTCATGCGAGTGGCTCAACAGATCGGCGAAAGTGGCGACCTTGATCACAATATAGACATTCAACGCCAGGACGAGGTCGGGCAACTCGCCCAGACCTTCGCGAAGATGGTCAAGTACCTCAAGGAGATGGCGTTTGTTTCCGAAGCCATTGCTGGAGGAGATTTAGCGGTCGAAGTTCAGCCTCGTTCCAAGAGTGACACGCTCGGACACGCGTTCCAACGGATGGTCGAAGGACTGCGCAGCCTCGTGAAGAGCGTCCGCGATGCTTCCTCGCAAGTGGCCAGCGCTTCCAGCCAGGTTGCCGGCGCTTCGGACGAATCGGCCAAAATCAGCCTGCAAGTTTCATCGGCCATCGACGAAGTCACCAGCACCATGCACGAGATGAGCGTCAACGTGCAGAACATGGTGAAGAGCACCCAGACGCAGGCCTCCAGCGTCAGTGAAACCTCCGCGTCGATCGACCAGATGGTCGCTTCGATCCAGCGCGTAGCTGACACGGCGAAGGTCCTGCTCGATATCTCCAACCGGTCGCGCGAAGAAGTCCATAGCGGTATCGGCACGATGGAAAAGGCGACCGACGGGCTGAACCGTATCAATACGACTATTCAAAGCTCGAGCGAGATCATCGACGTGCTCGGGACCCGAGCCGACGATATCGGTAAGATCATCGAAGTCATCGACGACCTGGCAGAACAAACCAACCTCCTCGCCCTCAATGCTGCGATCGAAGCGGCGCGCGCCGGCGAGCATGGTCTCGGATTCGCGGTGGTGGCGGATGAAGTCCGCAAATTGGCGGAGAAGTCGGCCCAATCCACGAAAGAGATTTCCGAACTCATTCAGAGCATTCAGAAAGAAGCCCGTAAGGCGGTCGAGAACATGGACCGCAGTACCTCGATCGTGAACGAAGGCCTGGAACTCGGCGGCGAGTTGAATTCCGCCCTGAAGAAGATCTCGAATGTGGTCACCGAGGTTTACAAGTTCGCCCAGGAGATCGGCGCGGCGACAAACGAACAGTCTCATGGATCCTCGCAGATTGCCCGGGCTACGACTCGGCTGAACGAAATCACTCACGAAATCAACTCCGCCGTGGAAGAACAGGCGTCAGGAGCGCAAGCGGTAGTGAAAGCGATGGAGCGAATGCGCGAACTGATCCAGCAATCGACGTCCGGTTCGACCGAACTGGCGGCTTCGTCGGAGCAGATGTCCAAGATGTCGCGCGAACTGCTCGATTCGATGAACCGGTTTGCCCTTGAGAGCGGCGACTTCGGTGACGCGACATTCCGGTCTGAAAGACCTGCGGCGAAGGCAAGACGTGCATCGGCAGGAGCAGGGTCGCAGTCGTAACGAGGTCCTGGTATGAATCGCGAACTCCACATTGTCGGGTTCCAGGTTGGACGTGAGACCTACGGCGTGCCGATCGCTTCCCTGCACGAGATCGTACGCGTTACCGAAATCACGTCTGTCCCGGACGCGCCGGAATACATCGAAGGTGTCATCAATCTGCGGGGGAAAATCGTCTCCGTAATTGATCTCCGCAAACGTTTTGGCGAAAAGACTCCATCGACTCAGAAGAAGAACAGGATCCTCGTGGTGGAATCGACAGGCCGCCTGACCGGGCTGATCGTGGATTCCGCTTCGGACGTCCTGAAGATTGCCGCAGAAGATGTGGAACCGCCGCCTGCTGTGTTTCAGGAAGGCGGGTTGAACTGCGTCACCGGTCTCGGCAAGTACAAGAACCGCCTCATTATCTTGCTCGACATGAACAAGCTGCTGCAGGGAGGCAGCTTGCGCACGGAAAAATCCAACGGCAAGAGCACGCCCGCGCAGGAAGTCCGCGGGACGGCCGCCGGGAAGTAAGCGCAACGCCAACGACATGAGCACACCTGCCCTACCGACACCGCTTACCGATGCCGAACTGAAGTTGCTGCAAGCACTCGTGTATCAGGAGTGCGGCATGCACTTCGATGAGCGGCGTGCCCACTTCTTGCAGGACCGCCTGCAGCGCCGGCTGAGGGAATGCCACCTCGATTCCTTCTACAGCTACTACCGGCTCCTGATCACGCAAGAAGGCAAGAAGGAACTGGCGCTACTGCTCGAGAACCTTACGGTCAACGAAACCAGCTTCTTCCGCAACAAAGCGCAGCTGGACCTTTTCCAGAAATTCATCCTGGAAGATTTATTTCGGAGGAAGCAGGCGCATCGCGATTATTCCCTGCGTATCTGGAGTGCGGGCTGCTCCACGGGCCAGGAACCCTATACGGTCGCCATGCTCGTCTGTGACGCGCTGGCTTACTACTACCTGCGCAATTCCCTGCCGGTGGAGAACGTCTCCCCGCGTCCGGTGGTGCCGCCCCCGTGGAAGGTGGAAGTCCTCGCCTCCGATATCAGCTACTCCGTCCTGCGTGCCGGACAAGAAGGCAGCTACAACGAAACTCAAATGCAGTCGGTGGACTACAGCTATCGGTTGCGCTACTTCGACAAAGTCGGAGACCGGTACGCGGTCAAGAAGTCGATCAAGGACCTGGTGCATTTCGACTTTCACAATTTGAAGACAGAGTACCTGCCGCAGCGGAATGACGTCATTTTCTGCCGCAACGTGATGATGTACTTCGATGAGCCTGAGCAGAAGCGCCTCATCGAGAAGTTTTACCGCTGTCTGAATGCGGAAGGATATCTGCTCGTCGGCCACGCGGAAAGCCTGCTGGGCCTGACCGAGAGATTCACCATGATGCATCGCAACAGCGGTACCGCATATCAGCGAATCGAGGTGGAGAATTGAGTCCCTCCTCCGATGACCGGACAGCCGAATTGCGCGAGCTGTTTTTCGAGACCGCGCAGGAGCTCCTTCAGGCATTAAACGAAGAAGGACTAAAGCTGGAGAAGAATCCCGGCGACGCCGAAGTTGTGCGCAGCATCCGGCGTGCTGTTCATACCCTGAAGGGGGATGCCGCGGCGTGCGGCTTCCGGGAACTGAGCGAACTGGCGCATGAGTTCGAGGACGTCCTGGGCATCGAGATGACCCCAGCAACTCAAGCGGAGGTCGCCGAAGTCGCTTTGGCGGCCGCGGATACGTTCGCTGAAATGCTGGAGGCCATCCGTAAGCGTAAGAAGCCCCGCTCGGTTGAAGCACTGCGTGGTCGGATCCAGAAGCTTGCGGCTCAGCCCGTCAAGAAATCATCCCGTAAAAAGGGTGCGACAGCCTCCAACCTTCACTTCTCGTGGACAGAGTACGAGCAACTTGCGATCAAAACAGCTCTGCAAAAGGGACAAACGGTTTTCCAAGTCGCGGCGATTATTGATCCTGAATGCGCCATGCCGATGGCGGCTCGTCAGCTGGTACAAAACGCCATGCGGACGTTGGGTGAGGTGCTTGCCATAAGGCCGGAACCAAGCTCCCGTGACGCCAGTAAGTTTGTCGAAGCAGCGGTCGCCAGCACGGCGACGGCACAGCAAATCATCGCCAAGTGCCAGATCCCTTCGATTGTCTCGAAGGTAACGGCGGAAGCAATTCGCGGATCAAAACCGGCGCGCCCCCGAAAGAAGGATACCGATACAGCACCAGCCACCACTTCTTCTGCTTCCCCCGAGCGGGAGGTCGCCGTCACCCCGGAAGCGCTTCCACAGCAACCGGTTCCTGTGGCCGATGCGCACGAGCCCGAGCCGGCTACGACGCCCGTACCCTACACCAGCGTTGAAAACATTTTACGAGTAGACGCCGAACGCATTGACACGGTCCTGAATCTCGTCGGTGAGTTGATTATCGGCAAGTCGATGCTGCACCAGGCAATGAACGAGTTTGGCCGGCGCTATCCCAAGGATCCGCTGCGCAACCGCTTCTCGGATGCCATGGCATTCCAGTCGCGCGTGCTCAACGACCTGCAGCGCTCGGTAATGAAGATCCGCATGGTGCCGGTCGAGCAACTCTTCCGCCGCTTCCCTCGCGTCGTTCGCGACGTTGCGCGTCAATGTGGCAAGGACGTGGACTTAGTTCTCAGCGGGCAGGACACCGATCTCGACAAGAGCATCCTTGACGCGATTGCTGAACCTTTGACTCACATGGTCCGGAACGCGGTCGGGCACGGGATCGAGTCAGCAGAAGAGCGCCAAAAAGCCGGTAAGTTCGCGAAGGGCACCGTGAAGCTCGATGCGTATCACCACGGGAACCAGGTGATCGTTGCGGTGAGCGATGACGGTCGCGGGATCGATGTTTCGAAAATCCGCGCAAAAGCAGTCGAGCTCGGCCTCGTAAGCACAGACGAAGCAGCCCGTATGACGGAAGCCGAGGCTCTCGAGTACATCTTCAAGCCGGGATTCAGCACCGCGGATGAAGTCACCGAGATCTCCGGCCGTGGCGTCGGGATGGATGTTGTACAGAGTGTCTTGCATCGCCTGAAGGGAACGGTTGCGGTTGAAAGCAAACTGGGCCAGGGCAGCACGTTCCGCCTGAAGCTGCCGTTGACCCTCGCCATCATCAAGGCCCTGATGTTCATCGTAGAGCAGCGGTTATATGCCATTCCGCTGAACTCTGTTGCGGAGATTGCGCGAGCGAGCGAAGCCGACGTTCATCAGGTCGACAACCACGAAGTTTTGCAACTAAGAAAAGAAGTTCTGCCCCTGGTCCGGTTGGGACACCTTCCGCAAGGGCCGGATTCCCACTCGCGCAAGTTCTTTGTCCTGGTTGTGGCGGTCGGAGAAAAGAAGTTGGGACTCATTGTCGATGGTCTGGTGGGAGAAGAAGAGTTGGTGATCAAGGCACTCGACGATCAAACCGTGGCAACGGACATGGTCAGCGGGGCCTCGATCTTGGGAGACGGGCGCGTGGTTCTGATTCTGAACCTGGCAGCGATCGTCGAGCGCGTTAGCCGATCGCGTCCGGAAGATTCGGGCGCGGTGCTATCAGGCCTGCTGTTTCAACACAGCAAAGCCGCGGCTGCTGGCGCATCGACCACAGGCGGAACGGGAGGTCAGGCATGAGCTCACCGACCCGAGTTCTGGTTGTCGATGATTCGGCATTAATGCGCAAGTTGATCCCACAAATCCTGGCCAAGGACGACACGATCGAAGTAGTCGGCACGGCCATGGACGGCAATTTTGCCCTGAAGAAGATCGAGGAACTTGATCCACACGTCGTGACGCTCGATCTGGAGATGCCCGGACTGAATGGGATCGACACGCTCAAGGCGATCATGCGCAAGCGTCGCCTGCCGGTAATTGTAGTTAGCTCGCTATCGACCGCAGGGGCCTCCGTCACTCTGAAAGCGCTAGCCCTTGGGGCCTTCGACTTTGTTGCCAAGCCGCAAGACGTTTCCGGCCACATGGGCGACATCGCCTCTGAACTGATCAGCAAGATCAAAGCGGCAACCCAGAGCAAAACTGTTGGAGTGCAACTCCACGGCGACGTGGACCGTCGGGTAAATAAGCCGGCGCGCGGCCCTGCCGAAACACCCACACGGGTTATCGCGATTGGAATTTCAACCGGTGGTCCCAACGCGCTCCATTACACCCTTTCGCAGTTGCCGGGAGACTTCCCCGGATCGATCGTCGTGGTACAGCACATGCCGGAAGGTTTCACGGAGATGTTCGCCCGTCGTTTGGATGAGTGCTGTGCCATTTCCGTGAAGGAAGCTGTATCCGGCGATCTGCTGATTGCGGGACGCGCTTTGATCTGCCCCGGAAACCGCCATATCAAGGTCAAGAAACTTCCCTTGGGCGAGGTGGCTGTCCTGTCGGACGAGCCTCGCGTGAATGGTCACCGCCCCTCGGTCGATGTCCTGTTCAAGAGCGTGGCTGACGAATTCGGCCCTCGTGCGATCGGAGTTTTGATGACCGGCATGGGAGATGACGGGGCATCGGGTCTGGGCACGCTGAAGGCGGCGGGCGCGATGACCATCGCGCAAAGTGAAGATTCGTGCGTTGTATTCGGGATGCCGAAAGCGGCCATTGAACGAGGGTACGCTACTCGCGTGGTCACTCTGGACGCGTTGCCGAATACGTTGCAGGCACAGTGCGGAGAGCGTCGGTCGGCCAACAATCCTGATTTCGTACAGGCGGCCCGTGCCGGACGCAAGTAACGCACACCGATTGTTGGAGAGTTTGCAGTGATTTGAAGTTAGGGAGAAATGAGGAGGTTGGTTTATGGAGCAGTTCGCACCAGTCAAACGTAAAGATGGGCAGCCCGTCCGCTACCTAGTAGTCGACGACTCCGTCTTCGCGCGCAAGAACCTGGCCCGCATGATCGAGTCATTCGGCGGGCAGGTAGCAGGCGAAGCCGGCGATGGTTGCACCGCAATCACCGAATACGATCGCACCAATCCCGACATCGTGCTCATGGATATCACCATGCCGCAGATGGAAGGGATCGAAGCGGCCGAGCGCATCGTCCGTTCGCATCCCAACGCCCGGATTGTCATGGTGTCCTCCGTCGGATACCAGGACAACATTGTGGCGGCTTTACAGCGGGGCGCACGGCACTTTGTGCAGAAACCGGTCAAACCGGAAGTACTGTACGAAGTGATCAAGTATGTGCTGGGAGAAGACGCAGCCGTGGCGACTGCCGCCGGCGCAGGAGTCTAACCATGCGGATGGAGCTGATCCAGCCATTCATTAACGCGGCAGACGCCGTGCTGGCGGACAGCCTGCAGTCCCCGACCTCCATTGGCAACTTCAGCATGGAGGAAGAGGCTTACCGGAGGCGTGGAGTCGCCGCGCTGATTGCTGTTTCCGGCGACATCGAAGGCCGGATTATCGTCGATGTCGATCCTAAGACAGCGATGCGCGTGGCCAGTCGCTTTGCGGGACAGGAGCTTCCTGAGTCTGAAGAGCTGATGCGGGAAACTGTCTGTGAGCTCGCGAATCAGGTCATCGGCAACGCGATCACGTCGCTGAACGACCAGGGGTTTCACTTCCGCGTTCATCCCCCCGAGCTACACCTGTCGGAACACTGCGACAAGAGCAGCGAAGACACGGAAGCTCTGGTCATGTGCATAGAAACATCGTTTGGCAAGGTGTTCATGAACGTTGCCATGCGATACAACCAGCGCCTGGAAGCAGAGCGCGCTGCGGCCGGTTAGGCAGCGCTAGACAACCTTTTCATGTCGCACGCACTCCAGCGGGGTGCGTGCGCACTCCCATTTCCTCATTCCCTCCGGGAAGCAAGAGCTACCTTCTGGATCGATCAACCAAACAAGAAATTTAGGGTCCGGCAACCACGAATACCGGATTTTGCGGTGGAGGAGCCGGCGGCGTAGGCGGCGTCTGCGCCGGATAGGCACTTACTGGAGAGTTCAGGGGCAGAACTAGAGTGTTATTGGTGGTATTCAGAATCGCAGTGGTGCCTGCGTCACACACAGGAACATAAACGCGGCTGCTATCCAGCGAGGAAGCGATAGAGGCACGGAATCTTGCCCCGGCGCACGTGCTCAAAGCTCCTGCTGGAACTGTAGTGAGATCCACATTCGCAACAGGAATTGGCAGACCGACGGCGGTATTGTCGGAGGTGCGAATAACGGTAACTTCCGCCGTCATTGCAGCCGCTGTGGCTTGATAGCTGACCACATAAACCTTGGTGCCATCCGGCAAAGGCGCCACCATCATGATCGGAGTGGTTGGTCCAGTCGAAGGGGGAGCCGGCAACGGAAGCGTCTTCAGCAGCGCAGGGGACGTACCCGTAGCGGCATTCGAGACCGAGACATCGTAGATCGATAAAGTATTCGCGGCCGGGTTGGTCACATACAGCCGATTCAGATGCCGGTCCAGAACCATGAAATTAGCTCCAGCTCCCGCGGAACTGGATGTGGCCGACGCTACAGCATCGTTGGACGTGTTGATTGCAACAATGTTGCCGCTCGCCGAATCAAGCACAAACAGTTGCGAGCTATCCAGGCTGGCCGCGATCGACACCGGCGCAGCGGCTCCGGCGACGGCAAAGGTTGCATTCACAGTTTTGTTGACCGGATTGATGCTGGTAATGGTTCCATTGCCCGAATTGAGCGAATACAGCTTGCGGGCGTCGGGTGTCTCCGCCAACAGGTCCGGATTCGGGCCAACGGCGATGAAGTTCGTAACGACATTCGAGGTGGTATTGATCACCGCAACATCGTTCGAGCCGAAGTCCGCGACGTAAACCTCAGTGCTCTCGACGCTGTGAACAAAAACGGGATTCGCGTTCGCCGGGAGACTGATCGTCGTTACCGGGCCAATGGACGCAAATAGATTCGCGGGTACGAACGTTGAAACCGTGTCCCCCGTCCCATTCGCTACATAAACCCGGTTGGCGTTCGGGGAGAGCAGCATAGCGTGGACAGGCGTCATGCCAGAAGCTGCAACCCCGACATTCGTATC
>JBPYEW010000217.1:0-19041 GCA_051984555.1 Terriglobales bacterium | reverse complement strand
TACCAAGGCGATGAAAATGGTCTCCGCGGCTAAGCTACGCAGAGCGCAAGATCGTGCTTTGGCCGCCCGCCCATACGCGCAAATGTTGACGAATGTTCTCAAGTCTCTGGTTTCTAGGGCGGAGATTTATGATCCTGAAACCGGTGAACCGCGCCACCCTTTGCTTGCACAGCGGCCAGAAAGCAACATTCTGCTGTTGGTCGTGACCGGCGATAAAGGTCTTGCGGGGGCCTTCAATACCAATATTTTAAAAGCTGCCATGCGCTTCCTTGAATCGAAGCAGCGCAAGAATATTGAGATCGAAGCCATAGGCCGCAAGGGCCGTGATTTTCTGCGGCGCCGTTTCGCATCGGCGAAGCCACGCACTCGCGAGGCAGCTGAGCAGTCAGAATCTCAAACTACGATCGTCGCCGAGCAGGTCGCAGTGCTCAACAAAATCGATTACGCCTTCGCCAACGAGATCGCCGAGCACGTCATCGAGCGGTATGCGAAGTGCGAGATCGATTCCGTGTACTTGGTATTCAACGAATTCAAGTCGGTCATATCTCAGCGCCTCGTAGTGGAACAGATTCTGCCGATCGAGCGGATTGGCGAAACCGCGGTTCGTCAGGCAGAACAGATGGAGCAGCACGACAAGGAAAAGGCGGTCGAAGCAGCCAAGGGAACTGGAGTATCGCTCCGCCCAGCCGATACCCATGCCATTGATGAGGCCGCTGCGAAATTCGGTACAGCGCAGGTCGATTACATATACGAGCAGTCACCGGGTGAATTGTTCCGAGGATTACTGCCCAAGTATGTCGGCGTGCAGATTTTTCGCGCGCTGCTGGAGTCGGTTGCCGCCGAGCACGCGGCGCGTATGACAGCCATGGAATCGGCCACCAATAATGCCAGCGAGATGATCAGTTCCCTGACGCTCGCCATGAATCGCCTTCGACAGGCAAAGATCACGAAGGAGATCATTGAGATCGTGAGCGGTGCGGCAGCACTGTCGTAAGAAGCATTGGCAGGTTCAGTATTAATTTAGCCGGTACCCGCTGCTTCCGATGCAGCGGTTCATAATCAAAAGTTTTTTGGAGCCTTAATGCCAGACAACATCGGTCACGTAATCAAGGTTGCAGGCCCTGTCCTCGACGTGCAATTCGAGGAAGGCAGCATGCCTCCCATTTATCAGGCGCTGCGCGTTACCAGTGAGGGCTTTCAAGTTCCCACGCCTCTGAACATTGTCCTTGAGGTGCAACAGCACCTCGGGGAAGGACGGGTACGCGCTATCGCGATGGAACCTACAGAAGGCGTGGTCCGTGGTATGAAAGCCGTCGACATGGGTGGGCCTATTTCAGTTCCCGTCGGGCCAGGCACGCTGGGCCGAGTGATGAACGTGATCGGGGAACCTGTCGATAGGCTTGGTGCGATCCAGCACAACAAGACGATGCCGATCCATCGTCCGGCACCGGCGTTCGATGAGCAGTCGACTACCGCTGAGATGTTCGAGACAGGGGTAAAGGTCATTGACCTCATCGAGCCGTTTCTAAAGGGCGGCAAAATTGGTCTATTTGGCGGCGCTGGCGTCGGAAAGACCGTCATCATTCAGGAACTAATTAACAACGTTGCCAAGCAGCACGGCGGATTCTCGGTTTTTGCCGGGGTCGGCGAGCGCACGCGCGAGGGGAATGACCTCTGGCTGGAAATGACGGAGTCGGGAGTAATCAAGCCTGGCGACCCGTCTAAGTCGAAAGCTGCCCTGGTGTACGGGCAGATGACCGAACCGCCCGGAGCGCGTTTGCGTGTGGCTCTGACTGGTCTGACCGTCGCGGAATTCTTCCGCGATGTCGAAGGCGCCGACACACTGCTCTTCATAGACAATATCTTCCGTTTCACGCAGGCAGGATCCGAAGTCTCGGCTCTCTTGGGACGAATGCCGTCCGCGGTCGGCTATCAGCCAAATCTTGCGACCGAAATGGGCGAGTTGCAGGAGCGCATTACCTCAACAAAGAAAGGCTCGGTGACTTCGGTGCAGGCAATTTATGTGCCCGCCGACGACTTGACCGATCCCGCTCCCGCGACGACATTCGCTCACCTCGACGCAACCACGGTGCTTTCGCGCGCCTTGACGGAAATCGGAATTTATCCGGCGGTTGATCCGCTCGCGTCGACGTCGCGCATTTTGGATCCGCGCATTGTCGGACAGGAGCATTACGACGTTGCTCAGTCAGTGAAGAAGATACTGCAGACGTACAAGGATCTGCAGGACATTATCGCGATTCTGGGTATCGACGAGTTGAGTGAAGATCAGAAGTTAACAGTGGCGCGCGCTCGCAAAATACAGAAGTTCCTTTCGCAGCCGTTCCACGTGGCCGAACAGTTCACTGGCAGCCCGGGCCGTTACGTGAAGATCGCCGATACGGTGAAGGGTTTCAAAGGAATCGTCGAGGGTAAGTACGACGACGTTCCCGAGCAGGCGTTTTACATGAAGGGAACAATCGACGAGGCGCTCGAAGCCGCTGAGAAACTGAAGAGTTCTGTGGCGGCAGCCTAGGGTTCGAGGTACTAGGCTCCGGGCTTCGGGAACTACCCTGGCGGGCGCTTGCGGAATATAGCTGAAGGTGTTTCTCACTGCGTACTGCAGTGAGCCTAAAGCCTATTTATGGCAGATACTTTCCAAGTCGAGATCGTCACTCCCGAGAAGCTTGTTGTGCGGGATGTCGCCGAAGAGATGCAGATTCCGGCGAAGAACGGCTACATCGGCGTTCTTCCTGGTCATGCGCCGCTGATCACGGAACTGGCGGTAGGGGAAATCACATACCGCAGCAATGGGTATACGCATCACCTCGCAGTCGCGTGGGGATTTGCCGAGGTCCTTCCCGACAAGGTGACCATCCTTGCCGAAACGGCCGAGCGCGCGGATGAAATCGACGTCAAGCGCGCTGAAGAAGCCAAGAATCGCGCCGAAGAGCGATTGAGGAGTGGCAATACCGAAATCGATTTCTCTCGGGCGGAAAATGCCCTGCAACGCGCCGAAACCCGTTTGCAGGTCGCACAAAAATCCAGCTAAAAACAAGCCGCGGGTTTACATAGGGCTTCCGTCTTACTCTTGCGCACTGTCACCGTGTGTGCATAAACCCGCGGCCACTTTCTTAACTTGCCAACTGCCAACGATCGAGAAGTAGCGACCTAGTAGTGGCCGTATCCTCCGAAGGTCGAGTCGTATCCTGCACGATACCCTTGCGTGTACTGCGCCTTGTATTCGTTCTTGTCGCCATATTGCCGCTGATATCCGCGATCGCGGTCATCGAATGGCCCACGCGGACTCGCGTTATAGCCGTTACGCTTCTGCAAGTCGTGGCGTGCCATTTCTTGTCCGTCCTGGTAGCCAACGTTGTAGGCCGGGCTGTTGTATCCGTAGTTGTACCCGCCGGAACGCCCATACCATGGGCTGCCGCCACCGCGCGCCGAGTAACCGTCATCGCGATCGTGATCACCATCACCACGACGGCGATTCATACTTTGATAACCGGACTCAAAGCCCGCACGATAGCCGTTTTGATATCCACGCTGGAAGACCTCGACTGGACCCATCCATCGCTGGTAACCCCGCGTCGCTTGCCGCCAGTCTGGTGTCTGGTAATCGAAGGGATCGTTTTCGCGGCCCTCTTCCCGGCCCCTGTTTGCGCCGTCTCGATAGCCGTTCTGATAACCGTACTGTTGTGCCTGGGTGGCATTGCCCCGGTTGTATCCGTAATAGCCATCGTCATCATCACGATCGCGCTGCGCCATCGCCAGTCCGCTGACGATCAGGGTCAGCGCAACCACCAACGCCGCCATGCTTATCCGTCGCTTCATATTTGCCTCCTGCCCGGAGTCCCCGATCCGACTGTGAGCGCCCCAAACGAAACTCGCCCGCTGTGCAGTGGCCTTCTCCGGTACGCAAATGTGATGCGCCATGCTCGTCTTTTTGCTGTGCCACTTGACGACCTCGCGAAGAAATAAATGTTCGTTTCGGCGCGAAACTATTCCGATTTCGTCGTGTTCACAACTTGAATGCTCGCTGCTGATGTCCAAATGACAAGCTGTTAATCGAATCTTCATCGTCCCTTACAAGCAGTGTCAGCCGATGTGGGAGCTTGGCGCTTTTCTTCGCTTTGGTAGCTGCGACTTCATTCCCTCCACTCCGCACGCTCTTCTGTTAGACTTCTCGGTTTTCCTAACTGTTCGAGGTGCTGCTGTATGGACATTCAACGAGTCGGCGTGCTCGGCGCCGGAACGATGGGCAATGGCATCGCGCATGTGTTTGCACGCTCCGGCTACCAGGTCATACTGTGCGATGTTGAGCAACGTTTTCTCGACCGTGCTGTCCAGACGATCACCAAGAATCTTGACCGGGAAATGGGTAAGGGCAAGATCAGCGCTGACGACAAGGCCTCAGCTTTAAGCCGGATCCATGCCGTCACCGATCGCAAGCGGCTTGCAGAATGTGATTTCGTCGTCGAGGCAGCCACGGAGAAATTCGAGGTTAAAGCGCAGCTTTTCCGCGATCTTCATCAGATTTGCCGACCGGAGATAATTCTGTCGTCCAACACGTCTTCGATTTCGATCACGAAACTCGCCGCTCTGACCGACCGCGCGGGAAAAATCATCGGCATGCATTTCTTTAATCCGGTGCCCATGATGAAGCTCGTCGAAGTTATCCGTGGACTCGCAACGTCGCAGGAGACCTTTGAGACGGTGCGCGATCTCGCGCTCAAACTGGACAAGACGCCCGTGGAGGTGAACGACGCTCCCGGTTTCGTATCCAATAGGGTGCTGATGCCGCTGTTGAATGAAGCTATGTACGCTGTCATGGAAGGGGTGGCCACCGCGGAAGGCGTAGACGAAGTTTTCAAACTCGGTATGGCGCATCCGATGGGACCGCTGACACTAGCTGATTTCATCGGTCTCGATGTTTGCCTCGACATTATGCGTGTGCTGCAGGACGGCTTGGGGGATCCTAAATATCGGCCTTGCCCGTTGCTGATCAAGATGGTCGACGCCGGATGGCTTGGCCGCAAGAGCGGGCGAGGATTTTATCAGTACAGCAGTTAGCCGCTTGATCTCTCATTTCTTAGTAGTTTGGTTGATTCGCGCAAGTACCGCGGTTCACGGATTAAGGGCTAATTGCCGATCGCAAGTTGCGTGTCCGAGACAAAACAACAATCCGACGTCCTTTCATACATCTTAGCGGTGCTGTTCGGCTTTCTGGCAGGCGTAGCGAATGTGAAGGTCGGAGACCTTCTCTTTACGGCGTTGCTAGTCACAGCCGCTTGCATGCTGTTGGGAGCTCTGCGTCCTAAGCGGGCGTGGCGGTGGGTGGTCATCGTCGGAATCTTCGTCCCCATTGTCGAATTGTTCGCATATCTTATCCTTACGCAGAAACCGTATCGTGCTGATATCTGGGAATCCTTCCTGGCATTTCTTCCCGGGATTGCGGGTGCTTATGGCGGTGCAGTCATGCGCGGCGTGATTGACAACCTGCTGCAGGGAAAATAGTCAGTAGTCTGGCCAAAACATCTGGGTTGCGCCTGAATGCAGAACCCTGATTGCGGAAGGATTGTATCGAAGAGGCAGTATTCTTTCGCTCAAAGGTATCGCTTAACCATGTAGTCACTCCCTTTCCACAAGCAGTTCCGGCTATGCTTCCCGCATCATGGGAGTATCTGTCTCCGTACTGGCTAGCGGCAGCCGCGGTAATAGCGCGATTGTCGCCAGTTCCAGCACGCGCATTCTGGTGGACGCCGGCGTATCCTGCCGCGAGATATTCAGGCGCATGAAGGTCATCGGTGAAGATCCGCGCTCCCTGTCTGCCATCCTCATCACCCATGAACATTCTGATCATGTGACCGGACTTCGAACCTTGTCTAAGAAACTGGGTGTGCCGGTTTTTATGACCGGCGCCACTCATCATGCTTGGGCCAAAGCTTCACGGGACGAGGACGGAGTGATGCCGGAAATCTCGACCCTCGAGGTGTTCGCGTCGGGTCACAGCTTCGAAATCGGCGATATTGCCATCACACCTTTTACTATTCCCCATGATGCGGCCGACCCCGTCGGGTTCACTTTTCGAGCTCAGGGCATCAAAGTAGGTGTGGTTACCGACCTAGGTTACTTGCCTCTAAGCGTCATCGATCACCTGCGTGGCTGCGATGCCCTGGTTATCGAGTCCAATCACGATTTGGAAATGCTCCGGGGAGGGCCGTATCCATGGTCAGTCAAGCAGCGGGTCATGAGCCGTGTTGGTCACCTTTCGAACGACGCGCTCGCGGATTTCTTTTGCAACGATTATGATGGGGGAGCAGCTTTCGTTGTGCTGGCCCATCTTTCCGAGCAGAACAATCACCCGGAAGTAGCGCGGGCGGCCGCCGAGCATGCACTGGGTAAGCGCCGGACGCTCATTCATAACCGCGTAGTGCTGGCTCTACAAAGTGAGCCGACCGAGCCTATCCGGCTGTAAGTTCTATATGAGTCAATGCGTTGACCCCTTGGTGGGGAAGATTCTCGCCGGCTGGCGCTATGACATTTCTGGCATTGCGCCGGAGATGCGCGAGTCCTACGAAGAACACTTTGCTGCCTGCGAGCATTGCCGGTACCGTCAACGCCTTCACCGCACGATCGATGTCTCGCTGATTGTTTTGGCTTCGGTCTCGGCCGGAGTATTCCTTCTCGCATTCGGGATTATCCGCCACTTCGGGCCACGCCATGCTTTTTGGCTTGAGGTGGGAGCATTGCTGGGTTTCGCGTTGTCGGCGCTGATCTGGCTCATAGTTGCGGTAGCGACGCCAGCGCCAATGACCATGGTGGATGTCGCGAAACTGGGTGCGCGTCGAGTGCATGATCGCCTTCCCGCTGAAATTCGCGAACGATTGCCCGAAGACTTGCGGATGAAGTTGACCGGCTCATAAACCAGGCTTTCGGGGCTCCCCGATACTCAGTGGGGATTGCGGCTGTGGGTGTACTTCCGGCTTCGCCGTCCCGACTCCATTGAACCGATCATCGCTTCTGGCGGTGGGCAATCTTTCATTGACCAAGACGGATGGACAGTCCGTACGGCCGCTCGGAAGCCATCCGCGCACTACGAGCACATCATTGTGATCACCAAAGGAAGGCCGCTGATTCTGACAGCGCGCGCTGGCCATTGAGCTTCGTAGGGCTACGCCGTTGTCCTTAGCGATCAAGATATTGTTGCCGATAGTTGGGGGCCCGGCGCCAAAATCCTATTAGCTACTTTTTATGTGGCAAGTCGCCGCGCCCCGCTTTTCCAGGTATTGCTGGTGATAGTCCTCGGCCTCATAGAAGGCCGTCGCGGGGACAATTTGTGTAACAACCTTGTTTCGAAAGCGCTTCGACTGATCAATCGCTTGTTTGGACGATTCTGCCGTCTCTTGCTGCTCGGGCGAGTGATAGAAGATCGCGGAACGATACTGGGTACCCCAATCGGGTCCTTGGCGGTTCAGGGTAGTGGGATCGTGGTTTTCCCAGAATACGCTTAGTAGCTGGTCGTAGGACACCTTCGCGGGATCATACGTAATATCGACTGCTTCCGCGTGACCGGTGTCGTTGGTACACACGTCTTCATACGTCGGGTTTGCCGTCTTTCCTCCGATGTAGCCGACGCGCGTGGCAGTCACTCCCGGTAGCCGCCGAAATGTGGCTTCAACTCCCCAGAAGCACCCTGCGGCAAACGTTGCTTTTTCCATTAGTTTCCCCTGGTGTGCTCTATTAGATGCGTCGCTATGATGGAGGTTCCGGGATTCTGAGCGGGCAGCAATTTCCCGTTAGGAGACAGCAATTTGTGCTACTCCATCTGTACCGTGCCCGTGAGATCGGCGATTCGTTCGACGCGATGATCGGCGCACCATTTCTCGAGCTCATCCACAATCTTTTCCGTTGCGCAGGGGTCCCAATAGCTCGCTGTCCCTATCTGCACAGCGGTTGCTCCAGCCAGCATGAACTCGACGACATCGGCTGCCGTTGAAATGCCCCCCATCCCAATAATGGGGATTCTCACCGCACGCGATGCTTCATAGACCATGCGCACGGCTATCGGCTTAATGGCGGGCCCAGACAGGCCTGCGGTGACATTAGAAATTCGTGGCTTGCGGGATTCCACGTCGATCGCCATGGCGACAAAGGTGTTCACCAGTGAGATCGCGTCCGCACCGCCAGATTCCGCGACCTGAGCCATCTGCGCGATGCTGGTCACGTTGGGCGACAGTTTCACAATCAATGGCTTCGCCGAGACTCGTTTGGCGGTAATTACGACATCCTCGAGCATTCGAGGCGCAGTGCCGAATACGATTCCACCATGCGCCGTATTTGGACAGGATACGTTCAGTTCGTAGGCGGCGATCCCATCGCCTTCATTCAGGATCTCGATGGTTCGTTCGTAATCTTCGCGCGTGTAGCCGAATACGTTGGCCACCACGACGACATCCTTCATCTCGCGCAATCTAGGCAGCTTCTCGTCCACAAAGGCCCGTGCCCCGATATTTTGGAGCCCGATCGCATTCAGCATCCCTGCAGCCGTTTCGAAAAGACGTGGTGGCGGATTGCCTGTCATCGGTTCGTTTGACAATCCCTTTACTACGAAGCCGCCAAGCTTATCCAGTTCGACAACGTCTTCGAACTCGAGCCCATACCCGAAGGTCCCGCTAGCAGCGATGACCGGGTTTTTGAAGGTAATCCCGGCCACAGTCACAGCGAGATCAGGCTTGACGGGGCTCATTGCATACTCCCCGGTTGTATTCCTCCTGCGGGTGCCATGTCCCCATGATCGCGCGGATAGGATTGCGAGGAAGGAGGGCGCGGCTCGTGAGGAGTGGCCAAAGCCTCGGTGAGTACACGGCCGACCGCGTGCGTGGGCGCATTGATACCCAGAAGAGAAGCGAGGGTCGCCACGAGGTCCACAGGCTCAGCATGGGTCCGGTATGTGCCAGCCTGAAATGGCAATCCGTAGAACGCTAGCGGCACATGCGTGTCATACGAGTATGGTGACGCATGGTCGGTTCCCTTTGTACTGCCAACGTTGTATGGCACAGGAATTCCTATAACAAACCAGGAGGCCTCCGGAGAATAGGTGTTCAGATACTTGCGCGACCAGGCGGTGGGGGGTAATGTGCCCTGCGCCAGTTGGATCCTAGTGAAGTATCCGCGAAGGCCGAGTTTTTGCATCGCATTACCGACCGCGTGCTCGGCCCCGTCCTCATTGACCCTGGCAGATGCGAAGGCACTCTCATCGAGAAAAGCGAGAGGATAGTCGAACAGGGTGACGTATTCTGCCGTCCGGCCAAACAGGGTTGATATCGCGGCATTTAACTGGTTCCGCATTTTTTGGCTATTAAGGTTGGCCGAGGGTATCCGCATTTTGCTAACAAAACTGGGCAAGTCTGCTACCCCATGATCCGCTGTTAGCGCGATCCAAATGTTCGCAAGCCCGACTTGATGCCCTAGGAAATTGAAGAAATCTGCGAGCTGCCGGTCCGTCGCAACCGTCATTGCCTGCACTTGCGGGGAATCCGGACCATACTCGTGTCCGACCGAATCGTTGGACGAAAGACTGATGCTCAGCAGGTCCGTCGACGGTCCGTTGCCCAAGTGCTCATATAGAACCAACTCTCGGGCAAACTCAAGTTCATAGTCGTTGCCAAAGGGGGTTGAACTCACCAGGTCATAGTAGGGAACGGAAGACCCGTCATTCTTGTGCTGAGATACAGTCGTGCCGAGCACGTTGCCGTTGGCGTCCTTCCATTCTTTGTTCAGATACTTCTCGGCTCGCTTGCCCTCATTAAACGCCTTGATCCAATCGGGCAACTCACTTCGATAGTAGGTGGAAGTGACCCACGCGCCAGTGTTTTTATCGATCCAGTAGGCTCCGTCGGCCGAAAATCCACCCGGAAGAACTGCCGCGCGATCCTTGAAAGAGATGCCAAACACCCTCGATTTCCCTTCGGAGGCGAGTTTGAGCTCATCACCGAGGGTGTCGGCCAGCAGATTATGTGGGGATGCGCCCGGCGCATCTGTGCCCACACCTACGATCCGCGTAGCATCGTCCTGCACGGACGTAATTTCCCGTTTTTTCTGCGGGTCCCACCATTCGTTGGAGATGATGCCATGGGCATTGCTATAGGCACCGGTAAACAGAGTGGCATGCCCGGGAGCCGTTCGGGTGTTCGCGTACTCATAGTTGCAATTGGCGAAGTACGCCCCATGATCGAGGAAGAGGCGAAATCCGCCATCGCCGAATTGGTCGCGGAATCGGTCAAGGTAGTCGTCGCGAAACTGGTCAATGACTATTACAACCACCAGCTTAGGGTGTGCGTTGTAAGCAGAACCAAAGGCGACGCCCGTCAGCGCCGAGCACACGAGCAGGATCGTCCACACCAGCCGGAAAGGAGCTTTCATCGCGCTGGTAGTGTACAGGCGGGTGAGGTTGCGAGCCAATGTCTCCAGTCTAAACGGCACTCTGTCAGTGGCCGGGGAATTGGGGATCGCTGCGGATGCAATCTACCATGCTTTTCCGGTACATTAATCATTTCTATGCTCGATCTTGGATTCGTCCGTGACAACCTACCCACAATCGAGGAGAAGCTGCGCCAGCGCGGTATCTCTCCCGATGTTCTGAAAGACTTCAAGCAGATTGATGCCGAGCGGCGTCAGGTCATTACAGACGCCGAAACTGTCAAAGCGCGCCGCAACCGTGCTTCTGAGGATATTGCCAAACTGAAGAAGGCCGGACAGGATGCATCGGCGGAGATCGCCGAGACGAAGGCGCTGCGCGAGAAGATAGCCGAACTGGAAAAGTCGGCCGAAGAACATGATAAGCGCTTGCGTGAATTGCTCGTCAATTTGCCGAATATTCAGAACAGTAGTGTTCCCGTAGGCAAGAGTGCCGACGATAACGTGGAGGTTCGGCGGTGGGGTACTCCGCCGAAGTTCGATTTCCAACCTAAGGCTCATTGGGAACTGGGCGAGCAACTGGGCGTGCTTGACCTCGAACGGGCAGCCAAGCTGTCAGGCGCGCGATTTGCGGTGTACTGGGACCTCGGCGCGCGTCTCGAGCGTGCGCTGGCGAACTTCATGCTCGATCTGCATACGCGAGAGAATGGCTACACCGAGGTGCTCCCGCCTTATATGGTGAATTCGGACTCGATGTACGGTACGGGTCAGTTGCCGAAATTCGCTGCCGATTCATTTCGAGTCCCCCACGGTGATAAGGATTTGTGGCTTATTCCTACGGCCGAAGTGCCGGTAACTAATCTTTATCGCGACGAAATAATCGATGCCGGCAGACTTCCCATCTTTTTGACAGCGTATACAGCTTGCTTTCGAAGTGAAGCTGGTTCGTACGGCAAAGATGTTCGTGGGATCATCCGCCAGCACCAGTTCCAGAAAGTTGAGCTTGTGAAATTCGCGCGTCCCGAGCGCTCCTATGAAGAACACGAGAAACTGACACGAGATGCCGAAGCGGTTCTGCAGAAACTTGGGCTGCACTATCGGGTTATGGCATTGTGCACCGCCGACATGAGCGCCGCGTCGGCGAAGACTTATGACCTGGAAGTTTGGTTGCCGGGCCAGCAGTTGTTCCGTGAGATCTCGTCATGCTCGAATTTTGAGTCCTACCAGGCCCGGCGCGCGAACATCCGGTACAAACCGGAAGGGAAGAGCAAGACCGAGTTTGTGCACACGCTGAATGGGAGCGGGTTGGCCGTCGGACGAACTTGGGTAGCGATCGTCGAAAATTATCAGCAGGCGGACGGAAGCGTAGTTATTCCCGAAGCTCTCCGGCCTTATATGGGCACGGACCGGATTACGGCCAAGAACTTCTAGTCCGGGCCTAATTCATTCTGCATCATAATTGTGCATTGTCACCTGAACGACTAAACTTGCAGAGTACGGAAAACACACGAGCCATTCCGGAGACGTCCCCGCTGCCGATGAACGCCGTCTGGCGGACTATTCGCGGCTATTTCTGGTGGGCATTTGACCGCGGCAGCTTGCATTACGACATCATGGTCACGCTCATCCTGATATTTGTGTTTTTCTCTCCGTACTGGATTAACTATAAAGACAAGCCGATCGAACGGAACCCACATCCCACTGGCGTTTCAGTGTTGCCGGACGCTCACGGCGGATACCTCTATCAGATAGCAGGACCGGCGATTTCCGCCAATGATGATGCGGGTGTGCAGGACCAACTGCTCGGTATTATCGAGCCGATCGCCGGGTCTGCGGTCACCATAACCAAGTACGAAGCTGTCCGCGACGACAAAGGACGCATCCTAAGCTACAAGGTATGGGTCCAACGCAGCATGTAGGAAAGGCGGGTTACGTGAAACGCTTCTTCTCAGCAGCTTCGCTTTGTCTTCTGGCGGTCTGTGTGTCAGTTCGGGCACAGGCTCCTGCAGCCAATCCAGCACTGCAAAAAGTCCTCAATCAGATGGACTCGACCGCTTCCACTTTCCGCACAGCCCAAGCGGATTTCGTGTGGGACCAGTACCAGGCCGTCGTGAAAGAGACGGATTCGCAGAAGGGACGAGTGTTCTTTCGGCGCTCGGGCAAGACCACCCAGATGATGGCGCACATCACGGCTCCGGCAGAAAAGTTCGTTTTGTACAGTGAAGGTAAGGTTCAAGTCTACGAACCGAAGATCGATCAAGTCACGACCTACAATGCAGGCAAGAACAGTGCTGACGTGGAGAGTTTTCTAGTCTTAGGCTTCGGCGGTGGCGGCCACGAAATGCTGAAGTCTTTCGACGTGAAATATGAAGGTTCGGAGAAGGCGGATGGAGTCGACACCGCCAAGTTGGATCTCGTCCCGAAAGCTCAACGTGTGCGCAGCATGTTTGAGCACATTATGCTGTGGGTCGATCCGGCCCGAGGGGTCTCGGTTCAACAGCAGGTGTTCCAATCCGGCGGTGACTACCGCATGGCGAAGTATTCGAACATCCAAATGAACCAGAGACTTTCAGACAACGACTTTAAATTGCACACCGGCGGCAAGACTAAGTATGTGAGCCCCAATGGTTTGTGATTTCCTCAAGTCCGAAAGGCTGTAAATTCCATCTTCAGACGATATACTGCGACAAGATCGTCGATGAATTTCCTAGCGCTTACCCACTGCGCTTACGAAAGCGAGTTTTGATGGCCAAGGTTTTTACTATCCCGGTTCCCCCGAAGATGAATCGTACCCGACGTGAGCGCAACGACGATCCCCGTTACGTAGCGGGGCAGCGACTGCTGGTTGAGGCGATGAAATATCTGGCGCAATCGGACCCACTCTCGAATCGACAGGCCATCGAGTTGATCTCGGAGCACGTGCGTACCCGGTTCAGGATGAGTGACTCGCCGCTGTCGTAGTGCCCGGCTGCAGTCTCAGGTTTAAGTGGCGCTCAAGCCTTTCAATATGACCTGCTTAGTGTCTTCGGCCAGGCCAAGGCTCATAATTTCCTCTCGTTTAAACCATCGAACTTCGTCGGCATCGCTGCCGGCCGTCAGTTCGCCGGAGATACGCCGGCAAAGGAAATCGATCAGAACATAGTGGTACTGGACGCGCTCTGCATTGCGCACCACGCGATCGAACACACCTACAATCTCTCCCGGTTCCACCACCAGTCCGGTCTCCTCGCGAGCCTCGCGAACCGCAGCCTCACGCAGCATCTCCCCGACTTCAAGCACACCACCCGGGATGGACCATTCGCCGGCGAGCGGTTGATGTCCACGTTTTACCAGCACGACGCGGTCATTCTCCACGATGATCGCGCCTACGCCGATGAAGGGAGTCTCTGGATATTCTCTAGTCACAAGCTGTTGTCCATCAACTCTTGATCGTTCCGAAAGCTCATCATGGCGGCGATTAACTCGCAAACAACTCTCGCGGACTCAGTGCCACGATCTTCCACCGTTGTTTCGTGAACGACAGCACCAGACGAAGCTGAACATCCTTGCGTACCTCCGGAAGGTCCGCGTCAGTTGGGTGCGCATCTAGCGTGAAGTGCGCAAGAAAAACGCCGTTAGAACCCTCCATCGTGGTTTGCCGAGCCTCGTAGCTGACCTGGAACGATTCATATTGCTGGAAAAGCGCATGGATCTGGTCACGGAATACTGGATAGTCGGTCATGCGCTCGGAGTCGAATTCACGGAGAAACGCCTGCTCGCCATGGCTCTCAAGAGCATCACCGATCCGTTCCAGGACCCGAAGTGCCTCTTGCTCGGTGAACGCTGGAGCTTTCGATTGCGCGGCTTCAGTCGATTGCGACCAGGCTGAATGCTGCGTGAAGACTGCCAAGGTCAGTGTCAGTCCCCAAACCATATGCCTTTGCCATTTCATGCTTGTGCGATTTTACGGGAATGTGTCCCCGTCCTTATGTACAAACTGCCCGAACCGCAGCGAGAAACCAGAACTCCCAAATTCCCATCTACAATAAGTGGCTATGGCGCTGGAAGAATATAAGCGTAAACGCCGGTTTACGGACACTCCGGAACCGCCCCCCAAGATTGAGAAAAAAGGCGGGAACCGTTTCGTCGTCCAGAAACATCACGCCTCACACCTGCACTACGACTTTCGCCTCGAGATGGAGGGAGTTCTAAAATCGTGGGCGGTGCCGAAGGGGCCTTCACTCGATCCGGCCGACAAACGACTGGCTATGCAGGTCGAAGATCATCCAGTGTCGTACTTCGACTTCGAGGGAATCATCCCGGAAGGCAACTACGGAGCCGGCACCGTGATGGTGTGGGATGTCGGGATTTGGGAACCACTGTCGCCCGTACCGGTCGGTGGAAAGTATGTCCCGGGCACGTCCAAGGAAGCCGGTCAGATGCTGGCAAAAGGTGATCTGAAGTTTCGACTTAAAGGGAAGCGTCTCAAAGGTGACTTCGCGCTGGTTCACATTAAATCCCGCCGTTCGGGGAGCAAAGGGAACGAATGGTTGCTGATCAAGAAGCACGACGACGACGTGGTTAGCGGGTACGACATCAACGAATACGACTCGTCGGTGTTGACGAAGCGCAGCATGGCAAAAATTGGCGGAGACCGTCGGTCGAGTGAATGGGAGAGTGACCGACCGGCCGGCCGCACGCGTCCCAAAGCTGCATGGCTGGCAGACACGCTGGCCAGGGTCGAGAAGAAAAAGAAATCCGCCAGTAACGGGAAAGACACTCGGAAAACTGCAACCCCGAAAAAAAAACTCCAAAAACCGGTCGTAGCAGCTGAGTCTTCTCGCACCGCTGCAACGGCGACTCCGGCGAGCAAGGCGAAAGGCGCCCGCCAAGCGAGTATGCCGACCGTTGTCCGCCCGATGCTCGCCACTTCCATTGAAAAACCCTTCGACTCGGACGAATGGCTATTCGAAATAAAGTGGGATGGTTACCGCTCAGTTGCCTTTGTCGAGAATGGGCGTGTTCGCCTGGTTTCGCGCAATGACAACGACATGACGGCGCTCTATCCAGAACTCGCTGATCTGCCAACGTATTTACGAGCTAAACAGGCGATTATTGATGGTGAAGTTGTGGCTGTGGATGAGCAAGGGCGCCCTTCCTTCAGCTTGATGCAGCAGCGCACCGGGATTCGTCACGGCCGGTTTCGGGCACCGGGCCGCCAGAATGTTCCCGTCCTTTACTACGCATTCGACCTGATTTTTCTGGATGGCTTCGACTTGCGCAAAGTGAATCTCGAAGACCGAAAGCAGTTACTGAACGACATTTTGGTTGCCGGGAACAATCTGCACTTTTCAGATCACCAGGTTGGACATGGCAATGCATTGTTCCAAGTTGCCGCGCAACGTGGTTTGGAAGGAATCATAGCCAAGCGTCGCACCAGTTGCTACGAAGAGCGGCGTACACGCGAGTGGCTGAAGATTAAAATTACCAAAGAGATTGAATGCGTGATTGGCGGTTACACCGAGCCTGAGGGAAGCCGCCAATATTTTGGCTCACTTGTACTCGGCCTGTACGATAACAAGAAGCGTCTGATTCACGTCGGGCAGGCTGGAACTGGCTTCGACCACAAGATGCTGGCCGATATGTTCAAACTGCTGGAGAAACTCGATATCAAAGCGAATCCTTTCCAAGGCCAAGTCGATGCAGGCCGCCGAGTTCATTGGATTAAACCTGAGCTTGTCGCGGCCATAAAGTTCACGGAGTGGACGCATGAGACCAGCGAAGGCGGTGTGAAATTGCGCGCGCCAGTATTCCTGGGACTACGCGAGGACAAGGACCCTGGCGAATGTACCTTTGAAGAGCAACAAGTGCCTCGGTGAGTGATGAATCCGTTCGATAGCTCAGCGGCTCAGTTCGCAATCCTGCAACTTTGCTGTGTGTTGCCGTCTTTAAGTGCACGCTAATCAAACGAAAGGCTAGAATCGAGCAGCTTGTTTCAATCCTGTATGCGTACGGAAAACTGGCCGCCCGACATAGCCCGTCTGCTTTTTGCTTGCCCGCTTGTCGTTTTTCTCACATTCATCCCTGCGTTTGCTCAATACGGCAGATTTGCGCCTCCCGACTTGGCCCAGGGAAAGAAAATCTACAACTCAGGGTGCGTAACCTGCCACGGGTCTGACGGGAAAGGCACGCCTGCGGCGCTCGTTGGATTTGAACCTCCCAGCACGTTTCCGGACTTCACGCGCTGTGACCAGACCACAGCAGAGACCGATGTCGCCTACAAAGCGGTTATCGTCCACGGCGGCCCAAATCGCGGCTTTTCCCAGATCATGCCGTCTTTCAACCAGGCATTGACGCAGAACGACATTGACCAGGTCATCCACTATCTGCGTACGTTCTGCCGCAATGTTCATTGGCCTCGCGGCGAATTGAATCTACCGCGCGCACTTGCTACCGAAAAGGCGTTTCCCGAGGACGAAGTCGTAGTCTCTTCTGCGATCAACGCGCGCGGTGCGCCAGGAGTCGAGAGTCACATCATCCACGAGCAGCGCTTTGGTTTGAACAATCAAATCGAAGTTGATATGCCCATCAACTTCCAGGATCAGAACCATGTCTGGTTCGGAGGCGTTGGCGATTTGACGCTGGGCATAAAGAGGGTCATGTTCTCGAACCTCAAGTCGGGGTCTATTCTGGCATTGCAGGGAAGCATTCTGGCTCCGATTGGGAACCGCGCCCGCGGCTTTGGTGCGGGCACAACCACGTTCGAGTCGTTCGCCTCATTTGATCAGCTATTCAAGACCAACACTTTTATCCAAACGCAGTTCGGAGCCGACCTCCCTCGTCATACCAATATCGCGCCACAATCGCTGTTCTTTAATGCCGCGCTTGGCCAGACGTTCATGGCAGATCATGGTCTCGGCCGAATGTGGACTCCAATGATGGAATTTCTGGCTGCGCGTGATTTGGTGGACCGCGCGACAACTGATTGGGATGTATTGCCTCAGATGCAAGTGACGATCAGTAGGCGTCAGCACATACGTGCCGACCTAGGTGTGCGGGTGCCGGCAACCCATACAGCCGGACGGCCAGTGCAGTTGATGCTCTATGTGCTGTGGGATTGGCAAGACGGCAAGGTGACGGAAGGCTGGTGATGAGAAAGGCTGCCCATCCCTGGATACTGGCGTTGTTTATGTTCGCTCTACCTGCCGCATTGATAAGCGCTGAGAGGCAGCCAGAACTGAAACCGGCATTTCATACCTCGGACCGTTGCTTGTCCTGTCACAGTCAGTTGACGACGGCGTCGGGCGAAGATGTTTCCATCGGATTCGCTTGGCGTGCCAGCGTCATGGGCAATTCTGCCCGTGATCCGTACTGGCAAGCGAGCGTGCGACGCGAAGACATTGATCATCCTGGTTCGAAAGCTGAAATTGAAGACGGCTGCTCTGATTGCCATATGCCGGCATCACGTTATGAAGAAAAGGAGCGCGGCCAACTCGGCCAGGTCTTCGCTCACCTTCCTTTCGACGAAGATCCCAAGAAGAACGCCATTGCCGAAGATGGTGTGACCTGCTCGGTGTGCCACCAGATCGGCACGCGGAACTTAGGCCAGCGTGCGAGCTTTAACGGCGGTTTTATCGTTGAGTCTCCTCCATCGAAGGACGAGCATCCTGAGTACGGACCCTTCGCTATCGAGAACGGACTGGCGCACGTCATGCAGACATCCACCGGAGGCTTCCGCCCCATGGAGGCTGCCCATATCCGCGATTCCGCATTGTGTGCTACATGCCACACGCTTTATACGAAATCCCTCGACAAGAATGGCAAGGTGCTTGGGGAATTTCCCGAACAGATGCCTTATCAGGAATGGTTGCATAGCGAATATCGCAACAAGACCAGCTGCCAGGCTTGCCACATGCCTGCGGTGCAAGGCAACGCTCCTATTGCTTCGGTTTTTGCGCCGGTACGCGCAGGGGTCCACCAGCACACGTTCCTCGGCGGCAATTTCTTTGTGCTGGGTTTGCTGAACCGCTATCGTCCAGAACTCGGCGTCGCCGCCATGCCCGTGGAGCTCAGTGCATCCGCGGAACGCACCCGGCAGTTCCTTCAATCCCAGGCGGCTCGGGTAACCATTCGGTCTGTCGATGTAACTGGGGCCACCTTAAATGCTCAAGTGTTCGTCGAGAATCTCACCGGCCATAAGCTGCCGACAGCGTTCCCGTCGCGGCGCGCATGGCTGCATTTCCGGGTGCTGGACAAAGATGGCAAAACAGTCTTCGAATCGGGTGCGCTCAAGCCCGACGGCTCCATCGAGGGCAACGACAATGACGAGGACGGGTTGCGCTTTGAACCCTACTATCGCGAGATCAAAAGCGCTGATCAGGTAGCGATCTATGAACCCATTCTCAAAGACAGTGAGGGGCGCGTAACGACCGGTCTAGCGGCGGCGGTTGGATACTTGAAAGACACGCGCATCCCACCCCGCGGATTCGAGAAGCAGACCGCGGATAAGGACATCGCCGTCATGGGAGAAGCAGCTGAAGATCCCAACTTCGATAATGGCGGCGATCTCGTGCGCTACTCGGTCTCACTTGCGAATGGGCAAGGACCGTTTCACATTGAGGCTGAGCTCTGGTATCAGCC
>JBPYEW010000216.1:0-16722 GCA_051984555.1 Terriglobales bacterium | reverse complement strand
GCTTACCTCTTCACTGCGACTGCCACTCCATCACGCAACGGAAGAATGCTCGTGAACAGATCCGCGGATTGGTAGAGCATCTGGTTGAACTCGCGGATCGCCTTCGTGCTCACCGAAGGAGGATCTTCCGTCGCGACCCGACCGCTCCAAAGGACATTGTCCGTAACGAATAATCCGCCCTTCTTCAGGCGCGGTACCGCCAAACGGAACACTCGCGGATAATCCTGCTTGTCCACATCGCTGAAAATGATGTCGAACGGTTCCTTCTGCTCTGACAGGATCTCGAGCGCATCGCCCTGGTGCACGGTAATTTGGTTGCTGACTCCGGCGCGCCCAAAATACTTTCGGGCTTTCTCGATATTCTTCGGATCGCTGTCGGTGTAGTGCACGCGGCCACCTTCGCCCACCGCGCGAGCCCACCAGATCGTGGAGTAGCCGATCGCTGAACCCATCTCAAACACGGTCTTGGCGCCGCTGATCATCACAAGCTGATGAAAGACGCGCGCCACGGCCGGGCCGACAATGGGGATCTTATTCCGGACAGCTTCGTCTTCCATTTCGGCGAGCACTTCATCCCGCGGCGGAAGCAAGGAATATACATAGTCCTCCACCGCGCCTACGGTGATGCCGCCCATCCGCCAGTGCGCGGCAGTGTCTTTGTCGACGCCCAGCTTGATATCAGGATTTGCCATATGCTCCCCTTCACCAGCAATCAGTCTCGCCGCTCAAATACTGACCATAGCCCAGTCACCCTAAAGTCTGTCCCGGCTTCATCTCGCAAACTTCCACATCCTTCGCCAGCTTGGCCAACTCGCTCGGCCTACCAGTCAATACAGGAAACGTGCCGAAGTGCATTGGGATGACTGTCTTCGGCTGCAGCAGCCCAATAGCATACGCAGCCTCTCTCGGCGACATCGTGAAATGATCCCCGATCGGCAGCATGGCGATCTCAGGCTTGTAAAGATCGTGGATGATCTTCATGTCGCCAAAGACATTGGTATCGCCCGCGTGGTAGATCTTCACTCCGTTCTCGAAATGAATGACGTACCCACATGCCTCGCCGCCGTAGACGATCTGATCGCCATCGGTGATACCGCACGAGTGATCGGCATGGACCATAGTCACCCTGATATCGCCCACCGCCTGCGTGCCACCTTTGTTCATCGCGGCGGTATTCTGAACGCCCTTCTTCTCCAGCCATCCGGTTAACTCGGGAATGCCGACCACCTTAGGAGCATGCTTCTTCGCAATCTCAACTGCATCCCCGATATGGTCGAAGTGACCATGCGTGCAGAGCATGACATCGACTTTCTTCACGTTCTTTTCATTGTCCGGGCACATTGGGTTTCCCATGACCCAGGGATCAACAAGAATGGTCTTACCGGCTGGAGTCACGATGCGAAACGTTGCATGACCGAGCCACGTCAGCTTGATACCTTTTAGATCCATGAAATTCCTTAGCCGTTCGAGCTGTTCAGTCGTAAGCCTCTCGAAGTGATGTGACAAATTCGGAGTTCATCCCGTGCTCCCACCAAGTATTCGGTACTAAGTACTTTCTTTCCACCCCTTGTACCCGCCCTTAAGGGACATCACGTGCCTGAACCCCATTTTCTTCAGCGACGCTGCCGCGAGTGCGGACCGGCTCCCCCCGCCGCAGTAAAGGACAATCTTGCGCTCGGGATCGGTCGTCACCTGGTCGATCTTGTACTCGAGCATGCCGCGGCTGACATTTACGGCCCCGGGAACCATACCCTTATCCGCATCTTCCTTGTCTCGAACATCGATCAAGTCAAAATCTTCGCCGGATTTCTGCATTTGCTTGAGCTGGTTGACATCGAGCTCTTGGATCTCTTTTTTCGCTTCGTCCACTAGAGCCTTGAACTGCGGCATGACCATGATGATTTCCTCGACCGCCGGAAGCTGACATTCTATTCAGTGAGACTCTGGGTCGCAACGTCGCGGGGGCTTGTGCAGAATCAGCTCTGAAGTATCATGTTGCACGTGTCGGAACTCAAAGTCCTTCTCACTCGCCAGCAGATCGCCGAGCGAGTCGCGGAGTTGGGCAAGCAAATCACGCGCGACTTCAAGGGCGAGCCCATCATCTTCGTTGGAGTACTAAAGGGCGCAGCCATCTTCCTGAGTGACTTGGCTCGCCAGGTCCAACTTGATGCCACCTTCGATTTCATCGGTGTGTCCAGTTACGGAAACCGCCCCACTCCTGCCCAAGAGCTGCGAAGCGGATGGGATTCCACGGGAGAGGTTCGACTTACGAAGGACGTCGATCAGTCCATGCGTGACCGGAACGTTGTCCTCGTCGAGGACATTTTGGATACCGGCTTGACCATGACTTACTTGAGAAAAGTCGTCCTCGCCCATCAACCGAAAGCGTTCAAGATTGCTGCTCTCCTCGATAAACCATCCCGCCGCAAGCAGCCGATCGAAGGAGACTATGTGGGATTCAAGATCCCTGACGAGTTCGTCGTCGGCTATGGCCTCGACTATGCGGAACGCTACCGCAACTTACCAGATATCTGCGTCGTACCACGGGAATAACGCGGCCTCCATCGCTTCCTGCGTTCGTCTCGCACACCACTGCTATCATACGTAGTGTGGGCGTCTCGGAATCCCAGATCGGAACTGTGTCCGCCGTCGAGCCCTTGCTGCTCGAGGTCGCAGATGTGGTCAATACCACCCTCGACCTTGACACAACTCTGCGGCGCGTTGCCGAATTGGTTCGCCGGGTCATCGATTACGAAATTTTTGCCATCCTCCTCCTGAACGAGCGCACCCAGGAATTGCGCATGCGTTTCCAGATCGGCTACCCGCGGGAAATTGCCGAACGCATTCGCGTGAAAGTGGGCGAGGGAGTTACCGGTCGCGCGGCCCAACTCCGGCAGACTGTCCTGGTGAATGATGTCACCCAGGAGCAGGGTTATATCAGCGCTATACCGCACGTGCATTCGGAATTGGCCATTCCTCTCATCATCAAGAATCGCGTGACCGGGGTCATCAACATCGAGGCCCGCGAGCCCAATTACTTCACCGATGAACACAAGCGCTTGCTAACTCTGATCGCCTCGCGCATGGCGGTCGGCATCGAGAACGCCCAGCTTTATACGCGCACCACGCGGCAAGCACGCACACTGCTGCTGATGAACGAGATCGCCCGTGAAGTCACCTCGATCCTGAATCTCGATGAATTACTGAAGAGAATAGGGGAACTGCTCAGCCGCCTGATTGACTACCAGATGTTCAGCGTCTTGCTTGTTGATCCTGCAGGCGAGAAGTTGCAGCATAGGTTCTCCCTCCGTTTTCAGGAGAACATCCATCTCAAGCACGACATCCCTCTCGATCAGGGCCTCGTCGGACACGCCGCCCGGCAGAAAGAGGCAGTGCTCGTTCCCGACGTCAGCAAGGATTCGCGTTACATCAAGCTGAATCCCGAAACCCGCTCTGAGCTGGCCGTCCCGCTGATCTACAAAGACACGGTTATTGGTGTCCTCGATCTTGAGCACACACGACGCAGTTTCTTCACGGAAGATCACAAGCGGATGATGACCACATTGGCTGCCCAGATCGCCGTCGCTATCGAGAATGCGCGTCTGTATGAAGAGATTGCGCGGCAGGAGCGCCGTCTGGAACGTGATCTGTCGCTCGCGCGCGAGTTGCAGTTCCGGCTCCTCCCTTCGTCATACCCCAAGCTGGAAAACCTGGAAGTGGCTGCCCGATTCAATCCCGCCCGCGCAATCGGCGGCGATCTTTATGATTTCCTCCACTACTCGCTTTCTCGTGCCGCTATCGTCATCGGCGACGTAAGCGGCAAGGGTGCTCCCGCAGCAATTTACGCAGCGCTGGTGAGTGGAATCCTGCGCTCCCATGCGCCTATCGAACCCGGGCCTGCGGAAATGTTGTCGGCCGTGAATTTTTCGCTCAGCGAACGTCGCATTGAAGCCCAGTTCGTTTCCTTGATCTATGCGGTTTGGGATGACAGTAATCGCAGCCTGCAAGTGGCTAATTCTGGCCTCCCCCGGCCCATCTATTGCCACAATGGCAAATCAGAAATGATTGAAGCAACCGGTCTGCCTCTCGGCCTTTTTGACGAAGCTGATTACGACGAGTTCACCTTCAAGGCCAAGCCCGGTGACCTGTTCGTCTTCTTCAGCGATGGGATTCTCGATGCCCGCAACAAAGCCGGAGACTTATTTGGCCGTACTCGCCTGGAACGAGTGGTTCAAGGAGTGATGGACGCGACCCCACAGGCAGTCGTTGACAGTATCTTCTCCGCGGTATCCAATCACGCATCCGGCGTAGAAACCTTCGATGACCAGACGGTCGTCGCTATCAAGGTGACAGGTAACGGTAAGCGGAAGTGAGCGAATCCTCCAAGCCCATCGGGCGGCCTCCAGCATTCTCCTATCAGAAAAGTAAAGCGCTGCTTCGGTCCTCCGGCGCCGCTTTGCACTGTGACTCGGTTTCGCTCAGCAAGATTGTTGATCGGTACGGCACGCCTCTCTATGTGTACTCCGCCTCTGCCATTCGTGAGCGCCTTCACATCTTCGATCAGGCATTCCAGGACATTCGCCACACGATTTGCTATTCCGTAAAGGCGAATTCGAATTTATCGATTGTTCGCATGTTGGCGAAGGCAGGCTGCGGCTTTGACGTAGTTTCTGGAGGCGAACTTCAGAGAGTGCTGACCGCCGCGCCTCGCGCCGCGAAGTCTGTTGTGTTTTCTGGAGTAGGGAAGACGTCCGAGGAAATGCAACTCGCCCTTCGTTCCGGGATCCTCTTGTTCAACGTGGAGAGCGAAGGCGAACTTTACACCCTGGCGCAAGCCGCCCAGCACCTTAAGAAAACAGCCAACGTCGCCCTGCGCGTCAATCCTGACGTGGATGCCAAAACTCATCCCTACATCTCAACCGGCTTGCATGAACACAAATTCGGTATTCCGTTCCGCCTCGCGCTTAGCCTGTACGCGCAAGCTGCCCGCATGCCTCGTTTGAACGTGTGTGGCGTAAGTGTCCATATTGGTTCTCAAATCACCAGCGCAGACCCCTTCGCCGAAGCGATGCAGCGAGTTGCTGAACTCGTTCGAAAGCTTCGCTCCGCCGGTCACACCATCAAGTATGTCGATGCCGGCGGCGGGCTGGGAATATCGTACGGCGATGCCGAGAAAACGGATTTTCACTCGCAAGTTTCGAGCTACGCTGCCGCTCTCACGAGGCACCTCCGCAATCTCGAAGTTCAGCTCTTGCTCGAACCGGGTCGAGCCATCGTCGCTCCAGCCGGCGCCCTCATTACCAGAGTTCTATATGTAAAGGAGAACGACGGAAAGCGGTTTGTCATTGTCGACGCTGCGATGAACGACTTGGTCCGCCCCGCGCTCTACAAAGCTTTTCACGAGATTGTGCCCCTCAGCTTGCGGGTTGACGCAACTACACGGAGCTATGATGTCGTCGGACCGATCTGCGAGACGGGTGATTTCTTTGCCCGAAATCGTGAGTTACCCGAGCCAAAACCATGGGATCTGCTCGCGATTCTCGACACCGGCGCCTACGGCATGGCGCTCTCGTCGAATTACAACAGTCGTCCGCGCGGCGCAGAGTTGCTTGTCGACGGAACAAAAGTTCGGGTGATTCGTCGCCGTGAAACTCTGGCCGACCTTTTGCGTCCGGAAAAAGTCTGACTCTCTACTTCTTATCTTCCGTATGCCACGCATAGGTGGCGCCCGTCCAGTAGATCACTCCCTGCATTTCGCCGAGCTGCTCGCTAATGACATCGCGGCGACTCGGAAAAGTTCCGAAATCGTGCAGCAGTGAAGGCGACGGTTCTTTGGCTTTCAACTTGGTTCCGGCACTCTCGCGAAGAAGGTAGGCCTGCCGCGAGGCCGGGTCGCGCCATCCCCCGGGACCATATCCGTGAAGCACCGCGACCAGCACATCGCCTCGCCGAATTACCTGTCGAGAGGGAATGGGCGGTGGCGTTACCACGCTGTGACCGTGTGGAGCAATGTAGGCACGCCGCGGGTTCTGTATCGTCCAGTTCGCCAGCGTGTTGTTGAGGTCTGGCAGCTTGTCTTGGAGAGGGTGCACAATTGCCGCCAAGTCCTCCGACTCATCGCCGTTGAAATCGCCGGCTACAAACTCGATGGGGTCCTGCAGTTCCACCTCCGATCCGAATACGCGGCGCAGCGCATTTCGAACTTCTGCTTCATTCGGCGCCAATGTTCGACCGCTCGGTAGCCTCGACGGCCAGCTAAGCTCGGCGTTGGAAACCGTGGACGGAGCGATGGCACGTTCGCGCGCTCCGCTTGCCTCCTGACCGCAACCAACCAATAACAAGCAGCCTGCCGCGACCCCCGCTAGCGCCCACAGTCCCAATGAATCAGCAAACGAGCGGTTATCCATAGGATCTCCACAACGACCTAAGGAGAGGGCGTGGCGCCTACCACGCCCTTCCCGAGCGTCAGAGTGAATTCAAAAAGTTGATCAAGTCGTTTTTCTGTGTGGTGGAAAGATTCTGGTAGTTGTTAATGACAAACCCCGCTTCTCCTCCGTGCCGGAGAATGGCATCATTGCGGGTAAAAGACTGCAAGTCGTGCATCAGACGCGGTTTCGTTCGCATGCCCCAGAGGGGAGACGTGCGCATCTTGTTAGCGGTGTTGGATGGCCCGTTCTGCACAATGCCGTCTCCTGTCCCCACGTTATGCAGCAAAAAGTCGCTGTATGGATGGATGATCTTGCTGCCGAGCGCAGCCGGTACTGTGAACGCTCCACCATTGATGATCGTCCCGGTAGGTGCCGTGGTAATGGACGTGACATGACAGATCGAGCACCCAATCGCACTGAACAACTGCTGTCCGTTTTGCGCTGAGGCTGTGCCTAGCGCCACCGGATCGACCGGCGGAGCATTCGTTCCACGCATAAAGGTTGCGAAGTGATCGATATCCGCCATGCCTGTTGTCGGGTCGGTGTGATCCTCTGGATCAGGCACATTGTCACAAACGCTGGTTACGTCGCTCGTCAACAGGCGGCTGGTTACACCTTGCTCATTGAGGTATGCGTCTGCCGAGAAGGAGAGCAGGCTGGCCTGCTGGTTCTTCCAGCCGAATCGCCCGCCGCGGATTTGCCCGGACGCTTCCAGGACGGGCACCTGAATGAACTGCCCCGCGATGCGGCCTCCACTCTGGTTGGGTTGGCTGTTCGCAATCGCGACCAGCGTGTTGCTGTCGATTGCTTCCACGAATCCGTCGCCCAGTGTGTTCAGGGATGCACGCTGCGCGCGAATCGTCTCGCTTCCGGGCACCCTTTCTTGCGCCTGCGCACAAATTGAACGGTCGTTGATCAACGACCGGTTATTGATCGTCGTCGCCCCGTTGTTGATCGTGATATTCGGATTGACGAACACGCCATTGCTCGTATGGCCCACTCTCAATTCCGTAACTTGGCTCGCGCCTCCAGTCACCGGGTTCTGGTGACAGTCTACGCAGCCGCGCGCGTTGTAGATCGGACCCAGTCCGTTGTCGATGCCGTCCTCTTCTTCGAATGTCGCCTGGTCCTGCGCAAAAGAGTCGCCACTCGGTTCCTGTAACCCATTACTCGTACTTTGCGACCCCGGGTTCGTGTTTAATGTTGGGGTGGTAAAACCCGTCGGCGCTTGCGTGGAAGATTGGCTGTACACAATGCTGATCGCGCCCAGAACAATCACGACCGCGAGAGCACAGGAATAAACTCCGACAGTACCGAAACGCCTCATATCGTTTCCTCTCCGGAGCACACTGCTCCTCTCAATTGTTGTGACGTGCAGACGAGGGCCGACGCTCAGCCCGAGTGACAGTGGCGGACGTGTCCCAAAGGCACACGAGTGCGCGAGCTTTTGGGGCGTCGGAAATTTTCGAAGTGGGTGGCTTGAGGGAACGGTTGCAGGGTGAGTTCCCCGGAATGGCGTGGAGAGTAGTACAGCACATTCCGACAGTCAACAAAAAAAGAATCAGGTTGGTTGTGAATTTTGGATCTGCGTCAGTTCACAACGACGATAGAAACTTCATGACGCATTCCAATACCGGCCGCGGATTTTGCAAATGAAGAGAATGGCCGAGCAGCGGAAAGCGCACCACAGACGCCTTCTTAAGTATTCGCGTGGCCCTCGAAATCTCTTCGTCTGACATCAGCCCGCCGAGGTCGGGACTCGCCTGCAGAATCAACGTCGGGCAATCGATTTTCGAAAGTAGGTCATCACCATCGAAATCTGCAAGTCCAGAACCGTTCAATGTCATGGCAAATACTTCCGGGTCGACCTGCCGCAAACAATCAGCCCACCGCCGAAAGAAAGCGTCATCGTTCCCAGGAAATTCACCGAGAGCGATTTTTTCGTCGAAATGCGGAACCGTTATCCTGATCTGCGCCAGCCGGGAAGCCATCTCCTGGACCGCGCCTCCCTGCAACGCAACCTCGTGCAACCCCGCAAAAAGATCAGCGTAAAGAGAAGTTGGTAACGTATTACGTGAAAGGATACTGTCGCCCAGTATGAGCGCGCGAACTCGCTCCTGGTTCTCGGCCGCGAGTCGCATTCCAACCACTCCCCCGAGAGAATGCCCAAAGACTACGGCGGAACCCTCGACGACATTCCTCAACAGGGCAGCGATATCGGTCGCATAGCCCGCACTGGTATATGACTGTGGAGCACGGCCCGACTTTCCGTGGCCACGCAGGTCAACCGCATAGACGTGCCACTGCTTGGAAAATTCTGGAACCAGGGCGAGAAAATCCTGCCAGTTGCGCCCTAATCCATGAAGTAACACTAGAGCGGCTCCCTCGGAAGAGCCTTCGGCGTAGTTGATCGTGATGCCGTCGCTGGTAAAGGTCTTTTCTTCGAGCTGTGACAACTATCTTTGTCCCCACTTGAGTTTGGTGCGCAGCACGTCGAAGAAAGTCTTCTTGATCCGCAGCAGCCTGACGCGATACTCGGATTTCCGGCAGAGAATGCGGTCGCCATCGCGCGCCGGCATTCCAATTTGTCCGTCGATACTTAGATAGGCGCCTTCCTCGGCGGTCTTCACCGAGATAACAATTTCCGAAGTATCCCGGACTACCAGCGCGCGGTGGGTTAACGAGTGGGGGGAGACAGGCGTTACCACGAGGGCGTCCACCGATGGCATCAGGATCGGACCGCCCGCCGCCAGCGAATAGGCCGTCGAACCGGTAGGCGTCGAAATGATAAGTCCGTCGGCCTTGTAGTTTGAGACGAATACCTGGTCGATGTAGAGATCGAAATTCGCCAACCGGGCGATAGACGCCTTATTGACGATCACGTCATTCAACGCTTCGTACGTCCCGATGCACTGTCCCCCGCGCATTAGCTGGCAGTGCACCAGAGCGCGCGACTCGGAACTACACCGTCCGTCGGCTACGGCCTCGAGAGTCGGATACAGATCTGCCAATGGAACCTCTGTCAGAAATCCCAGCGATCCCAGATTCACACCCAGTATCGGCAGAGATCCCTTTGCGACCACCCGCGCCGCCGACAACAGCGTTCCGTCCCCGCCCAGCACGAGTACGAAATCAAATGGACGCGACCCCATCTCCGCGCGGTCCGTCACTTCCGGTCCTTTTACGTAAGCAGCGGTCTCGCGATCAATCGCGACATCGTAATCGTGCTTGGCGAACCACGCGATAAGGTCAGGAAGCACATGGGTGAGTTCCGGCTTGGAAGGCTTGGAGACGATCGCAACCGACTTGCGCTTTGACGTGGCGGAATCCATTGATACTCGGGATTGTACAGAATCAGGAGGACAAACTTTAAGCAAGACTTGGTCGAGTCGCGGCTAGAACTGTGCGTACAGCAGGAATTCGCGATTTCCTTCCGCGCCCAGGATTGGCGAATCGATCGTATCGATCGCAGATGCGCCGAGATCGCTGACCGCACGTCGGACCTTCTCGACCGCGTCCAACTGGACTCTTTCCTCCCGCACGATGCCCCCTTTTCCAATGTGTTCGCGCCCCGCCTCAAATTGTGGCTTCACTAAAACCACCAGTTGCTTACCCCGTCGCTGCATTGCGTCTTCGGGAAAAGCCGCTTTGATGACGCTCTGCAGGACCAGCGTCGCCGAGATAAACGACACATCAATCACAATCAAGTCTACAAATAACCCGATCTGCACATGATCGAGATATCGCGCATTAGTTTTTTCCAATAACCGCACACGGGGATCCTGTCGGATTTTCATGTCGAGCTGTCCATATCCCGTATCGATCGCGATCACCTTCGCAGCGCCGCGTTGCAGAAGACAATCGGTGAAGCCTCCCGTCGAAGCCCCAATATCCAAACATACTCGGCCGCTGACATCGATATCCCAGTGATCCAGCGCCTTTTCCAGTTTCAATCCGCCGCGGCTGACATACCTCAAGTCTTCTCCCAACAAGCGAACCGTAGCCGCCGGATCAACTGGCGCACCAGCTTTCTCAATCTTCTGCTCGTTTATCAGAACCTTGCCCGCCAGGATGAGCGACTGCGCACGTTCTCGCGACGGCACCAAACCGCGATCAACCAGGAGCTTATCGAGACGCGTTTTCATTTTCGCGAAACAAAATTTTCCGACCGCACCTCAGCCGGTGCAAGCCGTACAACCAATGGGGGTAAATGAAGTTACCAGCTCAGTTCCTGATTTTTGCACAGCGTTTTCCACGCCCATGTTGAAATTCGACTCAGGAAGATGGTTCCACGATTGCGTTTATCACTGATTGCACTTCGCGCGGCGTTCGCTTATCTCTCCCGCCACACTGCCGGTCTCCAGCTCTTCGGAGCCCATTTCCTGCGCAAGACGTAATACTCGTTCATGGGACGATCGTCGCGCATCGGAGGTGCTTGCGGAGCCTTTGCGATCAAATCATCGATCGATACTTTCGATCGCAGCACCGTATCGAATTGAATTTCCGGAGTCGCCGCCGGCCCCCACTCCATGAGGTCATTCACAGCCTTCGCGGGCATGCGTGCCACAAGTTCGTCCGCCGTTGGCTCCGGAATCTCGCGATCACTTGCGATAAAGTGCGTCCCCCAGTGCTCAATCGAGCCATAAACACGCACGTAGACGAATGAATCGCGCAGCGCCTTGGCCACTGACGCTATGACCACCGGATCACCGTAGGGCAGCCATTGCTGGAAGACTCCGTCCGGCTGCAAGCGGCGCTTGATCACCGAATAGAAATCTTCCGAGTAGAGCAGGCTGGAACCAGCCGCCTCCACCGGAGGAGGGGGATCAATCGTGATCACGTCGTACTGCCCGGAGGTTCGCTCCAGGTATCGACGTCCATCATCGATTACGACATTGGACAACGGTGAACGCAACAGCTCGTTCCCGTCAGGATGATAAAACCCGAATACTTTCGGCACGCTGGGCACCAGCTCGACCGCAGTCACTGGAATATTCCATGACATCAGTGAGCGGTACGTGGTGCCCATGCCAAAACACACAACCAGGGCGTTCTTTGGCGATCGGCCCAGAAACGTGAGCGGCAGGTGCGCCATCATCTTGGTGATGGGCGTGAGGCCCGTGATTCCGACTCCGTTTACAAGTAACTGCTTATTGCGTCCCGTACCAGTGGCAATGATCGTGGCAGTATTGTCACGAAGAACCGTGCTGGCAGGGAACTGCTGTTCGAATCCTTTCCCCAGGAAAAACATCGCGGCGGCCAACGGGACAACCATGTAAGAAGCGAATTGAGCAGAACGCCTCGGTGTAGCCGTCACCCTCGCTGCCGAGAATCGCGGATACGCTCCCGCAATCAGCCACGGGAGTGCCAGCACCACAATCACCCATCGTTCACTCAGGTGAGGTAGTAAGAGAAATCCGGCCACAAGCGGCCCGAAGATACATCCCACTACATTCACCGCATAAGCGCTTCCAGCTCGCCCCGGATCGCCTGCGGACCATCGATCCACCAGCATCGGAGTCAAATACCCCAGCACGCCCGTGAACGGTGCGATCCCGATCGCCACTCGCAGCCCGCGGTCAAGATGGTGGAGATCCGGGCTCGACATCACCACCGGGAGCAGCGCCGCAAGTCCCAGCGCAATCCACACGCCTCTTCCTTCATCCGTGCTTGCCCTGGTCGATTTGCGATAGAGCTTCGATCCTGTGTATGTGCCGGCTAGATAAATCGCAAGAATAGACGCAAAAGCGTAAACCACGGTCCCGAGATAAGGCGTGAACTGCCGTATCCACACGACCTCCATGCCCATGCTGGTCAGCCCCGTAAGAAACAGGAGCACTATCAGAAGGCTGCCGCCTTGCGGTGATTGAATCGGTCCGTTCGGTTTTGCCACGGCTGCTGATGCAACTCGAGCTCGCGAGTGCTGCGTGGAAGTCGCCCAAGCCGATGCGGCAAGCAGAAAATTACAGATTGCTCCGATTCGCAGTGTCTTGTGGAACCCAAAAAACTCGATCAACAAAAGCGGAACGCCTGCTCCCACTACTGCGCCGAACACATTTGCCATGTAAAGGAAGCTGAAGGACCGGCTCGCTTCACTCGGGAAATTCTGGCGTATTGCCAGCATGACGATGGGGATCGTTGCTCCCATGCAGGCACACCAGGGAATCAGCGTACATGCGATCCAGAATCCCGACGCCAAGTAATAGGTCGGCGAAGACGATAGAGTCAGACGCTCGATTTGGATCCTGCCTAGCTGCAGCTGATAAGGAACCAGCAACGCGGAGACACCTATCAAGAGCTCCGTGATCGCGTAAATCTGGAGAGCTGGTATCTCTACACGTTCGGAATAGGCTCGCAGCAAGTCTCCGGAAAGCCATGACCCAAGTCCCAGTCCGGCCATGAACATCGACAAAACGATCGAGACCAGCGCCGTGGTGACCCCGAAGTCTGCCATCGCCAGACGAAGCCAGACCAACTCATATAGAACGCTGCAGAATCCCGAGACAAAGAAAAATACGAAATAGCGACGCACCTATCCTCCGGGAGATCGTTATCCCGAGCAACGGAACACAAATGGTACAGCACGAGACCCGAATTGGTTCCCACATAAAAAGAAAAGCCGCCCGACTGGGCGGCTTCCTACAATTCTATGTGCTCAGCCGGCAACTTCTTCCAATAGCTTCTGATCGATATCGAAGTTGGAGTGAACATGCTGTACGTCGTCATGGTCCTCGAGTGCTTCCATCAACCGGATCATGGTGGAGGCGTTAGAGCCTTCCAGCTTGATGTAGTTCTGCGGAATCATCGACACGCTCGCGGAAGAAGGTTCAATCCCGGATTTCTTGACTGCTTCCAGAACCGCTTCGTACGCCGAGGGTTCAGTAACAAGTTCCCAGTTCTCGCCATCATCTTTCAGGTCTTCACCACCGGCCTCGAGGACGATGTTCATCAGGTCGTCTTCTTTCGCCGCTGCTTTCGCAACAACGATGTCGCCCTTCTTGTGGAACATCCACGATACGGCGCCGGCCTCCGACATGTTCCCGCCATTCTTGCTGAACACGTGCCGGATTTCGCTGACCGTACGGTTACGGTTGTCGCTGGAGATTTCGACCAGAACGGCGACACCTCCCGGCCCGTAGCCCTCTAGAGAGAATTCTTCGTAGGTCGCCCCCGGAAGTTCGCCGGTACCACGCTGGACCGCCCGCTTGATGTTATCCGCGGGCATGTTCTCGGCCTTGGCGGCCTGGATGGCCGTGCGTAGACGCGGATTCTTGTCCGGATCGCCGCCGGACTTGGCCGCCATCGTGATTTCCTTGATAAGGCGAGTAAAAATCTTTCCGCGCTTGGCATCCAGCGCGCCCTTTTTGTGTTTGATTGTGGCCCATTTTGAGTGGCCAGACATAGAAAAACCTCGTTTTCAATGATCTAAGAATGCGCAGGATTCGCCATGGAGGAGATCAATGGACTGCCTCGAACGAAACGCAGGGCGACCTTCAATTATAGCACGTAAGTGGCGGATATCTTAGGCGTTCCGCGCGTCCGGCTGGGTACTCGATCCGCTCGAGATCGGCGCAGCAGTAGGTCATAGTCGCTCCACCTCGGCTTGTCAGGATGCGCAATCAGGCTTGCATCGTCTTCGACGTTCCCAACGCTTCCAGCACATCGACTGCCGACGCATATCGCCCCAATGGCGCACTGATCTGCGCTCCTTGCACGATTTCGCGGACCGAGACCAACATCTCCCGGGCGATCGCGATGCCTTCTTCTCGTGCCGCTTCGGGACTGCCAGCCTTGGCCATGCGGCTGAGAATCGCATCCGGCACGGACACACGCAGCTCGTTCTTCATAAACTCTGCATTCCGCACGCTCACCAGCGGCCAAATCCCCGCAAGCACCGGGATACGGCAGTGCTCGATACGCCTCACAAAATTCTCGAGCAGCGACAGGTCGAACACGGGCTGCGTGACCGCGTACTCAGCACCTGCTTCCACCTTGTATTCGAATCGGCGAATTTCCTCGTCCATGTTCGGCACCCCAGGATTAGCTCCTACTCCGATTACAAATGCTGTCCCGGTGCCAATCGGGTTGCTGCCAATATCGAGGCCGCGGTTCAGGTTGTGGACGATGTTCACCAAACCGATTGCATCCACATCGAAGACCGCCGTCGCATCCGGATAATTACCCATCTTCGGCGGATCGCCCGTAATACAGATCAGGTTGCGTATACCGATCGCCGCCGCTCCCAGCAGATCCGACTGGATTCCGAGCACATTTCGGTCGCGGCATGTGTAATGGAGGACCGCTTCGATGCCGACTTCTTGCTGCACGAGCAGCGACAAAGCCTGGTTGCTCATGCGGGCCGAAGCACGTGGGCTGTCCGGAATGTTGATCGCATCCACACCCACAGACTTCAGGAACCGCGCTCCTTCGACTTCTTTGCGGATGTCAATTCCTTTGGGAGGAACGATCTCCACCATGGTGGCGAACTCGCCCAACGCTATCTTCGCCCCGAGCCGGGAGCGCTCCTTCAGCGGAACCGATGCCACCAGCGAGGGTGCCGGCTGTGGTTTCGCGACTTCCACTTTGGGAGCTTTCGCCCCGCCAACCTTCAACGCGGATTTCATCACCCGGATATGGTCGGGAGTGGTTCCGCAGCAACCACCGACTAACCGCACGCCGGCCGCAATAAATTTCCGGGCATAGCTGGCCATGTATTCCGGCGAGCAAAGATAAATGTTTCGGCCCTCGACCGAGCGCGGCATTCCTGCATTTGGTTGAGCGGACAATAGGGCAGCCGGCGCTGCCGCCCGCACTTTCTCAATCGCGTCGAGCATCGCGACAGGTCCAACGCTGCAGTTACACCCAATCACGTCAGCTCCCCATTCCACAAGCTTGGGCGCGAAGTGCTCTGGCGTAGCGCCATCGAGGCAAATGCCGTCTTCATCGATCGTCACCTGCGCGACAATCGGCATCGATGGTTTCACGTCGCGGGCGGCGAGAATCGCCTGGTGCAGCTCCTCTAGATAACCGAAAGTCTCCAATATCACGAGATCGACGCCGCCTTCGACCAGTGCCGCAATCTGCTGCCGGAAAGCCTCCCGGGCCTCCTCCAACGACAGCTTGCCTAGGGGCTCGATACGAACCCCAAGCGGACCCACCGACCCCGCCACCCACAGGTCGAAACTCTTCGCCGCTTCATGCGCCAATTGCGCGCCCGCCAGATTGATGTCGTGCACCCGCTCCGCAAGGCTGTGCCGCGCCAATCGAAACGAATTTGCGCCAAAGGTATTGGTTTCGATGATCTCGGCGCCGGCTTGCAGATACTCGTGATGAATGCCGCGAATCAGGTCCGGCTGAGACAAGTTCAGTTCGTCGTAGCAGCGGTTGATAAATACGCCTTTGCCATAAAGCAAGGTGCCCATGGCACCGTCACAGAGAACTGGCCCTTTCTTCAACCGTGCAATCAGGTCAGCAGGCATGACTTTCGAGAATAACAGGACAAGGACGCGCTCTGCAGCAATCTGCCCCCGCCCTGGCGCTGCTCCTAACGAGCCCGCATCACAAGCTCGAAAAAAGAGCTTTGTTATAATCCACTACTTCGCATCCAAGCCTATATTGCGCTTACTCTTGGGAGTTCCAGGTTTGAAAAGAGTTGGGTTGTTGACTGCCGCGCTCGCCTTCCTGGGCGCGCTCCTTTCCTGTGGTTATAGTGCACCGAGCAGTAGTTCCAGCACCAGCAGCGGGATCAAGTTTCGCGCTTTTGTGACCCAGGCGATCAGCTCCTCGACTGCGGCCCCCGGCCTCGACATTGTCGACGCAACACACGATCTGTTAGCCCGAGCCCCGGGCGTTTCCATTAACGGCACTCCCGGAATGATGGAAGTCTCCGGAAACAAGGCCGTCACTCTGGTATTTGATTCGACCACGAATGGGGTCACCGTCGTAAACAACAAGCAGGAGACCGCGATCGGCAGGATCGTCCTCCCCAGCTGGACCCAGAGCATGGCCATCACGCCAGACGCCACTGCCGCGTACATCGCGGTCCCCAATGCTCCCGTTGCTAGCCAACCCACCGGCGCCGTTGAAATGGTTAGCGTCGGCAGCCTGGATGTCATCAATACGTTCCCGATCACGAGCGCCCATTACATTGTGCTCAGTCCTGATTCCACGCATTTATTAGTTTTCAGCGACAACTCGGACTCAGCCACGCTGATCAATTTCCAAAACACCGGTAACGCATCCGCCCCCAACTGGGTGACCAACGGAGCGCCTATCACGGTCGGCGGCTTCAATC
>JBPYEW010000215.1:0-2767 GCA_051984555.1 Terriglobales bacterium | reverse complement strand
TTGCTCCGGCGCAAACGCTGACGGACCGCGAGTACCAGCACATGCGCGACGCGGCGATTGCCGTCATTCGTGAGATCGGGGTGGAAACCGGCGGTTCCAACATCCAGTTCGCGGTGAATCCGAGTACGGGGCGCATGGTTGTCATCGAGATGAATCCGCGCGTGTCGCGTTCCTCGGCACTAGCGTCAAAAGCGACGGGGTTCCCAATAGCGAAGATTGCCGCTAAGTTGGCGGTCGGCTACACGCTCGACGAAATTCGTAACGACATCACGCGCAAGACGCCAGCGTGCTTCGAGCCGACGCTCGATTACGTAGTGGTAAAAATCCCGAAGTGGCAGTTCGAGAAATTTCCCGGAGCCGACGAGAGCCTGGGACCGCAGATGAAATCGGTCGGCGAAGTGATGGCGATCGGGCGCACGTTCAAAGAAGCGCTGCAAAAAGGGATTCGCGCGCTCGATACGGGCAAGAAGCCGGGATCGGAAAAGATCGAACCCAAAATTCTCACGCAGCGCCTGGTTACGCCCCATCCCGAGCGCCTGTCTTATGTCCGTTACGCTCTCCGCCAGGGACACACGGTCAAGCAGTTGGCGAAGATGACTTCGATCGATCCGTGGTTCCTGTACCAGCTCAAAGAGATTAACGACATGCAGCTCGAACTGGAGAAGCATCCCTTCGAATCGGTTCCAGCCGACGTGCTGCGCGAAGCCAAGCGCATGGGCTTTTCCGACAATCGACTGGCGAACATCTGGCGGCTCGACAGCGGCAAAGGTGCGGCGGAGAAGATGCGGCATCTCCGGAAGAAGAACAAGGTCCAGCCGGTCTATAAGCGGGTTGATACCTGTGCTGCGGAATTCGAGAGCTTTACCCCGTACCTGTATTCGACCTACGAAGAAGAAGATGAGGCGACGCCGACCCAGACGAAAAAAGTGATCATCCTGGGCAGCGGACCGAACCGCATCGGGCAGGGAATTGAGTTCGACTACTGCTGCTGTCACGCGGCATTCGCGTTGCGCGAGGACGGCTATGAGACTGTGATGGTCAACTGCAATCCTGAGACCGTCTCGACCGACTACGACACCAGCGATCGCCTCTACTTCGAACCGCTGACGCTCGAAGACGTGTTCTCCATCTACGAGCACGAAGCGGCGGGTGGCGCGCCGGTTGGCTTGATTGTGCAGTTCGGCGGGCAGACTCCTCTGAACCTGGCACTGCCGTTGAAGGCAGCCGGGGTGAGCATCATCGGGACGTCTCCTGAATCGATCGATCTGGCGGAAGACCGGAAGCGCTTCGGCAAGTTGCTCGAGGATCTCGATATCCCACAGCCTCCGGGGGCGATGGCCACGTCGATTGAAGAAGCCGTCGAAGGCGCCAAGAAAGTCGGCTACCCGGTGCTGGTGCGTCCCTCGTACGTGCTTGGCGGACGGGCCATGGTGATTGCGTTTGACGAGGAATCGGTCATCAGGTACATGAAAGAGGCGGTCGAGTACTCGCAGGACCGCCCGGTGCTGATCGATCACTTCCTCGAAGACGCGATCGAGGTCGACGTGGATGCGCTTTCCGACGGCGAAGATGTGGTGATTTGCGGGATCATGCAGCACATCGAGGAGGCCGGGATTCACTCGGGAGATTCGTCCTGCGTGCTGCCCGCGGTCGACATCCCTGAACATCTTCTGCAGCGCATGCGGGACTATGCTTTCCGGCTAGCGCGGGCACTTAAAGTTGTCGGCCTGATGAACATCCAGTTCGCAATTCCGCGCGGCGTGAATGGGTCCAAAGGGAATGGATCATCGGAAGCAACGAAGGTTTACGTTCTCGAGGTAAATCCTCGGGCTTCGCGCACGGTCCCCTACGTGTCGAAGGCAACCGGCGTGCCCATGGCGAAAATCGCAGCACGATTAATGACTGGCCGCAAACTACGCGAGTTCTTACCGGAGAACGTGGAACGGGCTACCGATCTGGATACGGGACACAACTACTACGTGAAATCCCCAGTGTTCCCGTGGGGCAAGTTCCCAGGTGTGGATACGGTGCTCGGGCCGGAGATGAAGTCCACCGGCGAAGTAATGGGTGTCGCCGATAATTTCGGTGAAGCTTTTGCCAAGGCGCAGGTCAGCGCGGGACAAAAACTGCCGGTACAGGGCTGCGTGTTTATCAGTGTTACGGATCATGACAAGCCCGGTGTCGCTGAGGTGGCGCGCAAGTTTGTCGATCTGGGATTCAAACTGGTTGCGACCAACGGTACGGCGGATGTGCTGGAAGCGGCCGGCCTCACTACCGATCGCGTGTTCAAAGTGAAAGAGGGTCGACCAAACGTAGTCGATCTGATCAAAGGTGAACGTATTCACCTGATCATCAACACGCCGCATGGTCCGGACCCGTATTTCGACGAGAAGGCGATTCGTCGAGCGGCTGTGATCGCGCATATTCCAACGATCACGACTTTGGCGGCCGCTCGGGCCGCGGCGGAAGGCATTGCCGCCCTGCAGCGCGGTGAGATTCATGTGCAGGCATTGCAACACCTGCACGCAGAAAGAGCAGCGCACAAGAGCGGCTACTAGTTCGAATCCGTCGCTTCGCCACTCAGCAAAGAGGGTGCGCTCGTTCTCGCTTTACTCCGTCTGTCTCGTCGTGATAGTCGGATCTCTCGCCTCAGGATGACAATGGTTGCCGGCTAAGTTGATAATGAGAACAGCTTAGTCACAGTGGAAGCTGATATCTGGCAGCCTACGGAGGTCATCGATGTTGCTTTCCGGAATCTTCCCTCCCA
>JBPYEW010000214.1:0-16447 GCA_051984555.1 Terriglobales bacterium | reverse complement strand
CCTTATATAGACCTGCAACTTTGCCCTTGACAATAAACCACTTAGGCGTAGGATGTGGTCAAAAGTGGTAGAAAGTGGTCGAGACAGTAGAGATCGTGGTCGAAAGTAAACAAACGAGAGGCGCGAGTGGGATTCAACGATGAAACCCCCAGAAACGGCCCCAATCCACCAGATCTGACCGACTTTTTAGCTGCTTTTGCCTCCCTCGTGCCGGTAGTCGCCTCCGTCATACGGCGGCGTAGCCCAAAAACGGGCGTTAAGCATGTTTCGCGGCAATCACCCAACTCGCGTCGACGAAAAGGGACGTTTGAAAGTCCCCGCGGAATTCAAGCGCGTCATCGACGAGAAATACGGCCAGCAATTTTACATCACGAGTCTGGATGGGAAGGTTGCCCAGATATATCCCTTCGAGGAGTGGGAACGGATCGAGCAGAAGCTAGCGTCGCTCTCCACCTTCAATCCTACGAAGAAGAAGTTTCTGTCCCGGGTGAATTACTGGGGACAGCAGGTCGAGATCGACGGGCAGGGTCGTTTGCTCATGCCGCAACTGCTGCGCGATGCGGCTCAGATCAAGGGCGAAGTGGCGGTCCTTGGCAATCTGACCTATCTCGAAGTCCGAAACCTGGAAGCGTTCCGTAAGGAGATCGAAGAGCAAGCGTTCACGGCTGAGGATGAGAAGACGCTCGACGACTTGGGCATCTAGTGGACGAGGGATCAACAGAAACCCCTCAGGGGGTTGGACATGGCAGTGGGCATGTCCCGGTTCTTTCAAAAGAAGCGATCGACTTTTTAGCCGTCCGGCGTGGCGGGACTTATATCGACGCCACGGTGGGCCTTGGCGGGCACAGTTACGAAATCGCAAGACGCCTCGGCGCACCGGGTCATTTGATTGGCTTCGATAAGGACCCAGCAGCGCTGGAAATCGCGCAGCGAGTTCTTAGCCCTGAGTCGTCCGTCGTTAGCGAAAGCGAACGGCCGGCGGCAAGCGACCAAGGACGAGATTGGCCTCAGGTCGAGCTGGTGCACGGGTCTTTTTCCGGTATTGCAAAAGGCCGTCAGTCATCAGTCGTCGACGGAATTCTCGCTGACCTCGGAGTCAGCAGTCTGCAATTCGGCACCCCGGCGCGAGGCTTTAGTTTTCAGGCGGAAGGACCGCTCGACATGCGTATGAATCCGCAAGCCGAGCTGACCGCCGATCAAGTGGTAAACCGCATGGACGAGCGCGAGCTCGCCGATGTGATTTACGAATTCGGTGAGGAAAGGAGGTCGCGGAGAATCGCCAGAGCCATTGTCCGGTCGCGGCCGATACGAAGTACCGCACATCTTGCGGACGTCATATCAGCCGCGGCCCGGCCAATGAACCAGGCAGAACGGCGAATTCATCCTGCGACGCGCACCTTTCAAGCTCTCCGAATCTTCGTAAACCGCGAACTGGACGACCTGCGGGCGCTGGTAGGCGCGGCCCCGCAGCTGCTGAAACCGGGTGGCAGGCTCGTGATCATCAGCTTCCACTCGCTGGAGGACCGGATCGTGAAAGACGCCCTCCGCGACGGAATGAAGCTGGGCCACTACAAGCTGCTGACGAAGAAGCCGGTAACGGCAGGGGAAGAAGAGATTGATCGCAACCCGCGGTCGCGTAGTGCGAAATTGCGTGCCGCAGAAAAAGTTTAAGCCCGGAGAACCTGCCGGACTGCCCGATGCGCGATAACCGTGTCGGGTCCTAAGATTCGCGACGACGCATCTCCCAGGGCGCCGTCGCAATGAAAGAGGGGCCGGGTAGGGCCCTGGAGAAAGCAATGTACACCGGAACGATGATGGAACAACTGTTTGCGGCTGTCGAGCGTGCTGAGAATCTCGCAGCTAATCGCGCCGCAATCGAAACCGCGGAACTCGAACGGCTCTATCTGGCGAAATCGTACGATTTGGAAGAACAGAAACTACTCGGGGTGGCGTAAATGGCGGCAGGGGCAATGACAGCAGTGGCGCACGGCGTAGCTCCGGTAGCACGGCGGCAACCATGCTGGACGGGCACACCGGAAGTGTACTTCACCAAGGGCATCGACAACTCCCGCGTTGTAAAAGTCGAAGACCCGCAACGCAGCCGCGAAATGCGCGGCTTCAGCATTGCACTCTCCCTTCTTTGCTTGCTTGCCCTCTCCTATACTTTCCAACACTTCAAATCTATTGAGTACGGATACAAGATTGCCGAGTTGAAGTCTCAACGCGACAACCTGATGGAAGTGAACCGGTCGCTGCGATTGGAAGAAGCCTCGCTTCGTGATCCCGAGCGCATTGACATGCTGGCCAAGCGCATGGGTATGGTCCCGCCGGCGCCCGGGCAGGTATTACGCCTCGATACCGCCATGCCGGACAGCGGTGGCGCACCCGTCATGGCCAGTGTTGCTCCGGTATCCGTGATCTCGGCCAGGTAATGGTTTGAAGGGCACGGCTTCCTCCGTGCCAATGGCTCACGCTATCGAGAGGGCTTTAGCCCCTTCGGCATTTCATTTGGCGGTCAGATGTTGAGACCGCCATGGGTTCAAAAGGGTCTCATGGCGGCGAGTCCTTCTCGCAACGGCGCGCAACTCCGGCTCTATATTCTGGGGGGCATCCTTTTACTTTGGTTTTGCGCGATCTGCATCCGCCTCACTTACCTGCAAATCTTCGAGTACGGCGAGTTCGAACAGCGCGCAAGCCACCAACAACAGCGCACCATTGAAATCTCGCCTAAGCGCGGCATCATTTATGACCGCGCCGGACGCGAGCTGGCGATGTCGATCAATGTCGACTCTGGGTTCGCCGTCCCTTCGGAGATCCCGGATCTTACGCAAGCCGTCTCGCTCATTACCCGAATCACCAAAGAAGATCCGCGCGAGGTCCTCGCCAAGTGCAAAGCCTCACGTTCTTTCTGTTGGATCGCTCGCAAGGCGAGCGTGGAAACCGCCGAACGCATCAAGGCACTGAACCTGAAGGGTATCTACTTCCAAAAGGAATCTAAACGTTTCTATCCCAAGCGCGATTTGGCCGCACAGGTCCTCGGGTATGTGGGTATGGATGATGAGGGTCTTAGCGGGATAGAACGCGAGTTCCAAGACGACCTGCGCGGTAAGCCCGGACGCATGTTGATTCAGGTGGATGCGCGGCGGCGCAATTTCAACCGCATCGAGAAACAGCCAGATCCCGGCGAAAACGTTGTCCTCACCTTGGACGAGAACATCCAGTACATCGCCGAGCGCGAACTCGAGACGGCAATGGAGCAGACTCGCGCGCAGGCGGGCACCGTGGTTGTGGCGAATCCGCACACCGGTGAGATTCTCGCCTTGGCGAACCGTCCGACTTTCAATCCAAACCTCTCGCGCGAAATCACTCCTGCAAAGCTGAAAGATCACGCCGTCAGCGATGTTTACGAGCCCGGCTCGACGTTCAAATTGGTCACGATCTCGGCTGCGCTCGAAGAGAAACTGACCAAGCCTACCGAAGTCTTCGACTGCCAAATGGGATCGATTGTGGTCAACGGGATGCGCATACGTGATCACAAGCCCTTTGGGATGCTTCAAGTCTCCGACATCCTTGCCAAGTCCAGCGACGTCGGAGCTATCAAGATTGCCTTGCGCCTGGGCGACGAGCGCTTCTACAAGTACATCCGCGGTTTCGGTTTCGGGCAGCAAACCGGAATCGAGTTACCCGGCGAGACCCGTGGCCTAGCCAAGCCGCTTAACCGCTGGTCTAAGGTCTCGATTGGCGCCATCTCAATGGGTCAGGAGATTGGTATATCTCCGTTGCAGCTGATCGGAATGGTTGGAACAATCGCCAACGACGGCGTCTGGGTTGCGCCCCGCATCGTGGCTGCTACCACCGAACCGCGCAGCACTCCCCAAATGATTGCCTTTCATCCGCAGAATGAGCGTCGGGTTCTTTCACCGTTTGTCGCGGCGCAGATGAAGCAAATGATGCAGCGGGTAGTCATGCCTGGGGGTACCGGAACGAAAGCGATCCTTGACGGCTACAGTTCGGCGGGAAAAACGGGGACAGCACAAAAAGTGGATCCGGGTACCCACGCGTATTCGCGCACGAACTACGTTGCGTCCTTTGCCGGATTTGCTCCGGTGAACAGCCCCGCGATTGCCATTGCCGTTATCCTCGATTCTGCCGTCGGACCTCATCAGGGGGGACAAGTTGCGGCGCCTGTCTTCCAGCGCGTTGCCCAGCAGGTGCTTGCGTACCTGAATGTCCCGCATGACGTTGAACTCCCGGCCAGCCGCCAACTACTCCTGGCTTCGAAAAAGTCCAAGGATACGGATTTGGACGAGGCTTCCCCGGACCATCTGGGGTCACCGCTCGATGTCGCCGAAAACACTACTGATCCCGCGCCACCGCCAGTTCCCGTTAAACCAAGTGCAGCGATTGCGGAAGGTCGGGTGCAACCGGCGGCGCTTCGGCAGTCTGAGCCCATGATTCACACTGTCCCGAGCGGCGCGAAGTCCACCAGCCCTGTGGTGCCGTTGCCTGAGACTCCCAAAGCGGCGACCGTTGTTCTGGATGTGGAACAGGGTGGCATTGTAGTGCCATCGTTCTCGGGTAAGAGCGTACGCTCAGCCATCGAAGTCGCCGAAGACACTGGCCTGGAACTAGACGCGGTTGGTAGCGGCGTTGCGCTGGACCAGTCACCGGTCGCTGGCTCACACGTTCCCGCAGGTTCGCACATTACAGTCCGCTTCGGACGTTAGCAGCTCGGGTTGTGCGTTCTGGGGTCTACCCCATCGATGGATAGACGCTTGGTGCTGAGTGCCTCGAATGCTAAGGGATGCCCGATTAGTCATGGACCGACGTGTCCAGATCCAAAACAATCAATACAAGTACCTGACCTATAATTCACTGCAATGACTTTCCAGGACATGCTCTACGGGGCAGAAGTATTGTCCCAGAGTGGCAATCCGAGCGTTACCGGAGTGGATTATGACTCTCGTCGCCTCAAGCCAGGTTTCGTTTTTGTCGCGATGAAAGGCGAAACCAGCGATGGAAATAAGTTCATCGACAAAGCAATATCCTCGGGAGCCGTTGCGGTAGTCACCGATTCGACGTCTGAAGAACCGCGACAGGGAGTTGCCTGGGCCCATGTGCCAGATGGCCGTCGGGCTCTTGCCAAGCTCAGTGCGAACTTTTACAAGCATCCCGGAGAAAAGCTGTCGATCACGGGCGTCACCGGCACGAATGGGAAAAGCACTACGACTTTTCTGCTGGAATCGATTCTGAATGCTGCCGGCCGGAAGAGCGTGCTCGTAGGCACTATCGAGTATCACGTTGCCGGCAAGGTTTTGCCTGCTCCCCACACCACACCCGAGTCCCTGGAACTGAATTGCATGATGCGCGACGGCTTGGCCAATGGTGCAACCGAGGTCGTCATGGAAGTTTCCTCGCACGCCCTCGCGCAAGATCGAGTGTTCGGGATTCCTTTTGATGTGGCCGTGTTCACAAATCTTACGCGTGACCACCTCGATTATCACGGCACGATGGAAGAGTATTTCGCGGCAAAGCAAATATTGTTTACCGGCTGCGGAACGGAACCTCCTCGGGCAGCGGTGATAAACCTGGATGACTCCAGCAATGTTCAACTGCTGAAGCTCAGTAAATCGAAAAAATCTCAGATCCTGACTTATGGCTGGTCGCAGGGTGATTTTCACGCACAAAAAGTCGAGATCACGACGGGCGGCACCCGTTTTGACCTCTGCACGGCATCTGGGAAGATTCCCGTGTGGTCGCCGCTGATCGGCAAAGTGAACGTCTATAACATACTTGCGGCCGCTGCGGCGGCATCGGCGAGAAACTGCGATCGAAAAGCTATCGAAAATGGGATTGCCGCTCTGACTCGCGTTCCCGGACGATTCGAACGTGTCGACTGCGGGCAGCACTTTTCCGTAGTGGTGGACTACGCTCACACCGATGACGCGCTGCGAAACCTGATAGCGCTATCCCGCGAATTCGTCTCGCGCGCCAACCATCCAGGAAAAATCATCACCCTTTTCGGTTGCGGCGGTGACCGCGACCGCACGAAGCGGCCTCTGATGGGGGAAGCCGCAGGTCGCGGCAGCGACTTCGTTGTACTGACGTCCGACAATCCCCGCAGCGAAGACCCGCGCGCCATCATCAATGATGCGTTGGTCGGCCTGCAGCGTACCGGCACCAAATACAAAGTTGAACCGGATCGTCGGGCTGCAATTGCCATCGCAATCAACGAGGCCTCTTCTGGAGACATCGTTCTGCTAGCGGGTAAGGGCCACGAGAAAGTTCAGGTCATGCGCGACGGTCCAGTGCCTTTCGATGACACGGCAATCGCTCGTGAGATGCTGCACTCGGCCGGTTACGACTGCAACTCCGTTAGCGCGGGGCGCGCCGGGGGAATCCTATGAGGTTGCCCTTGGCTCGCGTGGCCGAATACATTTCTGCTCACGGTGAGTTCGATCGCCACGCCGTCACCCAGACCTACTCGATTGACAGCCGCACTATTCCTCCCGGCGCCCTTTTCTTCGCCGTCAAAGGCGAGCGCCTCGACGGTCATGACTTTGTCGAACAGGCGCTACAGTCGGGTGCGTCCGCTGCCGTGATCCGGAAGGACCAGCTTGGCCGTTACGCGACCAAGAAAGGACTTCTCACAGTTGACGACACCCTTGCGGCGTTGCAGAAGCTGGCGAGTTCCGTTCGTCGCGTCTGGGGCAAGCCACTGATCGGCATCACCGGTTCGGTCGGAAAGACAACCACTAGGGAAGCGACCGCTCATCTTCTTTCTTCCAAGTACAGAGTTCTCAAATCGGAAGGCAATTTCAATAATCACTTCGGCCTCCCGCTCATGCTGCTGAAGCTTGAGCCTGAACACGATGTCGCCGTGATCGAAATGGGTATGTCGCATATCGGTGAGATTCGTGCTCTCGCCCACATCGCCCAACCTGATATGGGAATCGTCACCTGCGTCGCGCCCGTTCACATCGAGTTTTTCGATTCTCTTGCCGGGATAGCCCGGGCCAAGTACGAGTTGATAGAGTCGCTGCCGGCAGGCGGCACTGCCATTCTGAATGCCGATGACGAGTATGTGTCTCAGTTCGGCCGCGACTTCCGTGGCAAAGTGGTCACATTCGGCCTGCATGCCAACGCCGATGTGCGCGCCGAAAACATCGAGCCGCTGGGAACATCGGGTTCTACATTCGAACTCATTGCAGGCGGCTGCCGGGAAGCGGCTAATCTTCCCCTTGTCGGAAAACACAATGTCTACAATGCCCTCGCAGCGGTTGCTGTCGGGCTTGAGCGTGGCCTGTCTCCTTCGGAAGCCGCTGCTGGTCTAGCCACGTTATCACCAGCAGATAAACGCGGGCAGGTAATCCAAGTGGGCGACATTAGCGTCATTAATGATTGTTACAATTCGAATCCAAAAGCTCTTGACGCGATGGTGGATTCCTTAGCCACGATGCCGGCAGAACGCCGTATCGTCGTTGCGGGTGAAATGTTGGAGCTCGGACTGGCAGCTCACGAACTACATCGCCGCTGTGGTCAGCACATCGCTGAACAAGGCATCGATCTGCTGATCGGTGTCCGCGGCGAAGCGTCGCGCCTCGTGGAGGGTGCCCGCAACCAGGGCGTGCAGGCTCAGTTTGTCGAGACTCCCGAAGCGGCCGGAGAGTGGCTGGCGGCTAATACCCGCACCGGAGATGTCGTTCTGCTCAAGGCATCTCGCGGCGTGAAACTCGAGCGTGCGCTGGACACTTGGAGATCTTTGGCTGCGAATCGGTCCTAAGGACTTCAACCGGGAACTGCGGACGAATACGGAGGCGTTTTGCTCTATTGGCTGCTGTATCTGAAGTTGTTTCATTACTTCCCGCCGTTCCGTATCTTTCGCTACCTCACCTTCCGCACCGCATTCGCCAGCCTGACCGCACTCTTCACCGGCTTAATCGTCGGCCCGCTGGTGATCGACCGTTTGCGGGAATTTCAAATCGGCCAGTACATCCGCGAAGAAGGGCCCAAAGCCCATCAGAAGAAGGCCGGCACCCCTACGATGGGAGGTCTCCTCATCGCGATTGCGATCGTGGTACCGACGCTCCTATGGGCCGATTTGAGTAATCTGTTTGTGTGGATGGCGGTTCTTTCAACCTGTGCCTTTGCCGGTATCGGTTTTGCCGATGACTACTTAAAAACGGTTCACCGCCGCAACCTCGGCCTGACAGGCCGCAGCAAACTGCTCCTTCAAATCCTGACAAGCATCTGCGTCGCCGTTGCGCTAATTGTTATGCAGGCTCGCGGCCTCTATTCGACCAGGCTGCTTGTCCCGTTCTTCAAGCAGTTCCGTCCCGACCTGGTGATTGGAACTCTCATCAATAAACCGCATCTTTGGTTCGTTGCGTTCATTCCGTTCATAGCGTTTGTCGTGCTCGTGATCGTCGGATCCAGCAACGCCGTGAACCTCACTGACGGGTTGGACGGGCTTGCCATCGGTTGCACCGTCATCGCTGCCGGCGCCTTGGCGGTGCTCACGTATGTCAGCGGTCACGCCGTATTTGCTGGATACCTGGAACTTCAGCGCATGCCCCAGGTCGGAGAATTGACTATTTTTTGCGGTGCTATGGTCGGCTCGGCCATTGGTTTTCTCTGGTACAACGCCCATCCTGCGGAAGTTTTCATGGGCGATGTGGGTTCTCTGGCACTTGGCGGCGCGATTGGAACCGTGGCTGTCATCATCAAGCAGGAACTATTGTTGCCCTTTATCGGCGGGATCTTCGTCCTGGAAGCTCTCTCCGTCATTTTGCAAGTCGGGTCCTACAAGCTGCGCAAAAAACGCATTTTCAAAATGGCCCCATTACACCACCACTTCGAGTTGCTCGGCTGGTCGGAATCGAAGATTATCGTCCGCTTCTGGATTGCATCCCTGGTGTTTGCACTGTTTGCTTTGACCACCCTGAAACTGCGATAAGATTCACCACGGAGTGCCTTAGAGCAAAGCCATGGTTCTTCTCCGTGTCTGTGCCTCCGTGGTAAAAATTGATCCATGGAAGTAAAGAACAAACGTGTTCTGGTCGTCGGACTCGGGAAGTCTGGCGTGGCTTCGGCCCTGTTCTTGAAGTCGCGCGGCGCGCGCGTATCGGTGTCGGACGCGAAACCCGAAAGCCAGTTCCGCGATGAAATCCCTATCCTTCTCGATCAAGGCATCACTGTTGAAACCGGAGGCCATGGGGAGCGCACGTTTCGGGGGCAAGATCTGATCGTCGTTAGCCCGGGCGTTCCGGTCGATGCTCCCCCGCTCGTTCAAGCCCGATCGCTCGGCGAAGCCGTGATCGGAGAGATCGAACTCGCAGCCCGATACCTGAGGGGCAACATAGTCGCAATTACTGGTTCGAACGGCAAAACCACCACCACGACTCTGGCCGGCGAAATTCTCGCCGCCGGCGGATTTCCGACTATCGTCGGCGGGAATATCGGAACACCCGCTATTTCTCTGGTCGACAAAACGAGCCCAGCAACCTTCGTTGTGCTCGAAGTATCCAGCTTCCAATTGGAAACAATCCAGACTTTCCGGCCAAAGGTGGCGGTCGTCCTTAATGTGTCGCCCGACCATCTCGATCGGCATCGTACTTTTGAAGCTTACGCTGGAGCGAAGGCTCGCATTTTCGAGAACCAGAAGCCCGACGACTTTGCCATCCTCAACGCCGACGACCCTATCTGTGTTGACATGGGTAAGCAGGCCAAAGCGCAGATCTTCTGGTTCAGCCGTAAGAAGAAGGTTGAGTGCGGCGCTTATGTGCGCGGTGGCCAGTTCACGTTCTCCGGACCCGCTGGCGAGCAAGAGATTCTGCCGGTCACCGAAATGCCCTTGAAGGGCGCCCATAACGTCGAGAACGTTCTTGCCGGCGTCTGCGTGGGCATGCTGATGGGATGCAAGCCGGAGCAGATCGCTAAAGCGATTCGACAGTTTAAGGCCGTCGAACATCGCCTTGAGTACGTGGCCACCATCCGTGGCGTCGATTACTACAACGATTCCAAAGCCACCAACGTCGACGCCACCATCAAGGCGTTGGAGTCTTTCCCCGCCAATGTCCACATCATCCTTGGTGGCAAAGACAAGGGCAGCGACTACACCGTTCTCAACGATCTTCTTCGAGAACGGGTCAAGCGTGTTTACACCATCGGTGCGGCGGCAGCGAAAATAGAATCCCAGATCAAGGGTCCTGAGATCGTTCGCTCCGAGACTCTCGAGTTGGCTGTGAAACATGCGTCGGCGGTGGCAACTCCCGGCGATGTTGTACTTCTTGCTCCAGCCTGCGCCAGCTTCGACCAATTCCAAAGTTACGAACACCGCGGTCGCGTCTTCAAGGAGACTGTGCATGCCCTCGGCCAGCAGGACAGAAAAGAGCAGGCTGTGCGCGGCGACGCCTGACGGCAATTTGGAACATCCGGAACCAACCTCGCCATTGGCAGTTCTTCACCCTCGTCAGAAAATGTCTCTGGCTCGGTGTCTCTGTCTTGATTCATGGCTAAGCGCGTCAGTGTAGATCGCACGCTATTCGCAATCACCCTCCTGCTGGTATTCATCGGCTTGGTAATGATCTTCAGCGCTTCCGCTGTAATGGCCAAAGAGCGCTTCGGCTCTCCTTATACATTCCTCGCAAGGCAGGCGGTGTGGGCGGTGGCTGGTTTGGTGGCCATGATGATTATCATGCGCATCGATTACCGACGCCTCAAGCATCCGGCTGTGGTCTTCTCGCTTCTTGGCATGACCACGCTCATGCTCATCTCGGTCTTCTTTCTTGACCGTGCTCACAATACCCACCGCTGGATTCATTGGGGTGCATTCTCGTTTCAGCCATCAGAACTTGCCAAACCGGCGCTGATCCTATTCCTGGCGTATTTCCTGGAGACCCGTACGAAGTCGATGGATGACTGGCGGAATACGCTATTGCCGGCCGTAATCCCTACCCTGATGTTTCTCGGCCTGATCGTCTTTCAACCCGACCTCGGGACAGCGATCGCCTGCGCCTGCATCACCATTTGCATCCTCTACGTAGCGGGCATGCGTATGCGCTACTTCGCTTATGCGTTCCTGGCGGCCATTCCTGCTCTGTATGTATTGATCTTCCATGTCAGCTACAGGCGTGACCGCATTCTCGCTTTCCTGAATCCTTATTCCGATCCTCAAGGGCGCGGTTTTCATATCATTCAGTCCCTGATCGCGGTGAGCACGGGCGGGATTACCGGTCTGGGATTGATGGAAGGGAAGCAGAAGCTTTTCTATCTACCTGAGCCTCACACGGACTTTATCTATGCCGTCACAGCTGAGGAGTTCGGCCTACTCGGAGCCGTTCTTCTTGCGGCTTTGTTCGCGATCTTTCTCTGGCGAGGTCTACGAACTTCCCTCGCGACGAATGATATGTTCGGCAAGTTCCTGGCGGTCGGCATCACCAGCATGGTCGTCCTTCAGGCCTTCATTAACATCAGCGTAGTGCTCGGCCTGATGCCGACCAAGGGCATTCCTCTGCCTTTTGTCTCCTACGGCGGGTCTTCTTTATTTGTCACTCTGGCTTGTGTCGGAGTGCTGTTGAATATCACCCGCCAGACGGACTGACGCGGAACTTCAAAACACTTATCGGCGTCTACTCGCGGACGGTTCCGGAGGAATGATCTCTACCTCGCCCGGCGTGACTTGCGGACGCGGTGTCTCCCCACTTTCGATCTCTCCCCGAGTAGCGTAGTAAACAGCCGCCGTCCATGTCGGGACTAGGTCAACGCCCGGAATCATCTCGGCGGCAAGCGAAGGAAGAAATACCCAATGCCATCCCAGCAGTTTGATGAGGATGAATGCCACCACGACGTCGAGCACCGCATCAGCTGGCGAAAATCCACCTTCCGCAAACAACGGCAGCGCGGCAATCTGCAGCGTATCGGCAGCGACTGCGACCAGCCACGCCATGCGCTGTTCCGGGGTTTTCAGATGATTCCAAAAATGAGTGAGCACACGTCACCTTCTAGTAACAGGATACCCCGGGTCACCTAAGGCCTGCCACAGCCATCGTGGTGAGCCGATAATCCCTTATTTATCATAATGTTACATTCTTCTCAGATGCTCTCCATTGCTATCGAAACCATCAATCCTCCGTAACCGAGTTTTGGTCTTGACACTCCCGCTGCCAGTTACTAACATTCTCAAACCGGCATGTACCGACCGACCGGTCGGTCTGTTCCCGCAAAAACCAGTTCTGTTTAGGAGATCTCAGTGGCCGCGAAAGTTTATTACGAGCATGACGCCAACCCGAACGCCCTTAAGGGTAAGACCATCGCCATCCTTGGATACGGCAGCCAGGGACATGCGCAAGCGCAGAACCTGCGCGATAGCGGATACAAAGTCGTCGTGGGTCTCGATCCCGATCGGCCTTCCGCCCGCCAGGCAAAGGCCGATGGCATGGTTGTCGTCAGCCCCTCGGAAGCCGCCAAGCGCGCCGAGTGGATCCATATTCTTACGCCCGATGAGACGCAGGCAGAGCTCTACGAGTCGGCTGTGAAGCCCTACCTGCATCCCGGCAAGACTCTGGGCTTCTCGCACGGTTTCAGCATTCATTTCCAAGCAATCGTTCCGCCCAGCGATGTTGACGTGGTCATGATTGCTCCCAAAAGCCCCGGCCACCTGCTTCGCCGCGTCTACAAGGAAGGGAAAGGCGTTCCGTCGCTGCTCGCTATTAAGCAGGACGCGACCGGTCAGGCTCACCAGAACGCTTTGGCCTATGCGCATGGCATTGGTTCCACTCGAGCCGGTGTTCTGGAAACCAGTTTCAAAGAAGAGACCGAGACTGATCTGTTCGGGGAACAGTCTGTTCTCTGTGGCGGCCTGACGTCGCTCATTAAGAAAGGTTTCGAGACGCTGGTCGAAGCGGGTTATCAGCCGGAGATCGCGTATTTCGAATGTCTTCATGAAATGAAACTGATTGTGGACCTGATTTATGAAGGCGGCCTCGCTCGCATGCGTTATTCGATCTCCAACACCGCCGAGTATGGCGACCTTACCCGCGGCGAGAAAGTGGTTGGCGACGAAACCCGCCAGGCGATGAAGGAAGTTCTCGCCCGCATTCAGGACGGTACGTTTGCCCGCGAGTGGATCGCCGAGAACAAGACTGGCGGCAAGAATTTCGCCGCCCTGCGCGAAAAAGAGCGTAAGCACAAGATCGAAGAAGTAGGCGCCCAATTGCGCGCCATGATGTCCTGGCTCCCCCAGGAAGGCAAGAAGGCCCAACCAGCGGCGGAGAAAGAGAAAGCGGAAGTTGTCAATGCCTAAGGGTTCAGAAATCGTTTTACGTTGTCTGCGAGCGGAGGGAGTTGACCTCGTCTTCGGTTATCCCGGCGGCGCGATCATGCCTCTTTACGATGCGCTCGACGGCAGCGGTGTTCGTCACATTCTCGCCAGGCACGAGCAGGGAGCCGTGTTCGCCGCGGAAGGCTATGCGCGTTCCACCGGAAAAGTGGGTGTTGCTTTCGCCACCAGCGGTCCCGGCGCAACGAATCTTGTTACCGGCATTGCGGACGCGAAGATGGATTCGGTTCCTCTCGTCTGCATCACCGGCCAGGTTCGCAGCCCTCTCATCGGTACCGACGCGTTTCAGGAAACCGACGTTTTCGGCATGACGCTCTCGCTTACCAAGTGGAGCCGTCTGGTCAAAACCATCGACGAGATTCCACAAGTGATTGCCGAGGCCTTCTACTGGGCGCGCAGCGGACGTCCTGGTCCGGTTGTCGTCGATATTCCTGTCGACATGATGAAAGCTTCGGCGGATTTCCGCGGGCCAGTGAAGTTCCAGCCGCACCCAAAACCATCCGATGTCGCGGCTGATTCAAGCTTCTGCGACACCGCAATAGCCCTCCTCCAAAAAGCTAAGAAACCAGTCGCCCTTGTGGGGGCTGGCGCAAAACTTTCGGGCGCCACTGCCGACCTTCGACGTGTGCTCGACCGTTTGAACGTTCCATCGTTTGTAACGGTTCACGGATTGGGCGCGATCAGTCCCGAAAAACCGTACTACCTCGGCATGGTCGGGATGCACGGTACTCGAGCCGCCAACATGGCGCTCGATGAAACAGATCTGCTCCTCGTCTTCGGAGCGCGTCTCGATGATCGCGTGACGGGCGAACCTACGAAGTTTGCTCCCCATGCGCGCATCATTCACTTCGAAATCGATCCCGCACAACTGGATCGGGTGCGCCCCTGCGATGTTCCAGTCATTGGTGACTTGGCGGACACGATTCCGACATTCTTCAATGAGCTGCATCGCGCGTCATTGCCGGACTTCAGCGCTTGGCGCCGGATCGCCTGTGGTCCTGAGCGTGCTGAGCTCGAGAACAAAGGCACTGCGGAACCGACTATCAATTTTCTCGACGAGTTGTTCCAGCACATGCCCGAGAACACCTTCGTCATCACCGACGTTGGTCAGCACCAGATGTGGGCGGCCCAGCGTTATCGGTCGAGTGCGCCCCGCAGTTTCATTACGTCGGGCGGATTGGGATCCATGGGCTTCGCTCTCCCCGCGGCTGTTGGTGTGCAACTCGCCAATCCGGACGCCACCGTGCTCTGCATCTCCGGCGACGGGGGATTTCAGATGAACATCCAGGAACTGGCAACGGTTCACCGCTTGGGCCTGCCGATCAAGATGGTCATCATCGACAACAAATATCTCGGCATGGTGCGCCAGTGGCAGCAGTTGTTCTATCAGCGCAATTACGCCGAAACTGATCTCAGTGATAACCCGAACTTCGTCGCGATCGGCTACGCGTACGGCATTAACTCGCGCCGCCTGCGCGCTGACGCCCTGATCGCCGAACAAGCTCAGACCTCAGATTTACTTGACACATTCCTGCATTCGCGCAACCCGGAATTGTTGGTCTTCGAGTGTCCACCGGAAGCAAACGTCTTCCCGATGGTCCCTTCCGGTGCTGCGATTTCAGAAATGATGTTGGAAGAAGAATAAGCAAGGACAAGGAGCCGGGCTCATCGCCCGCAGCCGCGGGTTTCAGCCGCGGAGTAAGGGAAAGGGAACTATCATGCAAGCTTTTCACATCCGCTACCGCAATACCCAGGGCACGTTGATGCGCATCCTTAATGCCGCTTCGCGCCGTGGCCTCGACGTTCCGTATGTCCAGGCCGAACCGACGGAACAAGGCCATCGCGTCACGCTCATGCTCGACGTAAATCCCAAGCAGATTGGCCAGCTATTCCGTGACTGGAACGCGGTAGTCGATGTGGTTGACGTCAAGGCCGGAGCGCCCGCCAAGGAAGGTTCGATTCATGCGCCAGCTTGGGCGACGGCTCACCCGCCCGCGACAGCCGCTCGCGCCGCCGAAGCCGCTGCCTCAGCCTAGTCAGGCATATTTAACTTAGACTCGGATACTCCGCCTGGACGGTTCCCATCCGTGTCATCTGCCTCGGTGCTCTTTGTCCCGAGTTTCAAAGTTGCGATGATCGTTGCGACTCGGCAATCTTGAAACCTGGAAACTTCTTCCCGTAATCTTCTTCTACCTATGGATCTCAAACATCGCAGCCGCGGTATCACGGATGGGCGCGATCGTGCCGGCGCACGCGCCATGTTCAAAGCCATTGGTTTCTCCGACAGCGATCTGGGCAAGCCGCTCATCGGTGTCGCTAATACGTGGATTGAGACCATGCCCTGTAACTTCCACCTGCGTCGCCTTTCCGCGAAGGTCAAGGAAGGTATTCGCGCCGCAGGCGGCACGCCGATGGAGTTCAACACAATTGCCATCAGCGACGGCGAAACCATGGGCACGGAAGGCATGCGCGCTTCGCTCGTCAGCCGCGAGATCATCACTGACTCCATCGAACTCGTTTGCCGCGGGCAGATGTTTGACGCAGTTGTCTGCGTAGTCGGGTGCGACAAAACGATTCCTGCCGCCGCCATGGCGCTCGCTCGTATGAATCTTCCCGGCCTGGTTCTTTACGGAGGAACCATCGCCGCCGGTCAATACAGAGGAAAAGACGTCACTATCCAGGACGTGTTTGAAGCCGTCGGCGCCAATGCCGCTGGCAAGATGACCGATCAGGAACTCAAGCAGCTCGAAGATGTTGCTTGCCCCGGAGCGGGGGCCTGCGGTGGCCAGTACACCGCGAACACGATGTCTACAGTGATGGAACTAATCGGCCTTTCTCCTATGGGATTCAATGGTGTGCCGGCGATGGATGCGAGGAAAGATGAAGTCGCATTCCGTTGCGGCGAAGTCGTGCTGAATGCCTTGAAACAGGGAATCCGCCCCCGTGACATTCTCAAGCGGGCCGCCTTTGAAAATGCAATTGCCGGCGTCGCCTGCACCGGAGGGTCGACCAATGCGGTTCTTCATCTGTTGGCAATCGCGCGCGAGGCTGAAGTCCCGCTCGTCATCAATGACTTTCAGACAGTAAGTGAGCGCACGCCGCTGCTGG
>JBPYEW010000213.1:0-10788 GCA_051984555.1 Terriglobales bacterium | reverse complement strand
CTCTGAGATCAGTCTGTGATTGCGTTGGGGAGAATCAGATCAGGACGTCGCGAGCGCTCGGCCTATCAGAATCTTATCTCCCCGGTTCTTACGTCTGTCGTTGCTACTGAACAACCGCTGTCAAATTGGTTGGACCTGAAGGACCTCCGCCGCTTCCGCTTGTAATCCTGTAGATCTTCGGCTGATAGCTATGACCATTGGCGCCGAAGCTGTCCGAGAATTGTGCGTTTGCATTAAGCGTAAACGTAGCACCCGCGCTTGAATGAGCGGCGTCATACTGCGCATTTGAGTCGTAAACCACGGTGGCTGTCGCGCCCGCGTACCCGGACAGCGTGAAAGTCATTGAAGCTGATCCATTGCGATCCGTATCAGCGAACAGGTAAAGCGAACCGTTGTAGTTCTTGACTATGGCTGATCCTGGGACGTTTGCTGTTCCAGTGCTCATGGTCAGAATCCCGTTCGAGCACGATGTTGCATAGCTCGTGTAACCGGTACCGTTTTGCATGGTGCAGCGGCCCACGACAGGTGAATTCAATTGAGGGGCAAAATTCAGAATGTTGGTGTTGATGTACGTGATATTGGAGGCCACGGCCGCCGATACAGTTCCTACCCCACTCGTGGTTGAACCGAGGCACATATTGTAGGCAGTACCGCCTGTCGCAATACTCGTATCATCACAGAAGTATTCGATACCCATTGCTCCATTGATAAGGCTCATCCAAACTTCGGCGTTTACCGCCTCTGAGGGTGCCCGGAAATAATGAACTCCGCTCGACTGAGAGCACAGGTTTGTGCTCTCGTTACAACTGCTGCCGTTCTGGGTTGGATAATCCAGCGCTGATGTTCCGGTGTCAACATAAGTCCAGATCGGTTGGTTGGCGCGACCGTGACTGACCATATACGCGGTTTGCCAGCCCTGAATCCACATACTGTCGTGCGGATTAGGTGCGGTATTGGGGATCCCCTGCGTAACCTCCCAGGGGCCTATGAGCGGGTAATCGTCGAATGATCCAATTGAAATAGCTCTTAAGAAGTTGTTGTTGACTGTGTCGCCGTTCACAATCGTGTTACACGTGCCGTGAAAGAATTGAAATCCCTGCTGATTCCAGAAGAATGGTCGCGTAGTGTCGAAAGCCTCGATATTTGCGAGTGGAGTGGGTGAACCAGTCGACATACTTTGCTGCGTGGTGCATGCAGGTTCATCGCCCAGGTTGTAGCCGATCAAGTATTGACTCGCACTCAGATTCGCGGCTAGCTGCTTGAGGCAAGCCACTGATGTAGCACTCGTGCCATTCGTTCCATCACTGGCGGCGATCAGGTAAATGCCTTGGTTGATCAGATTACGGAATTGACCGTTGGTGTCGACTCCGCAACTCGCCGGATACCCTCCTCCTCCTCCGTTATCGATGGCGAGCAAAATGTTCATCTTCGTACCCTTCATTGCGGCTGGCACTGAAGCGTATGGAGCCCCGCTACCCATGGACCAGGTCGTGTTCTGAAGCCACAGCACCAAAGGAAAGAAATTGGGGCTCTGCGGAAAATTCGACCATTGTGAATACGGGGCCGACTGCGCTGACGAGAGGGAAGCAGCCAGTACCAGGGTAAGGAGTACGACAACTGAGACTTTCATGTTGAAAGCAATAGTCGCAGACTGAATCGAATGAAGGAAAGTCTCGTTGGTACACCCACAAGTATCACGCCACCATGTATCGGAGGTACATTCCCGGGTGTTGAAAAACACTACAGTTGGTTCGAAGGGCGCCAAGGGGAGGGCTTTGTGAACACTAGCTCCAGGCAGGGGCCTGCACCAGCCAGAGAAGCTAATTCTGAAAGCGGTGCCTCAATCGCCATGCGAATCGCTTTGCGGATGATTCTCCAAGCGATATTGGAACCATTCCACTTTGCTCGTCGTCGCGAGAGCCACTCTGACCTCGATACTTGGGGAGACGCGAGATAACCGAACGTTCGCTCCACATATGTGACTCTTGGCGTTTGGATTTCCACTTCTTCGAAGCCGACTTTGCTCATCAGGCACCGTACCGAATCGGGTGAGAAATGATAAAGGTGACGAGGCAACTCAAGGCCATACCAGTACGTTCCGAATAGCCGAGCTTCCCAGGAATCAATATTGGGCATCATTGCGTAGAAGATGCCACCCGGCTTCAACCATTGCAGCACCTTCTTCAATAATTCACTCGGCGAGTACAGATGTTCCAGTACATCGAAACACGTAATGACGTCGAAACTGGAAGGGAGGAATGGTGCGTCACCTGCATCTCCTATGAATACATCAGCCCCGGTCTTCACCATCGCGTGCTCTGCTGTTGACTGCTCCATCTCGATACCATAAAGCTTCCAATTCGGCCCTCGCATCGTACTCAGGAATCCACCGGAGCTGCAGCCGATATCGAGGATGGAGCCGCCGCTCTTGTACTCCGAAATAAGTCGCACTTGGTTTTTCCAGCGACGGATGGCAAATGCTTCCCCGGCGGCGGCGATGTCCTTGTGATACTCGTCCGTATAGTGAAGACTCATTTCAGATGGCTTCGGCGGAGAGGCGAGCCAGACTAAGGAGCACGATTTGCACCGAATCAATCTGTACGCCTTAGTTCTCCCGTGGAATCGGTCCGGTGCTGTCAACAATTCGAAATAGTCACTACTACCGCAGATTGGGCAACGATCAGGCTTGGCCCCTGGAACCATCGCCTCAACGTAACCCACAGCTTGCAGAGAACTAGTCATTCGAGATTGATCCAATCTCCCTACTGGAAACTGTGAAACAGACTACGAACGTCTCGTTCAGGTGTGGGTCGCTCTTTCCACACTCAACCGCTGGCGCATCACCACCTGAGCGAACTCGATCATGGCCACGAGATATCGTTTCCACAGTCGTCGAGGCTCACGAAGCAGCCGATAGAGCCACTCAAAGCCGCTTCGTTGGACCCATTGAGGAGCGCGGGGTATGATTCCGCCCACCATCTCAAAACTGCCTCCCACGCCCACGGCGATCGGCACGTTCAGTTGACGTGAGTGTTCGTAGATCCAGTACTCCTGCTTAGGAGCGCCCAAGGCAACGAAAAGAAGGTGGGGATGAGCTGCGCGGATATGAGATTCCACATCTGCTTCCTCACGTGGATTCTCGTCGAATCCAAGTGGCGGGCAGCAGATCCCGGACACAATGAGCCCCGGGCACTGGGAGCGTAACCTGGTGGAGGCCTTTTCAGCAGAGCCCGGCCGTCCGCCAAGCAAGAACACGCGCAGACCCTCGCGTGCTGCCGCTCGACATAATGCCTGGAACATATCGACACCGGCAATCCGTTCGGGGATCCTCTCCCCCAATAATCGAGCGGCGAGAAGTAGGGAGATACCATCCGGCAAAACGAAAGCGGCGTCGCTATAAATGCGACGGAAGTACTTGTCCTTGGCGAGCAAGGCGATGTGCTGCACGTTCGGGGTTACTACGTACTCGGTTTCGTCACCTGTGACCGCCGCACCGATGATCGCCTTGACGGCATCGTCGAAAGCACAAGCATTGACCATGGCGTGGCCGATCTTCACCCGAGGAAGAGAATGGGAAATAGCGTATGGGCCCATGGGAATAAATGCGAAGCCGGAGGAGGAGGCTGAGTGCGGATTAGGAGTGGTGATTTACGAGTTTCTTCTCGTGGCGGAATCGTAGAGTCTCGGTTCCCACGAGGACGGTCGTGGACGCAGTCGTTGAAAGAGTCGCTGTTTCTGTTCCTGTTGTAGGAAAGATGCCACCTCAGCCGGCACACATTTCGGCTCACGGCGCATGTAAGGCCACGTGAAACCCATCAGGCGTGCGAGAGCGCCGGCAAAGTATGGCTTATCAGGTATGTGACGAAGACATTTGGCCACTTCGAAAAATGGATCGCTCCCGAATGAGTAATCCAGCTTGCCCAGCCGGAAGGCATTCTTCAATGGAGTGCTGCCTCCCGTGGTGGGCCGATGATGGAATATCTTCAAGTCGGGAAAGGCTTCGACCTGCCATCCTTCCATTCTCGCCTTGGTTTGTGCGTACCAGTCCTCTCCACCATATTTCAGTATCGCGTAGCCGCCGATCGCCTGGTAACACTCTCGCCGGACCAACTGTGCGGCATGCACCACGTTGCGCGTGTCGTTCATCCGGATGCTGTGGTATTTGCCGTTCGAACTCTCGTAAAGAAATCCACCGGCCAGTCCCAATCGTGGCTGCCGCTGAAAAGACTGGATGAGGTTTTCGAAAAAATAAGGTTGGAGCGAGACATCGGCATCCACATTGCCAATAAACTCATAAGGCAGAGCCTCGAGGAGCTTAGCGGCTTGGTGAAGCGCCGTAATCTTTGATCCAAAACTACGACCGGGTGCTCTCGTCAGGTGCACAACCCGAATAAACTCGTGCCGCCGGGCATCGCGGTCAAGAATCTCAGCTGTGCCATCGCTCGAATTGTCATTCACAATGACCCACATGCTCGGCAGTTTGGTCTGGGCGACAACACTTCGGATGGTTTGTTCAATAAAAAGCTCTTCATTGTGCGCCGCCGTCATCAATACATAACTGGCGAACGGCTGTTCCGTTTTCAGGCTAATTGCCTTGGTCATTGTTAATGCCGCAAGGGCGGCTCTTCTGGAGTCTGTGGCGTCCTTATTAGCAGTCAGCGTTAACGATCTCCATGGGCCAGTCTGAGACATGCGAAATGACTTCGGCTTTGGTCTCAGCAACTATCTTGGTTTGCCGGACAGCGACCGCCGAAATGGCAGCGAGCAATCCATACCAGACCACTTGAATCTGATCCGTATACGAGATCCCCATGAAAGCCACCACATTGGCGAATAAGGCGGCGCCCAAAGCCCAGAAGAGTTTCTCGGTCTGAACGCTCGGCGCGCATCTCCGGGCTCTGCCGAGATACTTGAAGCCGTAGACGATGATCGCGAGAAACAAGATGAACGGAAAAAGACCCGACCCATCACAAATGCTGACATACTGGTTAGCTGTGTCCCACATGTCCCATCCCCACTCATACGTCGATTTGAGACCAATGAGCCACCAGTCGGAAAAATGTTGTATGCACTGGTTGACCAGCTCGAAGCGATGATAAGAAGAAGAGCCTCCAGAAACGTCAATTCGAGCTATGAGGTGCCAGACTGGTGCTTTCATTGCCAGATGAAGGGCAACAATAAGGATGGCGATGGCCCAACGGATCACGCGCATGTGATTTCGGATCGGCCACATGCACAAGGCGAGTATGCCGCCGGCGAGAGCCAGTACCGGAGTACTCGAATTCGAGGCGAGCGTGATGACAATCGCCGAGACGATGCCGACGATAGCCGGCATTCGGTTTCTTTTCGCACTCTGCCACAACAGTACGAATAACGGGACCAATATGGCGCCGAAAGTCCCAGCTATGATGGGGTGCGCGAAGCAGGCGGTAGCACGCAAGCGATCCCCGCGCGCCATTACGGTCGCGTAGGTCGACGCTTGTGCGCCCCCCAACAACGCATATGGATTGCGCCCAGTTACTACCTCCCATGTCATAACAGCGGCCACAGCTGCCGCTACGAATGCCAGCGCTCGGAACAAACGGACGATGTCGGTTTGATCGCGAAGCAAAAACCGTAGCAAGAAATATAGGCCGAAAATTGTATAGATATTCCCGAGTTGATAAACCAATGCTCCCATTTGTTGAAACAAGAGAATGCCAGCTAAACCAGTGATCAGTGCGAATGACACGACGGCGATGTCGATCTTATTCACTCCGCCACTGAACAGCCTTGCCCGGGTCGCAAGTTTCTCGCGGATAAGTCGAGCAAATCCAAAAAGCGCCAGGAACCGCAGCATGGGAAAATGCAATCCTCCGATAAGGAGAACCTGGTCCATGGGAATGAGGATGAGGGCAGCAACCAAGGGGGCGATGATCAGTTTCCTGGGCAGGCAGACAAGAATTGCACCTACAACAAGGACCACCAACAAAATCAGCGGATTCAAGACCGTTTCGGTCGCTCCGCCTCCGAATCTTAGATGCTGCGGTTCCAACTTATTCTCACCCGGCTCGATAGATATGGCCGATAACGATCGGAAGCACCTTATGTGCAAGCATTCACAAGTACCGGGAGTTGCTCAGGAATTATGTCGAGATCCGAACTGCCGGAATTGTTCTTTGCGGCTTTTTCGGATCTCTTTCCGAGAGTCGCCCTAGGCATGCGGCGCTCCTGCGAGCTCTTGCAATGTTGCTACTTCGTTTAGCAGGAAGAAATAAGTACAGTCCGGCGGATCCAAGTATTCTCAAGACATCATAAAGAGCAGATGTCGCAAGGAACGCAATCTGGGCAGCTCGACCATAGTGCTTCTGCCAATATTGCCAGTTTGCCCGCGCCATCTCCAGGTAGAAGCGAACAGGGGCAGTCGAAGAACTCGCGCCTCCGTAGTGAATCGCCTCAGCTCCGGCAAAAAAGACCACCTTTTCTCCCGCCTTATGGAAGCGATAGCACCAATCGAGGTCCTCTGCATACATGAAGAACCGCGGATCGAGCGATCCTATACGTTGTATGGCACTTCGCCGTACGATGACGAACCAGCCATTGAGCACCTCGACCGGCATCGTGGTGCCGTGATTGAAATCAGACATTAGCAATCCGCCAAAGAGCCGAGATCTCTCGAAGACCTTGTCTAAGGCAAGAGCGCGGCATACCTGGTTCCAGATCGTCGGGAAACGCATCGTGGAGCGAGATACCGTTCCATCAGGCGCAAGCATCCTGGGTCCGACCATGCCGACATCGGGGTTTTGACGGAGAAACTCAAGCATTGGCGAAAGGCAATCCGCGATGAACTTGACGTCCGAATTTACCAGACAGATATATTCACTCGAGCTCTGGGCCATACCGATGTTATTAGCTTTGGCAAATCCCAGATTGTCGGAGTTACGAATAAGCCTGAATTCCGGAAACGCTTGTTCGATCAAGTCGGGGGTGCCGTCTGTTGAGGCATTGTCGACGATAATGACTTCATGGGAGACATTCCTGCAGTGCTCTCGGACGGACTCCAGACATTCGATGACATATTTCTTGGCGTTCCACACCACGATGACGAGCGAGACGTCGGATCGCTTGGTAACGTGCCGGCACGCTGATGCGTGCCCGGAAGATGGCAGAATGTCAGGCATTTCGGGAGTGGACGTTTAACTTATCCGATGTGCTTATATAAGGCAGAGCCAACCGCCGGAAGTACCGCTGGCGAGACAAGCTTGAGCACACTTTTGACTGCTGTAGATTTCCGCTTGGAACTATATATATCGCACAGATGAGTCGAATTCTTCGAAAGGCCGTACCTTGAATATGTCAGAACCGACTGGGTCGCGCCCCAACGGTTCTTGAACGTGATTAGACCCTGTTGATCCGCATTCGTACGGCCGAAGTCCAACACTCGCAGTCCGGCGGCGGTGGCATCCTGTAGGGCCTTCCAGAAAAGGAAGTGCATGCACCCTAAAGGGTGAAACTGTGAGTCACTGCACCCATATTTGTACGTGAGTGTGTCTTTGTGACGGATTGTCAGAATAGCAGCTACAGCCGTTGTGTTTCTAAAAGCGACCCGGATCTTAAGTGCTTCTCCAAAGCAGGTCATCAGGTTCGCGAACCATGCCTTGGATGGAGGCGCCAGACCGTGTCGTTTACGAGTCAAAGTGAAGAGATCATAGAAAATATTCAGCAGTTCTTTGGTCGAGCCTTCACGACAGACGAGACCTTCTCGCTCGGCCCGGCGAATCTTCCGTTGTGTCGAACTCTTGTGGAAATTGCGGAAGACCTCATCGATGCCTGGTCTAAGATCTAGTTGGTGAAATGCGTATGTGATTGCAGTGTGGCAGTATGGCGTACGCATCGGGAATTCACTAAGAGGGCGAAGCTCCAAGTAGTTCCATTTCCGGGAGCCCATTTCTTCCTGAAGTGCAACTGAAAGGGCGTTCCGTTCTGCCGGCGAGTCCACTAAGGGCTCACAGTGGTCGGAGAAAGGAAGCGATACCAGTCTCTTTCCCGTAAGCCAACTTTTTACCTCGCACAAAACTATACCGTTCTGTAGATCCTGCCCAGGCGACGAAGTGGTGTACACGATGGGCTTGTACCCATAGGTCAAATAAAGAGCTCTGAGCCAGGCGGAAGAGTGAAATACCGAAGTGCGGGAGTGTCTGTCCACGAGTTGATCCCACCGCTCATCGTTGAACGGGTCCACATGGTAGACGGCTGTTTCGGTAGGCCTGGCAACCGCAAGATCAAATTTCAAGGAGCACTGAAGCAACGACATAGCTAAGTTAAGTAAAGAGGTCTCCGTGAGTAGGAGAGATGAACTCGCCTTGCCTGTGTCTGACTACCAGCAAGAACGACACGATCGATTGGGACGTGGATGAAGGGGAGAGGGGCAGCTTCAGAACGCATCGTGACCGAAGAAAACCGCACCCGGCGTACGGGCGACGATTTTCATGTCCAGCCACGGAGACCAGGTGCGAGCGTACCGCAGGTCAAGGCGGACCATATCATCAAACCGTATGCGGCTTCGTCCACTCACCTGCCACAGGCCAGTGATGCCAGGTTTAGCCTCGAGAAGTCGCCGGCGATGCCAGAGATCATACTCGAGATATTCGTATGCGATCGGAGGCCGTGGTCCGACCAGAGACATATCGCCTTTCAAAACATTAATGAACTGTGGGAGTTCATCAAGACTCAGACCGCGCAGGATCTTGCCAATTTTAGTAATCCGCGGATCGTCGGTCATCTTGTATACGCGGCCCACGGAGTTGGATCCTTCAACGCTGGATCCGGAACCGCCATTGATAATCTTCTTCATGAACTCATGATGAATCTTGGAGTCGTTGTCCAGGTGCATTGTTCGAAATTTATAAAACCTGAACGACTTGCCGAACTGCCCCAGTCGTTCCTGGCAAAAGATAACGGGGCCTTGCGAGGTGAGTTTTACGAGTGCGGCAATCAGTCCAAATATCGGCGCAAAGAGCACAAGGGCAGCTAGACTGCCCAGAATGTCAGCGAGTCTCTTGGCGACATTCAATAGCGTCTTGCGTTTGTTTCGACCGGTAACGTCGGGATACAGCACTCTGTCGTTGGGGAACTGTCCAAGTTTCCGGCTCCATTCTTCCGGAAAGATATGGAAGGAAATACTTATTTGATTCAATTGTTCTAACGTTAGCGTGGATCGTAAGCAGTCGCTGACTCGTTCCAAAATCGTGCCTAGAACAACACCTCGATCGTCCATGAATATCTCAGTGAACATGAGTCCAATGGTCGAGTCCTGTTTGTACCAGCCGGTGCTATCGGTTTCCCGGGTCAATGGAGTCAAGCCCGTCAAAATGCGTTTCAATATGTGCACCTGTTCTCCATCGGGCAGGGGGTCTCCTGTATCAAGCAGCATGAGAAGAAAAGGTTTCCGGGAGCGTTCCGTTCGTTTTCGTTCAATACAGATCAATCTATGAAACGACGCCTCATCCAAGACCGGACGCTCGAGGGTGGCCTGGCTGACCTCTTTGGAAGCCATGACAAGGCCGGCATGGCCGTGTCCTGGATGAGCAGACTTCCCGTTGGTCTTCCCGCTAGTCTTCCCGGTAGGGTCGGATTTTTGCAAGTTCACAGTTTTTGTCCCCATGTGTGTCGTCGAAACAAGCAATGAGAGATGAGAGTAGAAGAGAACCTGACGATGTGGGGGGAGGTGAACGCTGCTAAGTGGTATGGACCTTATGAGAATAGTAGCGGGTGTAGTAACTATGTTCGATGTCGAGAGCGTCGTTTACTACAACGCCTAGAATTCGCGGGTTGTCGAGTACTTCGATGCCTTTGCGAAGTACATTGATGGGCGTTTTACCCAGTCGAGAGACCAACAGTAGCCCATCCGCATGACGCGACCAGAAATTAACGTCGGCCATGGGGAGGAGCGGAGGAGCATCAATCAGTATCCAGTCGAAGCAGGTACTTAACCTTTTGTAGAGTTCAAGGAACCGCTGAGACTGAAGAATCGTGAGGGGATTATCGCGGGGTACGCCAGCCGGCAATAGCCATAGCTGGAGATCATCAAAGTGTTGCAAGTACTTCGTGATCGGCTCAGTTGAGCTAAACCAATCATCGAAACCACGCGTATTCGGTACACGGAGGTGATGAGCCAGCATTGGCTTGCGTAGGTCTCCCTCAAGCAGAAGGACTTTTTCGTCGGTGTGCTTCGCCAGGCTGACCGCAAGATTCATGCTGATGAGGGTTTTGCCTTCTTCCGGAACCGCGCTTGTGATCACAATCCTTCGGACTTGCTGCTTCTCACGGAGATTCCGGATTCGTGCTCGTAAGAGGCGAAACTTCTCAGCACCCAATCCATTGTCGCTCGTCAATGCGACAAGTCGGCTCTCAGGACTTGGAACTGGCTGAAACGAGGCGATCTGATCCCACGCCATGACATCGGAATCAGCCGGCGTAGGAATCGTAGGCTTTGCGAAAATCGAGTCCGGGTCCAGGTACGCCGATCGGCCCGTGTCAACTTCGGACTGCCGCAAAGCTTCGTAGACCCGACTCATACGATTTTTGCCTTTTCGCTCACCGATTTCGGCAGGTGCGCGGTTCCTCTCGTGATTTGCTCCAGAGCTTCTACTAATTGAAGCAGCGACTTCGCAATGACCTGCTGTCCAAGAGGAACAGCCGGTTCGGGCGCGGTCAGAACGTTGAGACGGAGATCGTGTACAACTTCCTGGATCGTTTCATTCGTCACAAACGCCGATCTTTGCGCATAGGAGGCGATAAGAGCGTTTT
>JBPYEW010000212.1:0-20079 GCA_051984555.1 Terriglobales bacterium | reverse complement strand
GAGTGCGGTCAACAAGCGCGTTTTCATAGACCCCCCGGGTTCTGCGTTCACGAGGTTGATTTTATCCTTTGTGCCAATTCCTGGCGCGGGACTGAGACCTGCTCTCCAGTGGCAAGGTTTTTCAAAGCAAAGCTGTCGGCCTTCACTTCGTTCTCGCCGACAATCAACGCGTACTTGGCTCCGACCTTTTCAGCGGTAGGAATTGACTTCTTCAGGCGGAAGGTCTCGTCCCCGAGATCGGCAATCACGTCCTTCGCCCGTAGTTCGCGTGCCAGGCGCGCGGCTTCTTTATCCATGCCCGCACCAAGAGGGGCGATGTAGACGTCCGGCTTGCGGATGACTTCTTCGGCCGGGCGGTTCAGCGACATCACGAGCCGATCTTCGCCGATGGCAAATCCAATGCCGGGAGCACTTGGGCCGCCGAGAGACTCAGACAACCCGTCGTATCGGCCGCCGCCAAGAATTGCATTTTGCGCGCCTAGTGCGCCGTGAGTGAACTCAAAAGCCGTGCGTGTGTAGTAGTCGAGTCCGCGCACAAGGCGATCGTTGATGGCGAACGGGACGCCCACTGCCGCCAGGATTTCCTTCACCTGCTCGAAATGCGTGCGGCACTTCTCATCGAGGAACTGGCTGATGCGCGGAAGTTTCTCGATGATGGGCTGGTCTTCCGGCACTTTACAATCAAAGACGCGGAGCGGGTTCGTCACGGCACGTCGCTGGCAATCGACGCACATCTTCCCTACCACTGGCTCGAGCGCTTTGCGAAGCGCTTCGTTGAAGAGAGGACGATCATTCGCACAGCCGACGGAGTTGAGTTCCAGGTTCCAACCGCTGATCCCGATACGGTCGAGAAAGGTTGCGAGTAACTCGATCACCTCCGCGTCACGGGCGGGAGATTCGCTGCCGGACGTGGGCGGGCCAATAACTTCCGCTCCGATCTGAAAGAACTGGCGGTAGCGTCCTTTCTGAGGACGTTCACGGCGAAACTGTGGCCCTATATAGAAGAGCTTGTTAAGACCGCGGTCCCAGAGCTTGTGCTCGATATAGGCGCGGACGACACCAGCGGTATTCTCGGGACGCAAGGTGAGGGATTGTCCCTTGTCGCTGGCTGCGCGACCGCGATCTTCCCAGGTGAACATTTCCTTGGAGACGATGTCGGTTTCTTCGCCGACGGAGCGGGCGAACAACTGGGTCTCTTCGAAGATCGGCGTTCGGATTTCGTGAAAATTGTAAGCGCGGAAGACGTCGCGCGCGGCCGCCTCGACAAAATTCCAGAGTGCTGTGTCGGGGGGCAGGAGATCGCGGGTTCCACGGACGGCCTTGATCATCAGTTCTCGGTTCTCAGTAGCATTCAGCACTCATCATTCAGGAAACAACCTGGGGAATGCCGAACGGCAGATTCCTCGCTTCGCTCGGAATGACAATTGTAAATGGAATGCGCTGAGGTGCTAATTGCCAACTGCTAATTGCTGTTTGTGGGTGCTGATTGCTGAGTGCAGCTATTTCTCCCGCAAGTAGGATTCCTTGTATCCCAGGTAGTTCTCGGCGTACATCAGGATTGTTTCCTGGTCTTTCTCGGTGAGGTGCCGGCGGAATTTTCCCGGGGAGCCCATCCATAGCGAGTTCGGTTCGACGATCGTGCCTTCGGGAATCAGGGTACCGGCGGCAATAATCGACCCAGAACCGATGCGCGCCCCGTTCAGGATGATGGAACCCATGCCAATCAGGCAGCGATCTTCGACGGTGCAACCATGCAAGGTAACCGAGTGGCCGACTGTGACATAGTCGCCAACCGCCACGCCAAACTTGTTCTTCATTCCATGCAGAACACTGCAGTCCTGGATGTTGGAGTAGTGGCCGATACGGATCTCGCGGACATCGCCGCGCAGCACGGCATTCATCCAGACACTGGCGTGCTCGCCAAGTTGGACATCTCCGATGATCTGGGCGGACGGATCGACATAGGCAGTGTCAGCGACAGTCGGGGCAATTCCCTGGTACGAACGAATCATGCGGCTTTCTCTTCCTCAGTTCGTGAGCCCTTCTGACGAATCCATGTGGGATCCCGAACGGTCTTTATATAAATGCTTTGTGCGCCAACTTGGATGCAATTCCCAAGCTGGGAAGAAAAATCGGAAAATGTGTCCTAGCGCACAAGGAGCAGGAGACAGACGATGATATAAGAAGACTTCCCGCGAGCCCCCGCCTGCTGTTTCCGGCATCGTTCCGCATTTCTGTGCAGGAGCGTGCCATGTCTCCGTCTACCCGCGAAGTTCCCTTCGGCTGGATTGCATCGTTTTACAAGGCCGGGATGGCCATATTACTGATGATTCTCTGGGCTTCCGTTTTGGCGAAGGCAGAGGATTCGTCGACCGGCGCGATTCGTGGGGTGGTCAGAGACAGCGCCGGCGCTGCAATCAGCGGAGCGGCGGTGGTGCTGGTGAATTCGGGAACGGGCGTCCGCCGCTCGACTTTGACAAACAACGAAGGCGCCTACGCATTCGATCTTCTGCACCCGGGAGACTACTCGGAACGCGCCGAAGCACCGGGAATGTCGGCGCAGCAGACACCGCCGGTTCATGTTGAGGTCGGCGGCACGCTGGACGTGGACTTCGAACTCGGGGTGGCGGGCACGAAGGAGACGCTCACTGTTTCCGGAGCACCACCAGAAGTAGAAACTCAACCCAGTTCAGTGTCGGCGACGATTGATGAGAAAACGATTGATGGCCTCCCCTTAAATGGCCGCCGGTTCACGGATCTGGCGCTGCTCGCGCCGGGAGTGACACAGGATCCGCGCGGGCTTACTTCTTCGTCCAATGGCGATCTCGCGTTCGGCGGGGTGCGGGGTTACCAATCCAGTTTCCTCGTCGATGGTACGGACAACAACAATGGGTTCTTCGCCCAGGCGCGGGGACGATATCGAGCGCCGTATCAGTTCAGCAACGAGGTGGTGCAGGAGTTTCGAGTGTCATCGAATTCCTACGGCGCCGAACTGGGACGAGCTGGCGGAGCGGTAATCAATGTCGTCACCAAATCCGGTTCGAACGACGTGCATGGTTCGGGCTTCTACTTTGTGCGAGACAGTGCGCTGAACGCACAGCATCCGTTTGTCAATTTCAAACCGAGCGATAGGCAGCAGCAAGCTGGATTCACGATCGGAGGACCGATACGGCGGAATCGTGCCTTCGTCTTCGCTGGATTCGATCAACATATTTTCCATGTGCCCACCGTGGTGAGGTTTGCCAACGGCAGCTCCGTCGTGACCCCGGTCGCGATCGCGGGCTCGGGCTGGCCGGGAGACTATGAACCGTCCGATAAAGATATGGTGGTGGCCGCGGCAGCCCAATTATCGATGCAAGCCGGAGAGTTCAGTTCAAAGCTGCTGGGCAATACAGGATTCGCCAAGATTGATGTAGCACTTACGCCAAAGCACTACCTGTCCGGCCGGGTGAGCACGTCGCGGTATTACGGACAGAACAATGTCTTCTTCGATCCGTCCAGCCCGATCACGAACTACGCCATTAGCGACAACGGCGAAGAAGATGTCCAAACGGAAAGCGCGTCGGCGTCGTTGACCAGCTCATTCTCGTTTCGACTGACCAGTCATCTGCGTGCACAGTATTCGCGGGATTTCCAGGATTCGACCAGCAACTCGACGGACCCGCTGACGCGCATTTACGACATCATGGAGGGGTTTGGGCGGTCGACAATCCTGCCGCGCCACACGCGGGAACACCGATTACATCTGGCGGAAACTTTGAGTTTCGAAGCGGGGCGGCATGCATGGAAGCTCGGCGGAGATAGTTTACTCACGAAGGTATCGAACTTCTTCCCCTCGATGTTTGGTGGGGAATACATTTTTGACAATGTGCGGGTCGATCCCTGGACGTTCCATCCCATGCATGGAGGAATGGACATCACTCCGCTGCGCGCATATGCGCACCAAGTCCCGCGATATTACATGCAGAATTTCGGCAACGCGCTTTCGCACCCGGATTCGAACGAGTATGCGTGGTTCGTGCAAGATTCAATTCGCGTGACGAACCGTCTGGCGGTGAACCTGGGAGTTCGCTACGACTTACAGACGTTCAGCACCCGGGAATTGCAGACGAATCCGTTGTGGCCGGACACGGGGCGTGTGCCGGAAGATCGGAACAATTTCGCTCCAAGGATTGGAATTGGTTATTCCATCGGCGAGCAGCGGCCCCTGGTGATCCGCGCCGGATACGGCATGTTCTACACGCGTATTCCGCAGATCTATCCTTCGGCTGTAATCAACGGAAACGGCATCCGCAGTACTCACTTATTCCTCGACAACACAGACCAGACCAACCAGCTCGTGTTCCCGCGGTACCCAGCGCCGCTGGCAAATTGTGCCATCCACGAGCTGGCTTGCTCACCCCCGTCGAGTGTCGCGCGGTTCCTGACGAGCGACGTGTCGGCATTCTCGCCTGCGTTTCACACGCCAAAAGTAGAGCAAGCGAGCCTGACGATTGAACGAGAGATGGCGCATCGGCTGGCGGCGGGCATCTCTTACATGTACGTGCACGGCGAGGGCCTGATTCGCGCGCGCGACGTCAATCTACCGGCACCGATTCAGCTTAGTTATCCGGTTTATGACGATTCCGGAACAAACTTCCTGGGAAGGTACTACAACGTAGATTCATTCTCTACGTGGCAATTCACGCAGACGCTGACCTGTCCCTACCCGCCCTGCCTCAATCCGGTGAATCGTCCAGTTCCGGAGTTGGGAGCGGTGAACGAATTCGAGAGCGCGGGATCGAGTGTCTACCACGGCATGACGGTCTCGGTGCGCCGAAGAATGACAAACGGGTTGTATCTGCGGCTGGGATACACATTCGCGCACGCAATCGACGATGGGCAGGATTCGTTGCTGACGGCAGGATCCAGTGTTCAGAACTCGTACTCGCCGAAATCCGAGCGGGCCACCAGTGTGACCGATCAGCGGCACCGGTTAGTGTTCTCCTGGATTGCGGAGCCTAGGCCTTTTGGTCGTGACCACGAGAGGCTCGGTGCATTCCTGAATCACTGGAAGATATCCGGATTGTTGACGTACGGGAGCGGCAGGCCGGTCGATGCTCGGATCAACGGCGACCCTAACCAGGACGGCAACATAGATAACGATCGATTGCCGGGTTATGGGCGGAACGCGTTTCTCGGACCCGACTACGCCACCACCGACATGCGCGTGGCGCGCGACTTCGGCCTGGGTGGACGCAGGAAGTTACGGCTGCTCGTAGAATCTTTCAACCTGCTCAACCGCACGAATCAGCGAGTGACCAGCAGCGATCAAGGCTTCATGAACAATGCGGGGCAGTTTGTGCCGATGGATAACCGCATTGGGATCAACTACTTTCCCGGATCGTACCGGCGATCGTCCAATTTTTTGCGGGCTTCCGACGCGTATGCTCCCCGCCAGGTTCAGCTCGCAATTCGATTTTCGTTTTGAGAACAAGAACGGAAACAAGGTTAGTAAAACGATTGAGTGTCTGAGGTGTAAAACCCCTGTTTTCTGTGCTGAAGATGCCACTTATCGCTTGACTTGACGGGAGAACCTTGCAATAACTTACATGTTCCAACAGGACGAGTTTGGGGGTGTGTAAGTTTTGGCGGAAGTCAGAATTCAAGAGGGCGAGTCCCTCGAGAATGCGTTGCGGCGATTCAAACGCAAGGTGCAGCAGGAGGAGGTCATCAAGGACGTCAAGCGCCACTCCTTTTACCTGAAGCCCGGCGAAAAAAAACGCGTCAAGGAAGCACTGGCGCGCAAACGCAGCCGCAAAAAAGCACGCAAGGAACAAGACTAAACGCGATGTCTTAGGGTCGTCCCAAGCGTGACGACCCCTTCCCTTTTCCGCTGTCTCCGTCAGGGGCCCTCAATTTCAAATCGCTGAACAGGCGATGCAGCAGGAAGTAACCACGCTTTCAGCGTGGACGGGCCGAACCCAGGGTAGATGTAGAGGGGTGTTGTGGCAGACCTAGCGGTGGTGCGCTCCCCGCGCTTCGCCGAAGGTTGACGTGGGTGAAGGGAGCATCTCTCAATGGAATTCCAGGACAAGGTACTCAAGTGCATAGACTGCGGCTCGGATTTTATTTTTACGGCCGGCGAGCAGTTGTTTTTCCATGATAAGCAGTTCAAGAACGAACCCAAACGGTGCAAGGCCTGTAAGTCGAAGCGAGTCGCCGTTCTAGGCGCGACTCCGATTAACGGCGGAAACGGCCACGGCTATGTGAAGGTCGAAACCCGAACCACCTGTTCTCAATGTGGCAAGGAAACGACCGTCCCGTTCAAACCGACGCAGGGACGCCCGGTGTTCTGCCGCGAATGCTTTCAGCAGCGGCGTACGGCCGCCGTCAGCGCGTAATCGTTAGTTGCAGGCAATCTACTCCGTACTTCTGGCGCGCACACGTGTGCCTTTCTACGTAATCGCTCCAATCTGGTTGTTAAAGACGGAGAGCTAACTGGCTTTGCGACTGTCGTGGCTCGGTGGCGGGGTTTCGGTCATCGCCTCCACGAAGTTGCGCTGGCGCTGCTTATTGTCTTCGTGATTGACGAGCAGCGCTTCGATCTGTCGCACCAGATCCTTCGTTCCCACGGGTTTGACCAGCAGTGATTCCGCGCCGCGATCCTTCCAATCTTCGGCCTCAAGCGGTGGATAGGCCGTCAAAATGGCAGTAGCCGGGCGATAACTTTGCTGCTTGGCAGCTTGCACGACCTGGAATCCGGCCGTCTCGCTTTCCATGCGCATGTCGGTGATGACCATCTGGTAGGTACTTGCCGCCAGTTGTTTTTCGGCCTCGGCGACCGAACGGGCAGTGTGCACTTCGAAGTCGTGCATCTCGAGGACGGCTTTGAGGGTGAGCAGGACAGCTACGTCGTCATCAACCAACAAAATGCGGCGCTTCATAAGACCTCTTCTCTTCCACCCAGGCCGAACTGACTCCGCACGCGGCCTTCGTGCTCCTGCGCACAATCCTGTGAGCTAGTATATAGGCGTGGGAAGTTTCTACGTCGAGAATTTTGGCTGCCGTGCCACACAGGCAGATGGCGCGGCAATAGAACGCCAGTTCACCGAGCGGGGACTGGACCGCGCGTACTCCCCTAAGTCCGCCGAAATCGTGGTGTTGAACACTTGTACGGTCACGGCGGCAGCAGATCAGGATGCGAGGGCGGCGATTCGGCGAATCCATCGGGAAAATCCCGATTGTCAAATCGTTGTCACCGGGTGTTATGCGCAACGCTCTCCCGAAGAGATTGCGGCATTGCCGGGTGTAAGTCGTGTTATCGGGAATTCGCACAAACACGTATTAGCTGAGTTAGCGGTAGGTTCACCCGCGACTCAAGCATTTGTGCCGTTGTCGATGCTGACGACCGGCGACTCGGGACCGAAGGCTGGTCAACAACGCTTCGTTTCCGACATCTTCGCGCACACGGAGTTGCTTGCGGCCCCAGTCTTCGATGCGGCGAATGAGCGCACCCGACCAAACCTCAAAGTTCAGGATGGGTGCGATAACCGATGCTCGTTCTGCATCATTCCGTCGGTACGAGGCCACAGCCGCTCCTTGCCGCTGGCGGAAGTCGTCCGCGAGGTAAACACGCTGGTGGGGTCGGGTTACCGCGAGATCGTCATCTCGGGAATCAACCTGGGCAGATGGGGGCGAGACCTGATTCCGAGTGCCCAGGCCTCAGTCTTCAAGGACGCTGGACCTGGTGCGGCTGTCCTGACGACGGCCGACCGCGGACAGAGAACGTTTGTCGATCTCGTAAATGGCATCCTCGAGCAAACTTCGCTGGAGAAGCTGCGCATCAGTTCCGTCGAGCCCATGGACTGGAGCGACGAGTTGATCCGGTTAGTTGCCAGGTCGCCGCGGATCGCGAAGCATGCGCATGTGCCGATGCAATCCGGCAGCGATCGCGTGTTGCGGTTGATGCATCGCAAGTACCGGCCTTGGCATTATCGCGAGAAGATTTTGCAGATCCGCGACGCCATGCCGATGTCGGCCATCGGAGCCGACGTCATGGTCGGCTTCCCGGGCGAAACGGAAGCGGATTTCGAGGAAACTCGGACCATGGTGGCGGAACTTCCGTTTACCTACCTGCACGTGTTCACGTATTCGGCTCGGCCCGGCACTCCCGCAGCGGCGATGCCGAATCAAGTTCCTGTTCAAATAGCGCGTGAAAGGAATCGAGTGCTGCGGGAACTCGCGTCAGGAAAGAAACTCGCATTCATGCGATCCTTTGTCGGCCAGCAGATCGACGCGATCACCCTGAACTTGTCCGACGGAGAATCGACCGAGGCGCTGACGGACAACTACTTGAAGTTGAGGGTCAAAGGCGACTACGTGCCGAATGAGTGGATGCGGGTGGAGATTACCGGCGTTCGGGACGGGATGCTCGAAGGCCGATGCCCGCCGAATTTTTCATAAAATCAGCTTGACTTTCGCTATTTATTCGCCTAGCATTCCCTCGCTCTGACGTTTGACAATGGAGGCCTTATGGCTATCCGCGACTCCCTTCTCCCCGAATTCGACATGGAAATGGCCAGTACCCGCAAGACGCTGGAACGCGTTCCTGACGCGAAACTTGGCTGGAAACCCCACCCCAAATCAGGGACGATGGGCTGGTTGGCTTCGCATGTCGCCGACATTGGCAGCTGGGCGGTGATGACGATCACGCAGGATTCGGTGGACATCGAACCGAACGGTCTGCCGATGCAGCCTCCTGCCCCACCGAAATCGAGCCAAGAGATTCTTGAGAAGTTCGACAAGAATGTGAAACAAGCGCGAGCAGCCCTATCCAGCGTAGGCGACGCCGAGCTGATGAAGCCGTGGTCGCTGCTTAAGAACGGCAAGCCGCTGATGACGATGCCGAAAGCTGCATGCCTGCGCGCGTTCGTAATGAACCACTTGATTCATCATCGGGCGCAGCTGGGCGTGTATTTGCGGCTGAATGATGTGCCGGTACCATCGATTTATGGGCCGTCGGCGGACGAGAGTGCCGGGTTCTAAACGCGGCACCAGCTTGTCATTCGCGGTTGTAGCTGACGCGGTTGCGGGTGAGCCCGCGAAAAGGTCAGGGCTCGAGGGCGCTGGCTCACATGTTATAATTTTCCATCCCACTCTCCCTGTTAGTGGACGGAGGACTGTATCGATAAGCGTTTTATCCGCACAAACGAGCGTATTCGGGCACGTGAAATCCGCGTGATTGATGATGAAGGCCAGCAGCTGGGAATTATGCCGCCCTTCGAAGCGCTCAAGAAGGCCCGCGAAAAGAACCTGGATCTGGTTGAGATCTCGCCCACCGCGAACCCGCCCGTATGCCGCATCATGGATTACGGGAAGTATCTTTACCAGCAGGAAAAGCGCGAGAGAGAAGCCAAGAAGCACCAGAAGACGATTACCGTTAAAGAAGTGAAGTTCCGCATCAACGTGGATGATCACGATTACGACACGAAGAAAAACCACGTACTGCGGTTCCTCGACGAAGGCGACAAGGTCAAAGCGACGATTTTCTTCCGCGGACGCGAAATGACGCGCACGGGACTGGGACGGCAGATCCTGGAGCGGTTGATTAAAGACGTCGAGGACAAAGCGATCGTGGAGTTCCGGCCGCGCCAGGAAGGGAATACGCTGCATTTGATCCTGGCTCCGAAGAAGGAAGCCGCGCCGCAAAAGAAAGCCGAGAAACCGCAGCCAGCGCCACCAGCGCAGCGGGTCAATCAGGCGTAAAGAAGCTTTATTCCTTGGCTCTTGGCTTTTCGTTGGCACAGGCGTGTGCCGGCCAAAATGCTGATTGCTCCTGAAAACTGAGAACCAGAATGCCGAAGCTAAAAACACACAGTGGTGCATCGAAGCGCTTCAAGAAGACAGCGAGCGGGAAGGTAAAACGCGGACATTCGCATCTGCGTCACATCCTGACCTCGAAAGACAAGAAGCGGAAACGTAAACTAGGGACGGCCACGCTGGTCGATCCCGCGGATCAGCCGAAGATCAAGCGGATGATTCCTTACTAGTCGCAAGGCGATGGCCTGTGGCCGTCGCCGATGGCTGACGATGATCACTCGTCGGCCGCGTGCCAGAAGCTAGCCGCTTAACGCTTGCAACTGGCCAAGGCGTGTGAAGAGGCTCAAAGACAATCCTTCGGGAATAAGTCTCCTACCTCCAGCCGCCGGTAAGTGGAAATGAAAAGGAGAACAACATGCCTCGTGTAAAACGCGGAACCAAACGCCGCGCCAAGCGCAAAAGAATATTGGACCGCGCAAGCGGTTATTTCCTCACTAAATCAAAACTGTATCGCTCCGCCAAGGAAGCGGTGGAACGCGGCCTGAAGTTCGCGTACGCCGGACGCAAGCAGAAGAAGCGTCAATACCGCTCGCTGTGGATCGTGCGCATCGGCGCCGCCGCCAAACTGAATGGTATGAGCTACAACCAGTTCATTCATGGTCTGAAAACGGCGGGTATCGAACTGGATCGCAAGATCCTGGCGGACTTGGCCGTCAAAGATCCGGGCGCCTTTAAAAGCCTCGCCGAGCAGGCGAGGGGCGCTCTCGGCGGGGCCGCGTAACCGCACACTCAGCACTCAGGATTCAGCCCTTGAAGGAACGGAACGGTACGCGTGTTGGCGTGCACGTTCCGTCTCCGGCTTCAGCGTTCCGAGAACATGGCGTACAGACGCGGGACGCCGCGTCTACCCGGTCTATTCGACATGCCATATACCGTTTCTAAATTGACCGACTATTCGCCTGCGGCGCTCGACAGTGCCGTCCGCGAACTGGTCTCTGCGCTGGAGCAAGAGGCCAACGCTGTATCTGGCGAATCCGACTGGAAGAATCTTCGCGATCGCTGGATGGCGCGGAAAAACGGCATTCTCACCCAGATAAATGACACTTGGCTGAAAGCCGCTCCGAAAGACGCGAAGCGGGATGTCGGTCAGCGGGTGAATGAACTTAAGCAGCGCGTCGAGCAAACCGTGGAACACGCACTGGAGCGGATGAACTCGGGCGTATCCGCGGGGCGACTGGAATCGGAACGAATCGACGTCACTCTGCCTGGCATCAAGCGCCAGATCGGGGCCGAGCATCCGGTCATGCGAACGCGAGACGAAATCATCTCCGTTTTCCGCAACCTGGGCTATTCGGTGGAAGAGGGACCGGAGATCGAGACGGATTACTACAACTTCGAGTCGCTGAATTTTCCGCCGAACCATCCGGCGCGCGATACGCAGGACACGCTGTTCATTGCCGGACAGGAATCGAAGCCGCTGCGGGAACGGTTGCTGCTGCGGACGCACACGTCGCCCGTACAGATTCGCACCATGGAAAAGCTGAAACCGCCGATCCGCATCGTGATCCCGGGCAAGGTGTACCGCAACGATCCGCCGGACGCCAGCCACTCGCCGATGTTCCACCAAATCGAGGGGCTCGCGGTCGATACCAACATCACCTTCGGCGACCTGAAGGGCACGCTCGATCACGCTATGAAGGCGTTGTTCGGTTCGAGCGTGAAGACGCAGTTCCGTCCCTCGTTCTTCCCGTTCACCGAGCCGAGCGCCGAGATGATGGTGAGTTGCTTCATCTGTGGTGGAAGTGGACGACGAGGAACCGAGCCCTGCCGCCCGTGCAAGACCACGGGCTGGATCGAGATTCTTGGCTGCGGCATGGTCGACCCGAACGTATTCGAATTCGTAAAGCACAACGGGTACGACCCGGCCAAGGTCAGCGGTTTCGCGTTCGGTATGGGTATCGACCGCATTGCGATCTTGAAGTATGGCGTGGATGACATTCAGTTGTTCTTCCAGGGGGACGTGCGATTCCTGGAACAGTTTGCGTAGAAGCGGAAAATGAAAATTTCTCCACAATGGCTCCGCGACTGGGTCGACCTCAAGGTCGACAGTGCTCGTCTAGCGGCTGATCTAAGTTCGGTAGGCGCGGGCGTGGAAGGCATCAGCGGCGAGGGCGAGAACACCGTCTTCGAGATGGAGATCACTACCAATCGCCCGGACGAGATGAACCACTACGGGATCGCGCGCGAGGCAGCGGCGATCTACGATCTGCCACTCAAGACGATCGAACCAAAGTTGCCCGCAGCGGCGAAAGCAAAGCCCGCCCGAGCATCTGAAGCCGTCGGGGGGCCGCAGGGATCAACTCTTACGAGTGGATCGGCTGCAGTGGCCAGCGCGGTCGCAGCGTCACCTGCCACTGCCGCATTCACTATCGAAATTCACGAGCCGGATTTATGCCCGCGGTTCACGGCACGAGTCATCCGTAACGTGAGCGTCAAACCGTCCCCAGCGCTCGTGCAAAAGCGGCTAGGCCTGCTCGATCAGCGACCCATCAACAACGCGGTGGATGCGACAAACTACGTGCTGTGGGAGATGGGAAAGCCCACGCACGTTTTCGACATGGACCTGCTGGATGGCAAGCTTGTCGTTCGCCGCGCACGCAACGGTGAAAAGCTGAAAACACTCGACGGCGTGGAGCGCACTCTGACCAGCGAAGATGTCGTCGTGGCTGACGCCGTAAAAGCCGTCGGTCTCGCCGGAGTCATGGGCGGATACGACACCATGATCACCGACAAGACGCGCAACATTCTTATTGAGTCGGCATGGTGGGACCCGATCAGCATTCGGAAGACCTCGCGCCGGCATGGGATTCATACGGATGCTTCGCATCGTTTTGAGCGCGGTGCGGATTTCGAATCGACCGTTATCTCGACCAATCGCGTCGCCGAACTGATCGTGGAATCCGGTGGCGGCGAACTGGTTGGAGACGTCATCGACGTCGTGGCCAAGCAAATTGACCAGGCGCCGGTTGCTTTGCGTATCTCCGAAGTAAGGCGGATCTTAGGAGACCGGCCGACCGCGACCGAGATCGTGCGAATCCTGCGTAAGCTCGGCTTCGAGGTAGCTGCCGAAACGACGGATGATTCGGAGTACACCGTCGAAATCCCCTCGTGGCGGCTCGATGTCGAACGCGAGATCGACTTGATCGAAGAGATCGCCCGTCTGTATGGCTATGACAAGTTCCCCAATACGTTGCCTGCGTTCGCCGGCGAAGTAGTTGAGCAACCGGACGCCAAGAAGGATACGAAGCTCCGCTCTTCATTGCTGGCGCTCGGGTATGACGAGACCATCTCGCTGGTGTTCATTTCGAGAGAGGATGCCGGGAAGTTTTCTTCCGCGCAACTGGTAGAGCTTGCCAATCCCTTAAGCGCGGAAGCGTCCATCATGCGCACTTCCCTTCTGCCGGGGATGCTCGACATGATTGCGTACAACCTGAATCGCGGGGCGGACAACGTAAAGTTGTTCGAAGCCGGGAGCGTGTACGAGTACGCCAGCGCGAAATCTGTCGAGACCAGACGTATTTCCATAGGAGCAACCGGCAGCGCCGTCGTGCCGAGCGTGAACGAACCGGCGCGGCCGTACTCGTTCTATGACATGAAGGGCGATGTCGAGACGCTGCTCGAATCGTTCCAGCACAATTTGTTGTATTACGATCCGCACGCGGCGGAGTACTTTCATCCGGGACGTTCTGCGCGGATGGTAGTAGACGGGGCGACCGTAGCCCAGTTCGGGCAGATTCACCCCGATGTTGCGACCGCGCGTAAGCTTCGGCAGGATGTGTTTGTCGCCGAGCTGTACCTGGATCGCTTGTACCAGCACGGATTGCGAGCGCCGCGATACGAGCCTCTGCCACGATATCCCGCGGTGCAGCGAGATTTCTCGTTCATCTTCCCGGATTCGGTACTGTTCGAGATCATCCAGACCACGGTTTTGGAGCTGGACAGTCCGGAACTGCGTAGCTTCGAACCCGTGGAAATCTTCCGGGGCGGCGCGATACCGGCGGGCAAATATTCCCTGCTTCTTCGGGCCACATTTCAATCGGGCGAGCGTACACTACGCGAAGACGAAGTGGCGCAATGGTCCGCAAAGGTCATCAAGGCGCTGGAAGGGTTGGGCGGAGCACTGCGCAGCTCCTAGGAGGTCGTATGCGGCGACCTGTCCTTCTCTGCATTCTGCTTTGTCTCTTTCTCTGGGCCGCAGGCTGCACCTCGAGCGACGCTGAAAATCGCACGCTGGTCGTCAACGGGGCAGTCCATGTGTATCCCACCGACACTCCGCCAGCCGTGTATCCAGGACCTGAATTCATGGACGTCCTTGGCCCAAAGGACCAGGTGAAGGTTCGGCAAGTCGAGTACAAGAACGGCTATATGGCCGTGAAGGTCAAGTTGAAAGACGGCCGCGAGGGATGGGTGTTCTCAGGAGAGAGCATCGAGTTGAAATAGCAATCGCCTGTTCGCGGTCAGGTCTCAGTACATTAGCCATGTAGCAGTCCAATCTGACATTTGACCTCGGCAGCACGTCGATAGCGACAAGGACTAGTGCCGGCAAGTGCTGCTGTTCCTGTTCTTCGCCCCTTCTCCCATGCTAGTCTCGCACCATGGCAGACGTGGGGATTCAGCCTAAACATTTCCTCAGCGACCGAGTCGAGCACTTTACCGAGTCCGTGATTCGCGAGATGACGCGGCAGGCAATGCTGCATGGCGCGATCAATCTTGCGCAAGGATTCCCCGACTTCCCGGCTCCCGCTGAGATCAAGGGCGCTGCGCAGGACGCCGTGGCCGCCGACATCAATCAATACGCGATCACCTGGGGCGCGCGAAACCTGCGACAAGCCATCTGCCGGCATATTGAGCAGCATCAGGGCATCAAGGCCGATCCGGAGCGAGAAGTCACGGTGTGCTGCGGGTCGACAGAGGCAATGATCTCGACACTGATGGCAGTGTGTAATCCGGGTGACGAGGTCGTGATCTTCGAGCCCTTCTATGAAAACTACGGGCCTGATTCGATCTTGTCAGGAGCCAAGCCCCGGTTTGTGAAGCTGCGGCCGCCGGAGTCGCCCGATGACGAATGGACATTCGACGAGCAGGAACTTCGGGCAGCATTTCACAACAACACCAAAGCCATCATTGTGAATACGCCGAACAATCCCACGGGCAAGGTGTTCAGCCGCGAAGAAATGGAATTGATCCGCGACCTCTGTGTCGAGTTTAACGTGCTCGCGATTACAGATGAGATATACGAGCACATTGTTTACGACGGCGCGCGGCATATTTCGATGGCAAGTCTCGAGGGAATGCGTGAGCGGACTGTCACGATCAATGGTTTGTCAAAGACGTACAGCGTGACCGGATGGCGAGTCGGGTGGACGGTGGCTCCGCCGCACATCACGGATGCGATTCGGAAAGTACATGATTTTCTGACTGTCGGGGCTCCCGCTCCGTTGCAGGAAGCAGGTGCGGTCGCACTCGACCTGCCGGCGGAGTATTACCAGCGGCTGGCGGAGAACTACCGAACTCGCCGGGACCACCTCATGCCAACGCTGGCCGAGGTGGGATTCCGATGCTTCCGGCCGCGGGGAGCGTATTACGTGATGACTGATATCAGCGCATTCGGCTACCCGGATGATCTGGCTTTCACGCAGCACCTGGTGAAAGACATCGGGGTGGCTGCGGTGCCGGGGTCGAGTTTCTACAACGATGCGCGAGACGGGGCGAAGCAAGTTCGGTTCGCATTCTGCAAGCGGGATCAGACGCTGGATGAGGCGGCGCGACGGTTGCACAAGCTGAAGAGTTAGCCGCGGTGCGCGAAGGAAAACGCCGTCACATCAGAGTAGCGTAGAGAACCGCTTCCTCGCTGATATCTCTGTGTACTTCTGTGTCCTCTGTGGTTCTGAGCCCAGCGCCTAAAGCCTTCTTCCATCCACAGCTTTCTGGGGTATACTGCGCCCAAGCTCCAAAAATCTTTCAGGAAGTAAGGTCAAATCATGTCAGTTAATGTGGTTGAACAGGTATCTGCGCAGGTTCCTGCCGACGATTTTCACGCACTAGAAGAGAAAGTTTATCGCACCATTGAGTTATACAAGGCGGCGCGCGAGGCCCGGTCCGCCGCGGAACGCGATGTTCAGCGTTTACGCGAGCAGGTCGAGGAGCGCGAGGAAGAGATCGACACCATGCGCAAGGAGATGATCACCCTGCGCAAGGAGCGCGAAGAAGTGCGTGCCCGCGTGGAGAAGATGCTACGGCAGATCGACGCGATCAGCGAAGAGGCCGCGGCGGTTTAAGCGGCGACCAAGCTCTGGCCGAAGGGAGCCCTATGGCGACAATGCCGAAAGAGCAAGCTGTCCGCGACCCGCAGAACGCGAGCGTGCGGGTGGAGATCTTTGATCAAGCCTATAACCTGCGCGGCTCGGATCCCGAGTACATCCTGAAACTCGCGGAATATGTCGATGGAAAAATGCGCGCGGTCGCGCAGGCAACCTCAACCGTGGACACCGCTCGGTTGGCCGTACTCGCGGCCCTTAATATCGCCGACGAGTATCACATTCTCAAGCGCCAGCACGACAAGAACGGCAATACCGAGTACCTGAAACGCGCGCACCGCTTGTCGCATGCGTTAGATGAAGTACTCGACGAGAAATCGCACTGACAAGTCAAGATCACTGAGCGCGCAAACTCCCCCTTCGTAACCGCGCCATATTCACAGAAGCAAGCGAACTGCCATCTTTTTACGATGCGCCTCTTGCGAATCCATGCGGGTTTCCCTAGCATCAAACACGGAAAGCCGACCTGCTACGTTAGTGATGGTAGCACCCGATTTTTGAACCAATGCCGAATGAACGGGGACTCGACTCGAAATAAACGATCCTGTGTGCAATGTTCTGCCAAGCGGAAATGCCTAACGGGTCGCGGCGGGTTCCCACCGTGTAAAACGGGTTCATTTTCGGCCTGCCACACGGCGACGTGGGTCGGCTTTTTCTCTAATTAATCCGCAACCGGCAGTTCTCGCTTTTAACTCTCACCCGTCAGCTTTCAGCTTTTGCATCGAGCGCTCACGCCGCGTTCGATTTATTGCCATGCTTGTCGCTGCCGAAGTTTTTCCCCATCACCGTCCGGCAGTCGGATCGGCGAACTTCGATTTGTCCGTTACGAACGCGCGTTTCCAGGCACGGCGCGGGATGCACAGCAGGACCATCGACTACATGACCGTCGCGGACGGAGAATCGCGAACCATGCCAGGGGCACTGGATGATGTCGCCGTCCAGTTTGCCTTCCGAGAGCGGGCCGCCGAGATGCGAACAAGTTTCGGCGATGGCGAAAACGTTCGTACCACGTCGAACCAGCAGAATCGGTGTGCCCTGATGGTCGGCGCGAACGGGCTTCCCTTCCGGTACTTCGGATTCCTGGATCACGGACGTGAATTGTTCAGGGAGTTTGCTCCAGTCGGTGTGATCGACTCCAATTCTCTGTCCGTACACCAGGTCGCCGCCCAGCCATGCGGCTGCCATCGATATGGCAAATCCCAAAGTAGCTAAACCTCGTCCTTTTTCGCGATTGCCGTTTTTGCGGGCGAAGTACGATCCCCCGAAGAGAGTGACGCTCGCGACGTTGAGCAATCCATGTAGAAGACCGACCCGCCGGGCAGGCGGATCGACAGCCTGCCAGTCAGCCAATCCGGCGGCGGCTGCGCAGAGCGCGCCCACAATACCGATTCCAACCGCCGCGTCCGCACCGCGCTTGTATTCGCGCCGCGAGTTCATGGAGTCGAGCGCATCCATGATGACCGCCGCGGTCCAGGCGCCGATCGGGATATCTGTGAGCACCACGTGCAAAGGGTGACCGAGCCAGGTGCCATGCAGAAAATTCTTGATTTCTTGTCCACCGGGAACTTCGAAAGTCTTCTGCGTCGCCTTCTGCAGTCCTTCTTCAACCGGTGCGAGCCATTCCTGTTTCGATATCAGGCCGTTTACGCCATCATTCCTCATGTAGCACCCCTTTTGAAGCAGTACGTCGTTGCACACCCGAGCGAACTTGGGATGCGCTTGTCCGACGCCGGGATGTCGGGCACTCATATTGTGGCCCTTGTTGTGGTCCTTGCCTGAGCAGCTGGCGAAACAACTCCGATCTGACCTGCCGCGCCTGCTAAACTGTCTGTAACAATCGGAAACAGCAGGCATCTAATAATTCAGTGTTTCCCAATCTTGTTCACTACGGCCGTTTCTTCATACCGACCTACGGGTTCCTAGTCGCACTCGGCGTTCTGGTTGGGTTGTGGATCAGTGTCCGCAATTCACAAAAGCAGGGAATCAACCCGGATCACGCGTGGAATCTGGGGATTATCGTGGTTCTTGCGGGGATCATAGGATCGAAGATCCTCTATATCTTTGTCGAGCCTGGGATCCTGGACCATCCAGCCGAGATTTTCAGCTTCAGCACGTTGCAAGCGGGCGGAGTCTTCTCCGGCGGACTGCTTGCCGCGTTGGCGGCGGCGTGGTGGTACATGCGGCGCAACCAGATGCCTACTCTCGCGACCTGTGATGCATTTGCACCCGGGCTGGCACTCGGCCACGCGATAGGACGAGTGGGATGCTTCAGTGCCGGATGTTGTTGGGGAAAACCGACCGCTCACTTCTGGGGCATAACATTTACGAACCCGCTGGCTGAGTCTCGCGTGGGAACGCCGCTGGGAATCCCTCTTGAACCGACCCAGCTCTTTGAAGCCGCGGTGGAACTGGCGAACTTTTTCGTCCTGATGTGGCTCTTTAAGCGCAAGAAGTTCGATGGCCAGGTGATCGGCGCGTATTTATTCCTCTACGGCATTGCCCGATATTTTCTGGAGTTCCTGCGCGACGATCCGGGAAGAGGCGTGCTGTTTGGCGGCGCCATGAGCGGGACACAGCTTATCTCCATCATTCTCGTCGTCGCGGGCGGAGTGCTGTGGACACGCCGATCAGCAAAGGCAACGCCTGTGGCCGCTGCACGGTAATTTCCTTGCGGCCGAACACTTCTTGCTTTCTGTACTTTTTGGATCCTCAATGGTGATACAAACGTTGTTCACCACAAAGGACATAAAAGTACACGAAGGCCGTGGCTGCCGATTATCCTCTCACGCTGTTGGTCTCGCCTGACGACGCAAACAGGCGTCTTGACCAGTTCGTGGTCTCGCATATCGCTGACATCAGCCGCGCACGTGTGCAGCAACTCATCGGCGAAGAAAAAATCCTGGTCAACGGCAAAGCGGGAAAGTCATCGCTTAAGCTACGCCCGGGAGACACGGTTCAAGTGCTGGCGCCGCCGCAACGGCCACCTGTGCGGGCGATCGCGGAAGAGATCCCTCTTGACATTGTTTACGAGGACGATGACCTGGCCGTGGTGAATAAACCAGCCGGCATGATGGTGCATGCCGGCGCCGGTGCCACCGAAGATGCCCGCAATCGAGGAACGCTGGTAAATGCGCTTTTGCATCGATACGGGAGTCTGTCGGGAGTCAGCGGAGAACTTCGCCCAGGAATTGTTCACCGCCTTGACCGGGCGACCAGCGGCTTAATCGTGATCGCAAAGAATGATGAGGCGCATCGCAAGCTAGCCCGACAGTTCGCCGACCGCAAAGCAAAGAAGACTTATGTGGCTTTGGTTCACGGGTGGTTGAAACAGGACAGCGGTACGATTCGAAGTAGCATCAGCCGCGACCTGGTGCACCGGACCCGAATGACAACCAAGGGGAGAAGCGGACGCGAGGCGATCACGCACTATCGCGTTAGCCGACGAATGGATGGTCTCTATGGGAAGTTCACCTTAGTCGAAGTGAGAATCGACACGGGGCGGACGCACCAGATTCGCGTGCACATGGCGTCGCTGGGGCACCCGATCGTGGGAGATACGCTGTACGGGGCGCCTCGAGAGATCACGCCTTCACATAGTGGTGGAAGGCGGCCAAAGACGACTTCCCTTTCCCGGAACTTCCTGCACTCTACGAAGCTGGAAATCGCGCATCCTCGCAGCGGCGAGCCGCTTTCGTTCTCGCGGCCAATTCCACCGGAATTGGCGGAATTCCTGCAAATGGTCGAGCCCGCATAACGGGCGGTTGGCTATAATATGCAAAACAGCATCATGCGATCCCGTTGGGCTTCCGTCGTATTGCTTCTCGCCATTGCAGGGGCTCCTCTTGTCGCGCAGGACAGCTCGTCTCTGCCGCCGGCGCCCTCGCACGCCCAGCAGAATCAG
>JBPYEW010000211.1:0-63053 GCA_051984555.1 Terriglobales bacterium | reverse complement strand
TTATTCAGCTGTTGGACTCCTATGGTGTGATCGACGCCGTGGATGTTGTCGCCGTCCACGGGTTTCCGCTCGACTGGAACCATTGGAACATTCATCAGTGGCCAGAGAAGATTGATGAGATTCGAGCTGTGACCCGTAAGCCTGTGTGGGTATCAGAAGCTGGGGTGTCTTCGTTTGGGGCAGAAGAAGTCCAGGTTTTTGGGATTGAGAAAACGGCTGAGCTGCTTCTGCCAAATGTGGACCGAGTGCATTGGTACAGCTTGTTCGATCTCCCGGCAACATGGACAGCGACGACTCGTCATAAAGAAGCTGAGGGCAGCGCCTATTATCGACACTATTACATGGGATTAGTGAAAGAGGATGGCACTCCGAAGCTGGCCGCCGGGCATTTTCCCAAGGGTCTGGGTATCTGCCAGTGGTTCCATTTCGAAGATCACCGATTGGATCCGGGTGTTGAGTGGCTGAGGAAGCTAGGAGTCCAGTATCTGCGGACGGGTATCAGTTGGGCGGACTCATTCCGGCCGAACGCGGAAGCCTGGTTTGACCGCCAAATGCAGGCGCTTGATGAGTTCACGACCACGTTGACGCTATGTTTCACACCCGAGCACCTCGGCATCGCACCGCACTACACTAGCCCCCCACAAAGCGCACGAGACTTCGCGGATTTCACGAGTTGGGCAGTGGAACGCTATGCATCGAACCGGACTGACTGGCAGACAGTCCCCAGCAGAGATCCCGTGGGCGAAGGGTTGTCAGAACTCCAATAAACACGCCTTTTGTGTCTGCAATTGTAACTAGGGCAGAGGTTTAGCAAGTTCTTGCCCTATGAAGCCCGGTGGCTGATTGAGCCCTGTCCAAAGGCGTGCCACAAATGCATCGTTCTGAGGCATCTGGGCCCTACTTACCTTTCATCCAAGATGCGCTGAACTAATTGGCGTTGTTAGTCTTGCGAGCAACGCTGCGGGTTGAACGTGATGGTGCGCCAAGTGCGTTAAGGAGTGATGACAGAAGTTAAAACTCAGCAGCCGCTGGGAAGGAGCGACCTGAAAGTGGCGGCGAAAAAGATACTAATCACCGGTGGAGCCGGTTTTGTCGGTTCCCACACGGCGGATGCACTCGTACAGCAGGGTCACAGAGTACGTATTTTCGATAACCTCACCGAGCAAGTTCATCCAGCCGGAGTTCCTGACTACCTTTCACGGGAAGTTGAATTCATCGAAGGCGACGTGCGCGACCGGGAGAAATTGAGCCAGGCGGTCCGCGATGCCGAGGTGATCTTCCACCTTGCCGCGGCGGTGGGAGTGGGGCAATCGATGTACCAGATTGCCGACTACACGGCCGTGAACAATCTCGGCACGGCGAATCTCCTGCAAGCCATTCTGGACAGGCGCTCTCATCCGGAAAAGTTGATTGTCGCGTCCTCGATGTCTATTTACGGCGAGGGGGAATACTCCTGTAACGCGTGCGGGATTGTAGCTCCGCCCATGCGCTCGAGCCCGCAGTTGCAGACGAAACAATGGGAAGTCCATTGCCCCATATGCGAGGCAGTTGTTGTTCCAGTGCCAACACGCGAGTCCAAGCCGCTGCAATGCAGTTCGATCTACGCACTTTCTAAAAAAGACCAGGAAGAGATGGTGCTGTTGTTTGGGCGCACGTACCAGGTTCCTGCGGTAGCGTTGCGGTACTTCAATATCTACGGAACGCGCCAGGCACTTTCCAACCCATACACCGGCGTGGTCGCGATTTTCGCATCACGGCTGATGAACGGAAATGCCCCGGTTGTCTTTGAGGATGGGGCGCAGCTCCGAGACTTCGTCAACGTGCACGATATCGTGCAAGCAAATGTTCTAGCTATGCACAAGTCTGAAGGCGACGGCATGGCAATCAACATCGGTTCAGGAGAGCCGATTTCAATTCGTGATATCGCGACTCAGTTAGGTCAAAGCCTGGGCGTGAATGTGCCAACGGAAATTGCAGAGAAGTACAGGGCCGGCGACATTCGGCACTGCTTTGCAGATATCTCCCGTGCCAAAGAGGCTCTAGGGTACCGGCCACGCACCAAGTTTCGGGATGGCTTGCAAGAGCTGCTTGGGTGGCTCGGTTCCCAGACAGCTTCCGACCGCGTGGAGGACGCGATGCAACAGCTGACGTCCATGGGGCTGGTCGCGTAGAGGTAGGTATTTAGGACAGAGATAGAAGGGACCGGTAATGAAAGACAAGGTAGTTCCAATTCGTAGCGTGCTGATTTTTGGGGGAGCAGGATTCATCGGGTCGAACTGGGCCTACCGTTTGCTCAAGACCACGAATGCCAAGGTTCATATCTTCGATAACCTGTCGCGGCGAGGGGTGCAGCACAATCTGAAGTGGCTACAGAAGGCAGCCGGGAACACGGATCGCCTGCAATTGACGGTTGGCGATGTCAGGGACAGCGCGATGGTGGAACGCGCCGTGTCCAAGGCGAGCGAGATTTATCATTTCGCGGCACAAGTTGCCGTCACCAGCTCGGTCACCGATCCCCGATTCGACTTCGAAGTCAATCTAGGAGGCACGTTCAACATCCTGGAGGCCGCCCGGAAGTCGGGTCGACGCCCGTTTGTTCTCTTTACATCGACGAACAAGGTGTACGGCAATATGGCCGGACAGCAACTGAGCCACGGCAGCAGACGCTATAACTTCAGTTCACAAGATGCGGTTTCGGAGTTGCAGCCACTCGACTTCCATTCACCTTACGGTTGTTCGAAGGGAGCGGCCGACCAGTACGTTCGGGATTATTGCCGTATATACGACTTGCCGACGGTTGTGTTTCGGATGTCGTGCATTGCGGGTGCGCGGCAATTTGGGAATGAAGATCAGGGCTGGGTCGCTCACTTCTTGTATTCCGCGCTGGAACGGCAGCCGATCACGATTTACGGCGATGGATGTCAGGTCCGCGACGTCCTTGCCGTGGAAGACCTACTGCAGGCGTTCGAGAGCGTAAGGTCGCACATTTCGACGACTGCCGGACAGGTTTACAACGTGGGTGGTGGAGTGGCGAACTGTACGTCTCTGCTGGAACTTATCGATCAGATCGAGCAGCTTACGGGAGTACGCCTCGAGTACGAATTTGACCGGGTGCGCCCGGGCGACCAGCCGCTGTATGTGACTGATTTTAGAAAGTTGCGATATCACACCGGTTGGAGCCCTCAAATTCAGCTGCGGGAGATATTGGAAAGCATCCACGCGTTCTGGAAGGAAAACCGCGAGCTGTTTCGCCCGGCAGCGGTGGCGACGAGAATCGCGTTACCGGGATTGGTACATGCACCGGGAGCAGCGTCATGAAATTTGCTCTCGTAAATCCGGCTTGGGACTTTGAAGGATCTATCTATTTCGGGTGCCAAGATCCCCATTACCCACTCGAACTGCTGTTCGCATTCGACAAGATTCAGGAAGGCGGGCATCAGCCACTACTCATCGACGCACAACTGCACCGGCTGACAATCGAAGATGTTAAACAGCAACTCGACAGGTTCGATCCAGACTTCCTGGTAATTCCGACAGCGCCTTCTTACCTGTTCTGGCGCTGCCCGCCACCGGAGTTGCGCGTACCGCGCCAATGGTTCAACGGCCTGAACGGACGTGCCGTGAAAGTTGCGATCGGCCCGCATGCATCGGCAACGCCTGGTCCTACGCTGCGGAAACTGGGATGTGATGTTGTTTTCCGAGGCGAACCGGACGAAGTGATTGTGCAGCTTGCTTCGCAGCCGTGGAGCGAGATCGATGGCTGTTGCTGGAAAGACAACGATGGCGAGCACTTCAGTCCGAAGTTAGCTGTAACCGACATGCGCAAGCTGGGAGCGCTGCAGTTCGACAACTACGATGTTGAACTACATACCCATCGGCACCATGTCTTTTCCGGCGAAGGCCACGGAGCGGAACTGGAGTTCGCGCGCGGCTGTCCCTGGAACTGTAGCTTCTGCAACAAGACTCTTTTCCGGAACAAATTCCGGGAGCGCGATGTGGATGCAGTACTGCTGGAGATTGATCGGCTAATAGCCCGAGGGGTCGACTACGTCTATTGGATCGACGAGATCTTCGGGGTTGGCAAGAATGTACAACGGCTGCTGCGAGAAATTGCACAACGGCCGCTGAGCATCGGATTGCAAACCCGGGTCGATCTTTGGGACGAGGAGACGTTGGACCTGCTCGGAAACGCGCACTGCATCTCGATGGAGTGCGGCATTGAATCCATCACCGAAGAAGGCCGCGACGAGTTGAACAAGAACTGCCAGATGTCCACGGATCGGCTCTCAGAGCTGCTGATCTATGCAAAGAAGAGAATCCCGTGGGTGCAGGCCAATCTCATTTTGACTGAGCATGACGAACGCGCTGATGTCAGGTCCTTTCAGGAGCGGCTCAAGCGAGAAGGAGTCTGGGTCAGCGAGCCCGTTCCGATGTTCCCGTATCCGGGAACGCCCATGTACAACCAGATATTCGGCTCCATCGACGACCAGGCATGGGAGCGAGCCCACCATTACTACACAAACACCTTCCGGGAAAAGGGCTACAGCGACATTCAGGAGCAGACCCCAGCAAGCATCGAGGACTTGGAATGCACATTCTGATGACCGCGGACACAGTCGGCGGTGTCTGGACGTACACGCGCGAGCTGGCGGGTGGGCTTGTAAGCCGGGGTCACCGTGTGACGGTCGTCAGCTTTGGGAAACTTCCTTCAGAAGATCAGGTGAGGTGGATGGCTGGTCTGCCCGGTCTTGACTATCGACCCACGGATTATCGCCTCGAATGGATGCAGGACGCGGAGCAAGATCTCGGCGCATCAGTGCAGTTCCTCGAAGCCGTTGTCCGTGAAGTTCGGCCGGATGTGCTTCATCTGAATCAGTACGCCTACGGGGCACTGGAAAGTGATGTCCCGCGTATCGTGGCCGGCCATAGCGACGTCGTCAGTTGGTGGGTCTCGGTACACGGCCAGGAGCCACCTGAAAGCTCGTGGATGAGGTGGTATCGCGAAACAGTTTCTAAAGGGCTGCGAGGAGCCGACCTGGTCGTAGCGCCGTCGGAGTGGATGATGGACCAACTGCGCCGTTATTATCTGCACCCACCTGTGACACAGGTGATTTATAACGGCCGCGACGCAGATGGTTTCGATCCCAATCAGGCGAAGGAGGACATGGTCGTATCTGTGGGCCGAGTGTGGGATCAGGGGAAGCAGGTATCTTTGCTGTTGGAGCGAGATCACCGAGTGCCGGTGTGCATCGCCGGGTCGCAAGAGCATCCCGACCGGCTGATCGGCGGCTATGCCGATTGCGGAGAGAAGGCGAGCGTTAATTTCTGTGGGCCACAATCAGAATCACAATTGCGCAATCTGTATGCGCGGGCTTCCGTGTATGCGGCCACGTCGGCTTACGAGCCCTTTGGATTGGCTGCTGTGGAGGCGGCATTGTCCCGGTGTGCGCTGATCGTGAATGACATTCCGGTTTTTCACGAATTATGGGGAGATGCGGCGTTCTATTTCAAGAGAAACGACGCGGGCAGCCTTGCCCTGGCTATTGAATTCCTCGCGACAGAGGAGCAACAGCGTCGAGAGTATGCAAATCGGGCGTACGAGCGAGCCAGTAAGAATTTCGTTACCGAACGGATGGTCTCGCAGTACGAACAAATCTATTGTCAGCTTGTGCGGCAGGAGGTTGCGGCGTGACGAAAATGACGTTCGCGATCTTCGCTCATTCCTGGACATCCGATTGGAACCACGGGAATGCGCATTTTTTGCGCGGACTGGCGCACGAACTCATGAATCTTGGCCACAGCGTGCGCTGTTATGAGCCGGTGAATTCCTGGTCGCGTAAGAACCTGCAAGCCGAGGGATGGGGAGTCGGTGACTGGGCACTCCAGCAGTTTCAGGCCAAGTTCTCCCATTTGGACGTTCGGTTTTATGCAGCGGACGAGCACTTTTCCGAGTACGTGTCTGCCGAACTCCGGGACGTGGATGTCGTCATTGTCCATGAATGGAACTCACCAGAAGTTGTGAACACTATTGCGGCGCTGAAGGAGAAATTGGGATTTATAGCGCTATTTCACGACACTCATCATCGTGCGTACACCGAACCGCAGGAAATTAGCAAATTCAACATACGTGATTTCGACGGTGTGCTGGCGTTCGGAGATGCCATTCGTCGGATTTATATCGAGGCGTTCGATGTGTCGCGCGCCTGGGTTTTTCACGAAGCTGCGGACACGGCGCACTTCTATCCGATGCCTGCGCGGAAGAATACGGACATCGTATGGGTGGGCAACTGGGGCGACGAAGAACGGACGCAGGAGTTGGAGGAATATCTCATCGGTCCCGCATCCCGCGTGAATGCTCGGGTTGCTGTGCACGGAGTTCGTTATCCGAAGTCAGCACAAGCGCGGCTGAAAGAAGCCGGGATCGAATACCGAGGGTATCTGCCCAACTTGCAGGCTCCTCAGACGTACGCGCAGAGTCTGATCACACTGCACGTCCCCCGTCGTTTCTACACCAATGGATTGAGTGGCGTTCCCACCATCAGGGTTTTTGAAGCATTGGCCTGCGGGATTCCTCTCCTGTGTTCACCGTGGTCAGACACAGAAGGATTATTCACTCCGGGACTCGATTATGTGTGTGTTCGTAACAGCGAAGCCATGACGACGGAAATAGGACACTTTCTGAGGGATGAGAAAGCGCGCGAGCAGCTGTCGCAGAGGGGATTACAGACCATTCGTGAACGCCACACCTGTGGGCACCGAGCCCGAGAACTGCAGGCAATCTGCGAGGAGCTTGCTAGATGAAGATCTTCGTATTCGGTTCCAGCCTGACATCTTCCTATTGGAACGGCGCCGCAACCTACTACCGCGGCATTTACAAGAACCTGAACGCGCTCGGGCACAACATTACTTTCGCAGAACCCGATATCTATAAACGACAGCAGAACCGGGACCCCGTCAATATTGATTATGCAGAAGTGATCGTGTATCAGACTCCAGCCGATATCCCCGACCTGTTACGCCGCGCGCGCGGCTGCGACCTTGTGGTCAAGCATAGTGGAGTTGGCGCAGACGATGAGTTGCTGGAACGCAAGATCCTGACGTGCCAGGCCGATGGAGTGCAAACGGCATTTTGGGACGTGGATGCACCCGCGACGCTGGAGAGAGTGGAGTCAAGTTCTACGGATCCGTTTCGCGAGCTGATACCTCAATATGATTTGATTTTGACGTATGGCGGCGGACCTCCGATCGTGGATCATTATCTCGAGCTAGGGGCGCGGTCTTGTACGCCGATCTATAACGCACTGGATCCGGACACGCACCACCCGGTGGAACCCGACCCAGTGGTGGCGTGTGATCTCGCATTCGTCGGAAACCGGTTGCCGGATCGCGAAAGACGGGTGGAGCAATTCTTCCTACGAGCTGCGGAACTGGCTCCGGAGATGCAGTTTTTGCTGGGCGGCGAGGGTTGGGGGAGCCGGACTCTCCCGGCGAATGTACGTTGGACTGGGCACGTCGGCACTGGGGATCACAACCGGATCAACTGCTCGGCCAGAATGGTGCTGAACATAAATCGGGAGTCCATGGCAGACGTGGGGTTCTCACCGCCGACGCGAGTGTTTGAGGCTGCGGGGGCAGGGGCGTGCCTGATAACCGATGCATGGGCAGGCATCCATCATTTCTTTACGCCGGACAAAGAGATATTAGTGGCATCTTGTGCTGAAGACATTGTCCGTTACCTACGTGAGGTTCCTCGCGAAGAGGCGCAAGTCATCGGCGCCGGCATGCGCGAGCGGGCTTTACGCGATCATACGTATTCGTTGCGGGCAACTGATGTTCATGCGTTGCTGCAGGCGCCGTTCGCAAGGCAAACGTCTGCTCGTGAGCCTGTATTACGGGAAGCGCAGTCATGAAGATCGTAATCTTTGGGTTATCGATTACCTCGTCCTGGGGAAACGGGCACGCGACCACGTTTCGCGCGCTCGCCAGAGCGCTTCATTCGCGCGGCCACCGAATCGTGTTTTTCGAAAAAGATGTGGAGTGGTATGCCTCAAACCGCGACATGCCAGAACCGCCGTTCTGTTCGGTAGTGCTGTATGAGAACTGGGATGCCGTCGTGCAGCGCGCCCGGGACGAGCTGCGTGACTGCGATGTCGCGATGGTAGGTTCTTACTTCTCCGATGGAAACGCGGCGGTTGAAGAGATGTTCGAATCGTCTGCTCGAGTGAAGACTTTTTATGACATTGACACACCGGTCACCGTGGCAAAACTTCGGTCGGGAGATACCGAGTACCTGAAGCGGCGGCAAATCGCGGGATTCGACATCTACTTCAGTTTCACCGGTGGACCGATCCTGCGAGAGCTGGAGAGTAGTTTTGGCGCACGGCTTGCGGTTCCACTTTATTGCTCGTTCGATCCTGAGAATTACCGGTTCGCTCCGTTACGGAAAGAGTTCACTTGCGATTTCAGCTACATGGGCACTTACGCGGCGGATCGCCAGCCAAAGATTGAACGGATGTTTTGTGCGGCCGCCCGGGCACTTCCTGAACGCTCGTTTCTACTGGCCGGCCCGCAGTATCCCGAGGACATTCGCTGGCCTGGGAACGTGCGTCGAATCACTCATGTCGATCCACAGTCCCACGCGTCCTTTTACTCCTCATCGCGGCTAACGCTGAATGTAACGAGAGACGAAATGGTCAGAGCAGGGTATTCACCGTCGGTCCGGCTGTTTGAGGCAGCGGCGTGCGGAGCGACAATCGTGTCCGACAGGTGGCCGGGCCTAGAAGCGTTCTTGCAGCCGAGGTCTGAAATCTTGCTGCCGAACTCGGTAGAGGAAATTGTGAGCTATATACAGGACATGGACGAAACAGAGGTACGCAGGATCGGCCATAACGCCCAGCAGCGGGTGTTGAGCGAGCACACTTCCGAACAGCGCGCGATCGAATTCGAGAAATGCGTTGCCGGTAAAAACAGAATGGACGCGGTGTCAGCAATTGCTGAAAAACTCTCCACCGCGTCCTCTTAGCTTTTTACGTACTTTGAGTTACTCGCCTTTTTCAGCCTTCTGTTCTTTGGATTCGACCGAGTATTTGCGAACGGTCGCGACGAACGATTCGGTTCCGGCAGGCGCAGGTACTTTACCGTTCAGGATGGCAGCAAAGGGGACCAATTTCCCGCCGTAGAGTACGCGAGTTTCATCATTGTCCTGCTTGATGACAGCCCCGTTTAGTTCGAGACCGGCAAAGACGCCGCGAGCGCGAGAGTAAGTGAGCACCTGCGACTTCATCTTCCAGTCAGTGCTACCCTCGGCCTGACGTCCTATCGGGCCTGCGGCGACCGATCCTTCTGCTCCCAGTTTGAACTTGCTGGACAGGAGGTTGTCCATTCCCTGCTGATTCATGACCAGCATTACCAAGTCGACAGCTTCGCCACCAAACTGCAGACCCCAACTTCCGCCCGCGACCGTGAAGGGCGCGGGAGCACTCCAGCCCTTTGGGGTGCGGCAGGTAGCGACACCACGTCCGTAACGCCCGCCAACGATGAAGCCACCTTTGATCATGGACGGAACCACGGCGACGCATTTCGCCGAGGCGAATACATCCTGCGGGATGCCTTTATCCGGTGTTGCCATGATTTCATCCAAAACCTTGGCAGCGGATTGAACGCGCTTGACCTCGTCGGACGGAGGGTTCGTGGCAGAATCCTGTGCGTACATGGCGGCGCACATGGCCGAACTGACGACCGCCAGGGCGATCAGCTTGCCTGCTAGTTTCATTTGACTCCTCGCTAATAGAGAGATTATGGCACTCTGATCCGATTCTGCCGACCCTGCGAGCCGAATGATATCGAGTGGAGTCTGTAGAGCGCTGACGAAAGTCCTCTATTTCGTTGAGATCACGCCAGTTGTCGCGGCCGCAGCCAGGATTTGTAGCTTAGCTACAACGATTAGGCGCTTCGGAGCAGGGCCGATGTAGGAGGTCGGATAGCAGGTAATGAGAGTCATGCGCGTGTCAGAAGTCGGGTAAGTCACGGCGAGGTCGCCTGGGTTGACGATCGCTTTCTCCGTCACGACATAGCGGTACTCGCTTCCGGCACGCCGCACCAAGATCGCATCTCCAGTGTCGAGTTCGTTGATGCGATGAAAAAAGGTGTCTCGATGGGCTGCGATGACGGCATTACCTGGGTCTCCGGGCCAGGGTGTCCTCTGGAGGTGTCCAGGTGCAAGCAGAAGGGAATCCTGTGCAGTACCGTCGAGAATGGCGGCTTGCAAATCGATCTTCGGAATAATTAAGAACGTTACGGCACCCGTTCGGTTGGCGGCTGTAGCCGGAACCGCTTCGGAGCCGGAGAATCCCGTTGACATGAGCCGATGTTGCTTGATGGACATCCAGGCGTAGGCAGTAGCTGTGAAGGCGAGGAGCCCGGCTCCTGCCAGAAGAAGAATCGTGGAAATAAGACGACGACGGCGCGGTGAACGGCACGGTGGCAAGTGCCAGATCGTCCTTAGTCGTTCCTTCACGCGCCCAAGATCGTCCAAGATGTGTTTCGCCTGCGCCATGTTTATAAGCGAATTTGAATGACGGGAGCCGACTCCCGGTTAGCTTTTCCTTAGGTATATTCCCGCCATAGTTGAAGCGAACCCAAGTAAGCCGAGAAGAGGTAATTCCGAACCGGTGGCGGGCAGGCTGTCGTTCTTGCTGGACCTGTCATTTTGATGTGCTTCGGCCGTTGGCGAGCCCTGATTCATCGAGTCGCTTGCGTTTGCGCTCGGCGAAGCAGAATTGTCGGTGGTCGCCTGAGGTGCCCTGTCCGGGGACAGAGCCGTCGGCGCGGGCTGCTGAGTTGAGCTTGTGTCACTAGCATTGGCTTGAGCATTGGCTTGCGCAGCGGTGCTGGAATTATTTTGGCTATCGCTCGGCTGAGTGGAATCGGCAGCCGGACTTGCCGCTGGTGCAGCAGAAGCCCCAGATCCATTGCTCATACCAGTATTCGCGGACGCGGACGGACCACCTCCTATGCTTCCCGACCCGCAGTGATCCGAGATCTCACTTACGTTGCTGACCTGGAATGCATTCTGAGTCGCGTTGCCGGAACTCGGAGTACTGCTTGGCGGGGCGGACGCTCCAGTGGGGTTTGCAGACTTCGTATCTGGATTGGAAGCGGTCGCGTTTACATTTGCGCCAGAGCTCGAACCGGAAGTGCTGGACGCGGTCGCCGGCTGACCGGCGATGGAAACTTCATGTCCCACGTGACTTGCCAGGCTTGCGACGTTGCCGGTCAATGTGTAAACCGTTCCGGTCTGATCTTGAGTTAAGGTGTAATTACCCGCCGATCCGCTAAGGCATCCTTGGATCGCGTGGCCCGCGTTCTGTCCAGCTGCGGTCGGATTCGAGGTTCCCGAATTTTGATTGCTTTCGTCCGGGGTTGACGACTGGGATTGGGACGCACCCTGCGCAGTAGGCGTCCCGGAACTCTGTCCAGATGTGTCCTGGGCGACGGTCATTGTCGCAGCGAAACAAAGGCTACCCAACCAGATGAGCCATCTCTGCATACGGAACCTCCGGAAGACGTGAGTGGTAGCCCATACTGTAGAGAGGAGAAGCGCGGGCGAGGTATCCGGTGGAGTCAGTAGGGGGGAAGGGACCTTCGTGTACTGCTTACGGTCAACCAAATGAATCACTTGGATCTGGCGGGCTCGGGTCGTTCGACGTCAGTTTCCGGCAAGATGATGTTGAGATCGCCCGATAATCTGGGCACGTCGACGCGGACCCGTCCATGGTCGCGCCGTACGATCAAGTCCAGCGAAGCGGACCCGACTTGAAGGTTGCGGATATGGAGCTCGCGAACTGATTCCGGGAGACACGGATCTTGTAAAGACACTTCGCGTCGAACGGCGCTGACCGTCACACCCAGAGCAGCTTCCATCAACATGTAGATTGCACCGGCCGCCCACGCCTGGGGTGCACAGGCAACGGGATAGAGGGTGGGGCCTTCGCCAGTCCGGCGGCTCAGGCCGCAAAAGAGTTCGGGCAGGCGGTGCAGGTCGACGAAAACGCTTACGTCTTGAAGGGCCAGCCAGACTCGCGCCGCGGCGTCGGTGTATCCATAGCGGGCAAAACCAAGCGCAATGACGGCGTTGTCATGGGGCCACACCGAACCGTTGTGATAGGAGACCGGGTTATATCGTGACTCATGCGATCCAACGGTGCGGACGCCCCACCCATTGAAGAAGTCGTCTTCGAGAAGATGATCCGTAATGGAGCGAGCGTGCTCAGGACTGGCAATTCGGCTATAGAGACAGTGTCCCGGATTAGAGGTGCGTACGCGGCACGGTCTCTTACGCCCGTCTAGTGCAATCGCGTACATACCGATATCGTCACACCAGAAGGAGTTTGCAAAACGCTCTTTCAAATCGCGCGCCTGGCTCTCCAATGCGTCAGCGCGATCGTATTTGCCTAGAGTCGCTGCCAACCGGGCGGCGCCGCGCTTAGCAGCGTAGACATATCCTTGAACTTCACAGAGAGCAATCGGGGGTTCGGCGAGGCTCCCATCCGCGTGGAATACAGAGTCGTTGGAATCTTTCCACCCCTGTTGTACAAGGCCATTGCTGGAGTACCGGGAATACTCGACAAAGCCGTCACCGTCTTTATCGCCGTATTGATCGATCCAGCTAAGCGCACGCTCGATGTTGGGCCAGAGGGATTGAATGAGGTCGCGATCCGCCGTGCGATCGTAATAAGCGCTCGCGAGCAGAACGAATAGTGGCGTTGCGTCAACACTCCCGTAATAACGCCCGAACGGAACTTCGCCCAGAGCAGCCATTTCACCACGGCGTGTTTCATGAATGATTTTGCCGGGCTCCGCATCGGATTCAGGAATGACGTCGTGGGCCTGGGTTGCGGCGAGATACTGAAGTACTCCTTTGGAGAGTGCCGGATTCGCCCAGAGGCATTCCAAAGCTGTGATGATGCCGTCGCGTCCAAAGACGGTGCTGAACCAGGGAACGCCGGCATATGGGTAACCCTTTTCGGGATTGCCGACAGTCATCATCTGAATGTCGGAGACGGATCTCCGCATCCAGTTGTTGAACTGCTCGTTGTCGGACCAGATTTCGCACGTGCGCTCGCTGGCGGTGTGCATCTCGCGGGTCGCGGCGCCAAGAGCGTTGGCGTACGAGGTAATTTCTGTCGTATCGGTGTGAACCATGCAAGAGATCGTGAATTCGACAATCAATTCCTGCTTGGGTTCGAGTGCTACCTCGATACGGCAATCCGACGCGGTCATGCGCTGCGGAACCCGCGAGCAGCCGAAGACAGTGCGCCTCAGTACGCCGTCGAGCCCGCGGTAAGAAATTGTTGCAGAGTCTTTGGTTACTTGATCCTCGAGCCGAGTGCCGCGTTTTTCCCGGTGCACGCCTCGGACTTCGAAGATGTCGGCATAATCGGCGTTGAACTTCAAACCAATCGGGATATGAATTGGCTTGAGGCCGTAATTGGAGATCTTCAACTGTTCCTGACAAGAGGCGGCATACAAAAACTTCGAACGAGTCACCAGAAGAGTTCCGCGTTCCAGTGCAGTCCCGTCGGACTGTTTGGTGTCAACATTTGTCAGATCGGCGGTAAAGAGGCAATTGTCTTCGCGTATGGTGGAACTTAGGAGCAGTGGCCGCGAGGGTCCTATAAACAAAGCTAATTCGGAGAGGAAGCGCGTGCCTTCGTAAAAGATTCCTTCTTCTCCGAGGCCGGCGGGTTCGACGTCGCCGTAACGATCGAACACAGCGAACATTTTCCCGTACTTGAGGACTCTGGTGCGGTCGTCGGGAGGAGCGGACTTCGTCGCAATGTAGTACTGCTGAGTGTTTACATCATCCAACGGATACCCCGTCACTTAGGGTGAGTGGTTCGGGCTCCTCACCCACGAGCCGCTCGTAGATGGTCAAGTAGTCGTCGGCCATGCGCTCGTCTGTGAAGCGCGCTTCAAAGTACCGGCGACATTCGGCGCGATCAATCTCCTTAATATCATGCACGGCTCGCGCGCCGCTTTCAATGTTGTCTACGATAAATCCAGAGACCCCGTGGGCCATGATCTCAGGCACGGATCCTTGGGGATAAGCGATTACCGGTGTTCCACTGGCCATGGCCTCGATCATCACTAAGCCGAAAGGTTCGGGCCAATTGATGGGAAACAGAAGAGCATCTGCTTTCCCGAGGAACTCGCACTTTGCCGGGTATCCGATCTCGCCTATGAATTCAATCAGGGGGTGATCCAGCATCGGCTCGATCACATCTTCGTAGTACTCGCGATCGGCCTTGTCGATTTTGGCGGCAATTTTCAGTTTTTTGCCGGCGGCCTTGGCGATTTCGATGGCACGATCCACACCCTTTTCCGGCGACACACGGCCGAGGAAAGCGAGATAACCGTCCGTTTCCGAGTGGAACTGGTACCTGTCGACGGCGTAGCCGTGGTAAACCGTGCCCTGCCAATTTATCCAAGGGAGAGGTGCTCGTTGAGCATCCGAGATGGAGACGACAGGCATGTCGGCGAATGATCGATATAGCGGCTGCAGATCTGGAATGTCGAGCCGCCCATGTAAGGTCGTAAGGTTTACGATTCCGAGACGCCGAGATATAGGGAAGTGCAAGTAGTCGATGTGGAAGTGAACGATATCGAAGTTATCGATTTCGTTGAAGACTCGCTCGAGCATCAGTATGTGTTGCGAGAGTTGGTCTGTGCAGGTTGGATCGAGGCGCAACGATTCCGGACAGCAGGGAACCAGATGCGCACTGGTCAGCGAATCGCCGCTGGCAAAGAGGGTCACGTCGTGGCCCTGGCGAACCAGTTCCTCGGTCAAACTGGATACTACCCGTTCCGTTCCACCGTAAAGTTTTGGCGGCACACTCTCATAGAGTGGCGCTACTTGTGCAATTCTCATTTTCAATATCCTGGCTGCTTTTAAAGCAGTAGTTCAGAACACGTACGAAAGTTGGGTTTTAACGTTGCGTGCCTTACGAAACCAGGACTGGGTGATAGAGCGCGAGGTTCGCCTGGGTCGGCTGGGTACCATAGTTTCGCGTCGCTGGTCTGTGCTCACGCCTTAAGCTTAGCGCGATTGCCATGGTCAGTTGTATCCGGAACATTCTGTACCCACAGCCTGGGACAAGGGCAACGGGCGCGACTCGCAGTACCACGAGTGGACACGTTAAGTTCTCTGCGACTGCAGGTAAGTACGACTCCTTACCAAATCCCTTTGTCGGATCCGGTGAGCTTGTATCCAACGAAGGCTGCTGTGGCGAGCGCGGGCAAGAGGCTCAATCGCAGCATGGCGCGGAAATCGCGATTTGCTCCAATGCCCAGCATCTGCTTCGTGTACAGTCCCGCTGCTTCGGGAAGAATGGGTATGCGCAAGAATTTTTCGCTGACATATGTCTTGGCGCCGTTGAATTTCGCAGCATTCAATACTTCGCGCGGCAGAGCGATATCCGGACCGCCGTAGTTCTTCACGTACTCGCAGACAATTACAAGCAGAGTGGCGACACCGGGCCAGACGGCCCCCAGATCGGCGGTCTTTTTCAATTCCTTGAAATCCACTGAATCAGATTGCAGCAGACCAGCAATATTGAGGATGTCGCAAAGCCGAATATAGAAGTGACGATACATTCTCTGCAGGGTAGACACAACGATGCGCTCCTCGGGAGCGGGAGCAGGGAAGGAGTACCCGCCGATGTTGCGTTGGACCTGGCGCTCTTCAATCCTGCGAGCCAGGGCGATTTGTTCTCCCGTCTGGCCCAGCCACTTGACATGGCATTCGACAAGTTCAGGGAGCCCGGGAATTTGGAAGTTCCACTTGTTAGCCAGGCGGTCTCCCCAGCTTTGCGGCTCGAGCTCAGCGCCGAACTGTTTCGTGAATACCTGAATCACAGCGTCCTTATTTCCGCTTGTGTAGAGATCGAGGTCTCCGCCGAGGTCAGGCCAATGGTCGAGCGACTTGATCACGGTGACCGGACAGTTTGCTTGCCGAAGAGCCGTGCAGATGCGATTCAAGAAGGCGAGCGCGTTGTCGATGCGATGGTGTTCAGCGGCTAATGGGGCATCCAGCCGGGCAGCTACATCCTTTCTTCCTCTTGCGGATGCAGTCCGCTGAATGACATCAATCAGGCGCACGGGCACATGGTGAACGGCGGCCAGGTCCAGCATCTCCTGAATGCGATCGTCGCCGATTTGCGAGATGAATTCAAAGTTGCTGTCAAAGAATGTGGTGTTGCCCTCGGTTAGGCTTGCAAGCAGCAGGGAAGACATCGCCGCAAGATATCGACTCTCTTTGGCTCGATCCGAACTATTCTTCATTGGCGCGCTCCGTGTCGAATGATTACCACTAAGAACCTGAACTCTTCCTTCCTTCACAGTGCGGAATACCTGCTTCGATGGCAGTCCCTTCTTCGTAGTCGTTCCAAGTCGCTATCATGATGAAAGGCAGCGGATGGGAGTCATCGTAGTACTTACGAAACAGACTCAGGGTGTCGGCGAAGGTCTTTCCGCAGCGCGGGTCCATCCGGCGACTAAGGCTCCAGGAAGCTCGAGAGTCGTCAAACCCAGGCCAAGCGCCGCCGACAGCGATCTGATCCGGGTACTTCGTTTTCATCTTCAGGTAAAAGCCTTCCAGATAGCCTTGGCCCCAATCGCTGCCGTCCCTGGCCCATCCGTGGCTCGGATGTACCCATGCGTACTGGCCATCGAAGTCCTTGGTGTATTGAGGAGGAGGATCGTCTTTGTAAATAAGCCAAGGTGGTGAGTCCCAAGCATTTACTTGCTGTCGAACCTGGGCCCAATCAGTGTGACCATTTTTTGGAAACACGAACATGACCGGGCGCCCCTTATAGAGCAGGTAGGCGTCGCGGTATGGCGCGTCGGGACCGATATAGGACTTGTAGGCTTTTTCCATGGCGGCCATGGCCTCATCGGTGGCTTGGCCATTGTCTTCTTGCGTCTCGTCGTACATAAGGACGACGTGGAATTTTTCTTCGCTGGCGATCTGCTGCAATAAGGCGTAGCTCCGGTCGAGAAAGGGCCGTCTCTCGCCGTACCAGTCGACAGCAAATGCGTAGATGCCCATATTCTTGGCTTCGCGGATCTGCTTACGCAAAACCGAAGGGTCCTGACTGCTGTAGCCGACGCTGATATGGTCGGGATCTCCAAACCATGGCTGGTAGTCGGCGAGCAATTTCGGCCAGCCGCCGACACTGTCAGGGACGTTTTTGTCGACGGTCTGTCGCACAGCGGAGCGGTTGCAACCACTGCTGATCAGCAGGATCAGGATCAACAATGGTAGCTGGAAGCCCTTCATTTCTAAGTCGCTGGCTCCCTTACGATGAGAACGCACAAGCAAAAGTTATCTCCTGGCGGTTGCGGAACATGCACGACAACGCCTCAGTGTGTTGTTGCGTCTGCGAACTGGGTTCGGGGCGCAGCTAGAGTCCCGGTTGTGCCATGGGCTGAAGCGACCGAACGAACCAACGGTCGGCACCGGGCGTCATAAGCACCAGATAACTCTGTGTGCCGCTTTCCTGGTGAATGACTTTGTCTCCATCGAGGACCTGAACTTCAATTTGTGCCTCGTCTACCATCTGCATCGCGCTGCCGTCGATGGAGTAGAAGAATGCCTTAACTTTATGACCATGATCGATATATCGGGTACGTAATCCATTTTTGGTTTGATCAGAAATGCGATGGGAGAAGTCGTCTTTGGCAAACCCCGTGAAGTAGTCGTTCAGTAGAGATTTCTGGTTCACGTTCAGTGCTTGCGCGAGATCTCTCCAGGCAAAGGCATAGTCACGAACTATGTTGCGGCCAGTGAGTTCTTCGATAGAACGAGGCGCGATGGAATCGGCATTCAGGCGTACGTCCGGAACTGCCTCTGCTGCCATAACGCTGTGAACTCCGGAGATAAATCCCGTAAGGGCTGCAAGCAAAAGAGCGGCGAGGACGTAGCGGGCAAATCTCACGACCTACCTCCTACCGTGATTTCGTTTCCAATTACTACGCCCGACGCCACCGAAATCCGTGCGTTGCCGGAAACGGGGAACTCGGTCCGAGCAATTCCTTTTTTGATCGGAGCGTCAACGGTGGTCTTGCCGTTAGCGTCGATGGAAGTGAAGGAGACCACAGTTCCGTCTGGGACAGCGTTGCCGCTACAATCGCGGACCGGATCGGTTTCCACAAGGACTCCCTTCGCCGTCCGAGTTGCCTTGATGCGTAAATGGCAAGCATCAGACGCGACCTGCTGGATCACGCGGGGTTCGTTCGCCGACTGCACAGTTGCGATGACCTTCACCGGACCTTCCTTAGGTGTTGATGCCATCCGCATCCACGCGACGCCATGTAGCGCCTTCACAGGATGGCTTTGGGGCGGGCCGCTCTTCTGCACGATCTGGAAATCCACCGTGGTCGGCGCGAGAACCAGATTGTGGAACTTATCCAACACGAAAGCTGTCCCATTAATTGCGTTGGGGGCCGAAACCGGTACTCGTGATGGGTGGAGCATGAAACTGACTTTGTCGGGAGCGCCTGCCACCACATAGAAGGTTGAACTCGTACAGCCGTCCGAGGAGCAGAGGGTCGCGACGTACTTGCCGGCTACTTCCAAGTCCGTGGGATCAACGGGTATTTCTTGGCCAAGGTGGATGACTTTTTTGATGGCATTGCTCGGTCCCAGGAGATAGAAGGTCGCGTCTCCGCTACCGCTGGTCGGCAGGGAAAAACCATTTCCGGCGATCACCTGTGCCGGCGGATGCAATTCAGCTGCAGACGCGACGAGCGCGAGTAAGAGCAATGCGAGCGAACTCTTCAGGATGGCCATTACGATCTCACATTGGTGCTGTAGTGGTTGACCAGCACGTGATAGCTCTGCACTCTGGGCGCGACATCCTCGGGAACATCGACGGCAAAAGGTACGCCGACTTGAGGTAGAAGGGCCTGATCGACGTAACCGTCGGAAACCCAAATGACCTTGCCGTTCGAATCGTAATAAACCGCCAGAACCTGCGAGATGTTCACAGTCTGACCGCTTTGATTGACCAGACTTCCACTGAGCACGTTGCGGCCAAGCTGATCCTTGTTCAACTTCTGATCGGTAACCGCAATCACCGGATCGGCACTGCCGGAAATGAGCATGGCCTTGATGTCCATGCGGACGCTTTTAACCTGCTTCAAATGGAAGCCGGGAAAATCAATGCGATACGGCGTTACCTGTTTAGGCAGCAGAGTGTGCGAGATGGTGTCGAAGCTGCCCTCCTGGTCGAGGGCCGAACCGTCGGGGTTCAGGAGCGTGGCGTTTACGTTGACGTAGGCAGGAACGGTGTCTTCATTGACAACCTCGCCGACGACCACGACACGATCTGGCCGCTCTATGGCATTCATTGAGGTGATTCGTACGTTAGGATTGTCGACGTTTTGTACACCCCAATCGTCCGAAGGCCCGCGGCCAATCACGTCCCAACGAAGGTAGTTCACGGGAATAACCTGTGGAGGGACCTTGGCAAAGTTCGGTTTCGGCCACGCCACCTTCCAGGAATCGCCAGAGTGTTTGACCTGCAGATCGCGAACGTCATCGATTGGGCCGACGGCGCTGGAGAACGTCATGCGGACGCGCATGAGTGCGTCGTCGCCATTGGCGTGGAGCGGCGAAATGGAGAACTTCTCTAAAGTCGAGTAGGTTCGTAGACTGCCGTTGCTGCCTGCCAAGTCACGAATAAAAGCCTGCTTTTCCACATCAGTCTGATTGGCGAGGCTGGCGTACGCCCGATCCCAGTCTTTGCCCTGGATTTCATTCATCAGGCCTTCTATCGCCTGCTGAGGCGTGGCGGCCGAGCGAATCTCGTGCAAAGTCACGCCACCTGATTGGACCCAGGCAATCGCGATAAGTACAGCAGTGACGGCTACGATGACGATGGGGAGAACACGTTTCACGGGCGCACCTCCCGGGCAAACATCGGAGCTTCGGCGCGTGCGGGAATTGTGACCAAGTTATCGCTCGCCGCCAATCGATCGGGAATCAGCAACATAAGAAAGATCGCGAGTATGCTGCTACCAATCGGCAAGATGCCCCAAAGCAGGCCTTCGAATGGGGTAGGCATCGCGTCGGAAACGATCTTCCGGGCGGGTGGGACGTCTTCCTTAGACCACACCGTGATCTCTCCGGAATCATACGTCTCAACCTGGCGCCAGCCCGCGAACACGAGCAGGGGCTCGTAGTAGGGGTCGTGGACGAATATGAACTTCAACCCATAATGATTCGCGTGTTCCAGGATCTCCCTGAGAGACGCCATTCCGGCTGTGCCGTAGAACTTTGCGTTAGTCAATTGAGCAGAACCGTAATGCGTCATTTCCGGCAAGAGGCGTGCGGAGTTGTACTCGCCGTCGACGCTGCCCGCATTGGCGAATGTCGACACCTTTGGCAGAGCATTGCCGAATCCTAACGTTATGTACCGGTATTGATCATGGCCATCACGGTTCAGGAATTCGACCACTGGGTCGACGTCCATATCACCGGTTGGTCGGAAGGGACTCCATGTAATCCACCCCATGGGGAAGGCCATGCTGGCGACGCACGCAACCCCCATTACCACTGCCGCTCGGAGGCGTGATCGATCAAGGAACTCTGCAGCGACTAACCCCATGATCGGGAGGGCCAGAATTACTGCCCAGAGTGTGAACCGTTCAAAAGTCAAAATTTCGAACGCCTTATTGCCAAAAATCCAGCGTGGGAACGGGGTGGTTCCACCTAATCCGATCAAGAACGTTACCCAGAACGCCAGTAAAAGCGGCCGCAATCGGGCAATGGATGCGCCCTTGATGACTATGAACGGTAGTGCGAGCAGCAGTGCGCCATACGGCACGAAGAAATAGTTAATCGCGTGATCGATATTGAGCAGGAAGTTGGAACGGCTGGCATGCGGGATTGGAATCTGCTCGATAGGGTGCTTCAAAATCTGCAGCCAATAAGGAAGCAGAACGATTCCAACGCCGGCGGCGGCGATCGCAGCAAAAACCAGGGCTCTGGCCAAAACGGCGACCTGACTGCCTTCCTGTTCCCCTTTGTCCCTCCAGGCCAACCAAAGTATCGGCAGAGCGAACAAGACGGCACCGAAAATCAAGGTGACGTGGTGAGCCGAGGCGGCAGCAAGAGTCAGGGCTATGCCCTTTAAAAGGGAGGTGAACTCGCCTGAGAGAGACCACCGATACAGATATGGCAAGGCGAGCAGGTACAAGGGGAACGACATGGTCGTCGGCAACTGTCCGGCGGAGTAAACCAGAAACGACACGCAACCGGCGAACACGCTGAACAAGGCGGCATAGCTGGCGGCGCGCTCATCTACCCAAAGCTTGGCGAAGCGGTAAGTCGCGATGGGAATCAGCAAAACCGCGATCAGCTGGACAACCATGAAGGCTTCGGCCAATCCCAGCACCCGGGAGAACAGGGCTATCCACTGGTGAACCAGAGGTGGGTAGGTGGTTTGGGAGAATCCCGCAAACCACTTCTCATTCCATGGATTAAACCAATGTTGGGCGTAGTGAGACGCGAAGAACATGTGGAAATTCGCGTCATAGGAGGTCCGCGCCGGCAATTCCATGATGAGTAGCGGCCCATGAATCGCCAAAGCGATCAGAACAATCATCCCCAGGGGGATGGGGCGCCGAAAAATGCTGGTATCCGAGGTCAACGGGTAATCCTCCAAGGCGAAACGTGCGTTTGGATTCAGCTCAGCCGGATAAGGTTGACTGCGGACGTTATGTTCGTCGCACTCCAAGCTATTAAAAAGGTTTGGCTTTGCGGTTTTTTTACAAACCGAGGTTCTACTCTGATGTCCAACCGTTCCAATGCTGTACGCATCAGAGCGGGTGCGAGCCGGACCGTTTGGAACCTCGGGAACAAGGAATTTGGATGTTGCGCAACCGCACCTCAATTTTCGTCTTTTGCGTGCTGCTGGCCAGCACGGCTGCTCTGACGCAGACGTTCGAGATCAATGGCGGATCGTCGAGTAGCTCGGCGGCTGCGCCGAAGAAGTCCGCTCGCCAAGCTAATCGGCAGAGCAGTCAGAGCGCCCCGAGTTCCGATACCAGCATGGGGTGGGGGTCCAGTATCGAAGTGGCGCGACAGGCTCGGGCGGCGCAGGAGGCGCTGCGGCGGAACGATTACACGGCGGCTATGAACATTGCGCAGCGAGCGACCAAGGCCGCGCCGCAGAATCCCGATTTTTGGTTCCTACTCGGGTATTCCGCACGACTGGCGGGACGTTACAGCGTTTCGGTCGATGCCTACAAGAAAGGGTTGTCCGAAAGACCGTCTTCGATAGAAGGACTTTCTGGGCTGGCCCAGACTTACGCGAAAATGGGGCGCGCTGATGAAGCGAAGCAGCTTGTAGACAAGGTTCTGGCCGCAAATCCACGGCGGGTTGATGACCTGCGGCTGGCAGGTGAGCTTTTCCTTTATAACGATCCCAAGCAGGCATTGACCTTCTTCCAGCGAGCCGACGCGATCCAAAGCACTGCACGAACCGAGCTCTCCATGGCGCGAGCCTATCAGCGCCTTGGCGACACAGCGCAGTCGAGACAGATGCTGGAGCGTGCCCGAGCAAAAGCCCCAAAAGATCCTGAGGTCCTACGGGCTGTCGCCGCGACTTACCGCGATAACGGACAGTACGATCAGGCGATCGCGATTCTAAAGTCAGTTCCCATGAAGACAGGCGATGCCCTGGCCGAGTTGGCGTACACGTACCAGGTCGCAGGCGACCGGAAGAATGCCGCCGACACGTACGTACGCGCCGCTAATGCAGCTCCCAGCCAGATAGAAATTCAGCTGAATGCGGCGCAGGCCCTAGTCAATGCGGCGGAATTTCCGCAGGCGGACGCCATGTTGAAGCGAGCCGCGGGAATCGATGCGAACCATTACCGGTTGCATGCGATTCGCGGGCAAATGGACAACCTCAATAATCATGATGAGGATGCCATCAAAGAGTACCAACTCGCGATCAGCCACTTGCCTGAAGGTGTCCCGGAAGGTCCGCTGTATCCGATTTCGCTTCACGTTGATCTTTATCAGCTTTATCGAGACACCGGTGACACGGCTAATGCTGCGCGGGAAGCGAACACCGCGCGTTCGATGATCCAGCCGATGAACGTGCAAGATGCGTCCCGTCCTGAATTTTTGCGGCTGCGGGCGGCGATCGCGATGGCGTTCAACGATGGTGCGTCAGCCGAGAGGGACCTGAAAGAGGCCCTTTCTCTGCAGCCGAAGAGCACAAACCTGATGCTGAACTACGCGAACCTTCTTTGGCGGATGGAGCGTAGAGACGAAGCATTGAAGATGTACAAACAGGCGCTGGCGGCAGAGCCCGGCAATGCAGCAGCCCTCGCAGGCCTCGGCTATCTCTCACGAGAGATGAATGATCCTGCGGCAGCCGAGAACTACTTCACGAAACTAGCCCAGCTGCATCCTGATAATTACGTTCCCTTCCTGGCGCTAGGCGATATGTATACCGCCCGACGCGAGTTCAAGCGCGCACAGGAGAGCTATGAGAAAGCGCATCAGCTCAACCCAACCAACGCGCTGGTGTTTGCGGGAGGAATCAACTCAGCGCTGGAAGGTCACATGCAGCCGACGGCGAAAAACTGGCTTGATCGGGCGAACCCAGCGATTCTGAACAATCCACAGGTGATGCGCGAGCACGAACGTTACCTGACGATGACCGGGAAGTACCAGGAGTCGGCACAACTCGGTTACCAGGTCATCCAGAAGTTGCCGCGCGACCCGGAAGCTCCCGTCTATCTTGCCTATGACTTGTTGTTCCTCAATAAGTACGACGAAGCGATGGAGATTGTCCGGAAGTTTGAGCCGATCCTGCCGAAAGATAAAGACCTGCCGCTGGTCGCGGGATACGTGCACACGCACAATGGACAATTCCAGGAAGCGCTGCAGGATTTCACGAGGGCGCTGCAAAGAGATCCGACCATGGCCACGGGTTACATGAACCGCGGCTATGTCGAGAATGATCTTCGCCTGGCTAGCCGGGCTGAAAAGGATTTCAACGAAGCCATCAAGCGGCGTCCCGATTATGGTGAGGCGCACCTTGGACTGGCCTATTCCTACTTGCAACTGCGGAGTGCGAAGGCGGCACTTCGAGAAACGGGCCTGGCGGAAAAGTTCATGGGAGATTCCCGCCCGCTGCACCTTGCGCGCGCAGAAGCCTATCGCCAGCAGGTTTTGTTAGCCAAGGCGGAGACGGAGTACCGCGCGGCATTGAAGTTTCAGCAAGATGATGTTCCGACCTACCTGGCCTTGTCAGATGCGCAGTATCGGCAACGTCACTATAGCGATTCGATTGGCACGTTGAATACGGCGTTGAAGTATTCGCAGAACGACCCGGTGATCTACGCGGACCTGGCACGGACGAACGCACGCCTCAACCGAGTTCAAGAAGCGATGCGCAACATCCAATTGGCCGAGCAGACGGGCGGCAACAACTCAAAGATCCTGCTTGCGACGGCTGACGCATTTCTGATTATGAACAACAGAAACGCGGCAATGGATCGTTATGCCCGGGCGCTTGATCTGTCGGATGCGGACCGGCTTCAGACACGGATCGCGCTCGCCCATCTCTTTGTTGAGCAGGGGAATCGCAGCGATGCCCGCCAGCAGATCGCGATGGGCTTTGCGGAAGCTCGCGTTTCGGATGCGAGCGTGATCACAGCGGAAGATTACCTCGATGCCGCGGACGTCCTGATGTCCATCCAAGACTTCAAGACAGCCGAGCAGTTCTATGGTCGCGCGCAGGCCGCTGGCGCGGATGAATTGGCCGTGGCCGTAGGCATGGCAAATGCGCACCTGGCTTTAGGGGAAACTAACGACGCCGAAACGCTGCTTACGAGCGTGCATGACGATGAAGCGAAAGCGCAGAGCTTCGATTACCAGGTCTCCTTGGCGAATTTGTATCGCCAAAAGCAGGATACATTCCGCGCTTTGACGCAGTTTGCACGCGCCAACTCGCTTGCGCCTGATGACGTCAGCGCGCAACGCGCGGAATTGCAGCTCGCCGATACGGAAGGCAGACACATCACTCCGGGTCTCAGTGTGGCGTCGCAGGTGTCACTGGATCCGATATTCGAAGACGAGAACATCTACCAGATGGACGCTCGCCTACGGCTGCCGCCAGGGGCCCCTGCCAGCTTCCTGAGTTCGCCGGCATTTTTGCCGACGCCGCGTCGATCAATCCAGACGTTTGCCGACGCGCGCTACCGCTTGCATATCGGCAATTTGCCAACGATCAGCGGGTTCGTTGGAGAACGCAACGCGAGGGGTACAGTTTCGTTTCCCAGCCAATTGCTGATCCAGTCAAGAAACACGTACGACACAATTCTCAACGGAGAGATCAGTCCGGTGGTTCGACTCGGTGACATCAACTTCACCATCACGCCGGGCTTGCAGTACACGATTCGTCGAGACACGATGGCGCCGGTCAACATGAATCAGAACCTGTTCCGGCAATTCGTTTACCTGTCCTCGAGTCCGATTTTCAACTGGCTGACGATTTCGGGCGATGTGATCCGCGAAGCTGGACCGTTCACGCTGCAAGATCTGCACTCCAGAGACTTTTCCGGAGCGCTGAATTTCCGCGTGGGCCGGCCCTGGGGCAAGACAGCATTTTTAACGGGCTACGGCGCGCGTGACCTCCTGTTCCGACCCGCGATCCATGAGTACTACGGCACGGACGCGTACGCTGGACTCGAGCGAAAGTTCGGGGACAAGATTACGGCGTCAGCCGTGGCGGACTACCTGCGTGCTTGGCGAGTCGAAGGCACGACCTGGGCGATCGCGCAAACGTTACGTCCCGCTTTTGCGGTTGACATTCGTCCCAACGACCGGTGGACGATCAGCACATCCGGATACTGGTCTCAGGGCAAGGGCTTTCACGCGTACGACAATTTCAGCAACGGCGTTCTCGTGTCATATATGAAGCCTCTTCGCGGAGCGGTGAATGACGGCACCGGGAACGTTGATGTTTCCTATCCGCTACGGTTCTCCATTGGGCTTCAGCAACAAACCTTCTACAGTTTCCCGGGTCATGCTGTGAAGCAGATCGTGCCTATCGTGAGGTTGACCCTGTTTTGATTTCTGACATCCAAGGGCCGGTAAGCGCGTGCGGACGTGTCTGTGAACGAGCGATGTTCATAGAGTGGTGCCGCAGAGTTTGTCGACGATCTGACCTATGCCGTTAAACCAGGGCGAAATCGAGCAGCCTCCGATTGCCAGCCAGGATACGGCGGCGATCACTGCGGCGGCGTCAACGAGTGTTCTGCGCGCCCGCCTGCTCAGCGGGAGCATGATCATGTTGGTCAGCTCCGCGGTGGTGGGCGCCACCAATTTCATCTACAACATCGCGGTTGCGCGGCTGCTGGGCGCCGCTGGATTTGGTCAGGCCAGCGCCGTTTATACGCTTCTGATGTTGCTGTCTTGCGTCACACTGGCGTTTCAGCTGGTGTGTTCCAAGTTGGTTGCCAAGACCCCAACTCTCGGGGCCAAAGCAGCCATTTATCGCAGACTGCACCGTCGAGCGTGGCAGATTGCCACCGTCATTGGTGTTGCGCTGGTGTGGTCCAGTTCGCTGGTTTCCTCCTACCTGAATTTCCCGACCCGAGACTACGTCGTCCTGCTGGGAATCGCGACTACCTTTTACATCCCGCTGGGCGTGCGCCGTGGTTTGATGCAGGGCGCCTACGACTTCCGCCACCTTGCGGAGAACTTCGTGATCGAGGTTGTAGTGAAGCTGGGGGGAGCACTTCTTCTGCTTCACTACGGGCTGGGCGTGATGGGCGTCATCGAGGCCGTGGCGGCTTCCGTGGTCGCCGCGTATCTGGCGGGACGACCGGGAGCCGCGTTCAAGGTCGCCTCGAGAGAGGGCGTGCAAGCTTCGTTCGACGAGGGCATGCAGGCGATTGTCTTCTTCATCGGCCAGGTCATCATCAACAATATAGACATTCTGCTCGTAAAGCATTTCTTCCCGGCGGCACTGGCCGGACTTTACGCGGCGGTCGCGCTGGTCGGACGTGTGGTCTACATGTTGTCGTGGTCCATTGTCAGCACCATGTTCCCCGTTTCCGCCGGCAGTTCGCAGGAGCGCAGCGGTCGCACCGTGATGGGCACGGCGTTCCTGCTGGTCGTGCTGGTAGCTTCCGTCTTCACCGCCGGCGTATGGCTGGCGCCAAATTCGCTGTGGATGCTGGTGCTAGGCAAGAGCTTCATGGCAAATAGCCAAGGCTCATTCTCGGCGCTGCTTGTTTTGTACGCCGCACTGACCGGGATCTACTCTTTCAGCGTTGTGATGATGACGTATGAGATGTCCCGCAGGATCGCAAACACCAGCTGGCTACAACTTGGCTTCGGAGGAGCAATCGCGCTCGGCATTTACGTATTCCATAACACATTGCACGATGTGATCACCGTGCAACTGGTGTTGATGATTCTGCTGTTGGTGGCGGTATCGGTACCGTTCCTGCGTTCTCAGGCCAAGACCGCCGTGCCGATATCGGCAGTGAATTCCATGGTGCGGCTGCGGCGGGTGCCAGAAGAAGAGGTCATCGCCGAGTTTCTAAAAGCCGAGTTCTATCAGCCGGAATTCGATCCATACCGAGGGCGTTTTACGAACCTCGTTTACCATCCGGACGTCAACAACGATCGCGAAAACACGATTCGTCGGGCATTGTTGTTCCGGCGCCGCGGGCGCATGTGGCGCGAACTACCGAGAGATACCGAATGGTGGCAGGTACAGATGGGGGCATCGGACCTGGCACGCGTCCGCGCTTTTCCTCGCAAACAATGGCGGGCGGTGGCGGACGGAAGTTTCTACCTGGGCGATCTAGCCGACAACATACGAAAAGAGGTCGAAGCGAAGAATCCGTCCAAGTTCGGCTCCAAGATGCGAGCGGTTATTGCGGACGTAAAGGAACAGCTGGTTCCAGAATCAATCTTGCTGATCGGAATCGATGAAGAAAGTCCGTTGACGATTATCGAAGGGAATCACCGCATGGCGGCAGCGTTCTTGCAGGCTCCAGAAGCTGTCCACGAGCGATTCCGATTTTATTGCGGATTTTCCCCGCGCATGACGCAGTGCTGCTGGTACCAAACCGATCTGGCTACTCTTTCCCGCTACGCCACCAACATGATTCGTTACATGTTTCACGACCGTGATTACTTCATTCAGCGGACGCTGCGCGGGCAATTGCCCGATGTAACGGAATCGTAGGAGCGCAGCCGGAACTGCACTCCTGGATTCAGGTTTCTTGTTAGGCGTGGCAAATCTCTCAACAGACTACTGCTGCTCGGAGTTCTGAGTAGCAGCTCGGCGCGCGACCTCGATGCTGTGAGCCTGGTAATTGTGGCCGTCGAAGACCGCTGTCACGGTAGCTTCGGAGCCTACTTTCAGGTCGCGTAGCATCGATGTTGGCACTGAGTCGACACTAATGTCGTAGTTCTGGTTGTCCGTACGGTTGTCGATTGCGATGCGGCGAGCCCGCAAGTCCAGAAAGGTTACCGTTCCAGAGAATGTGAATGTCGCACCAGGACTGGCGAGAATTCGGATCGCCTGTGCCACGTCACGATTGTCGCCGCCAGGTTGGAAGTGAACAACGACTAACGATCCAGGCTGCAGATCCGATAGGGAACCTGGCTTTCCGGCTGTTTGAATCGTGGTTTGAGGCGTGATCCGTAACTTTACTGGTTGCGGCGAGACTTCCTCGTGCAGGGTCAAGGTCTGGCGGCGAGCGTCATAGGCGACGATTTGGCCGTGAGCGTCTCCCTGCCCCGCCTGGGTGATGACACGGATGGAACGTGCAAAAACCTGGTCACCGTTGAGAATCGTGTCGACGTAGACCCGGCTGCCCGGCTTCAAATCATGGACCGTGCCTGGCTGGTTGTCTCTAAAAATCTTGGTACGCATGTCGAACGCGATGTTCATGGCCGCCCCGCCAAATGGGCGGACGGCCATACGGTCGCGAATGCGATCCAACTTGGCGACAGTGCCTCCAATCAGCGACGCCGAGTGGTTCGGCAGTGGTGGCATGTCGAGCAATGGGTCGGCTCCTGAACGTTCGCGCTCGGCATCAGAGGCACCCTGTTTTGGGGCAGGAGCCGGGGACTGCACCCCCTGACCGTTGCTTTGGGCGGGCGACTGCGCGGCGGGCGACGCCGACGTGGGTGGCTGACTGGAAGGGGCATTCGAACTTCCAGGAACGGCCGTTTGCGATAAAGCCACACCGGTAAGCGTTAACAGCAGAAATAGTCGCGAAAAGGGCATGATTTACTCCGCACGTTTGGATGAAGATTGCGAGTAGCAGGTCGCCTGAACCTTCGAATTTTCATGAAGTTAGTGGCGGGCCTGGCAAACGCGCAGCACAGGTTCGCATCGAAAGATTGCTTCGACAAGCTATGCACGTCGGGCCTTCGCCGGAGCACAGGAAGATATGAACAAAGCTTTTCGATCTTTGGTTTTGGCGGTTGCAGCGATGACTTGGCTGTCCGTGTCGTTGCTGGCAGCCGATCTGAGGATCACGCTACCCAAGCGCAGCAAACTAACTCCGGTCCAGGAACTTAACCGGGAAGGGGTGCGAGAGGTCCAAAAGCATCACATCGACAAAGCCAAGCGTCTGTTTTACAAGGCATACCTGTTGGATCCAGACGATCCGTTCACGCTGAATAACCTTGGGTACATTTCGGAGCTCGAAGGAGACGCCAACCGCGCTCTGAAATACTACGAGCTCTCGTCGAAAAACAATTCGCAAGCCAAAATTGACATCGCCAGCCGGCCGGACCTGAAGGGCAAGCCCCTCCAGAATGCATTTGCCCTCCTGCAAGTCCCGGATTTGGAAGCAAACAAAGCGAACGTGCAAGCGATCAGCCTGGTTGGGCAAGGCCGTTACGCCGAAGCCGAAGGGCTGCTCAAAAAAGCACTGGGGTTAAGTCCACGAAATCCATTCACGTTGAACAACATGGGATACGTGATGGAAGCGGAGGGCGACCTTCAGTCTGCACTGCGGTATTACAGTTCGGCCGCGACCATGCATTCCGATGAGAAAGTACTGGTGGCCCCCAATCCGAAGTGGAGGGGAAAGGGAATCAGCGATATCGCCTCGCAAAATGCGCGCGCGGTTAATCAGACGATTTCGCGCAGCGAGGATCTCAATGCACAGGTGGCGCGCTTGAATGTGCGCGGCGTTGCCGCACTGAATCACAACGATCCCAAAGGCGCGCGTGAATTCTTTCAGCAGGCATACAAGCTCGATCCAAACAATGCTTTCAGCCTGAACAATATGGGATACGTGACAGAACTCGAAGGCGATCGCGAGTCAGCCGCGACCTACTATGAGGATGCCCGCAAATCCGCGGACTCGAACGCGAAGGTAACGTATGCCACGCGACGAGAGGCGGAAGGACAACGGATCGGCGAAGTGGGCGACCAAAATCAGGCAGAAGTGAATTCAGTGATCGAGACCCGGCGTATCGAGCGTCAGAAAGAAGGCGGGCCGATCCAGCTAAAGCGACGCGACAACAGCGTGGTGGTGGAACCGGATCATCCGGCGGCGCCATTACCCGAGGCCGCAGCGCCGCCGTCCATGCCAGCTCCCACGATGCCGAATCGCACAGAGCAATTGCCTACTGGACAGGAGCCTGGTGGCATCATGGAGCCGCTGCCGGATTCACAGCAGCCGCCCGCGGTCCAAAATCCGCAAGGTCAAACTTCGCAACCCCAGCAGCCGAGCACTCCTCAGCCGCAGGCTGCGCCTCAAGATAACAACCAGGGAAACGGCGGCCTGTTGATGCCATTACCCGACTCTCAACAACCGGCAGCCGTCAAGAACCAGCAGAACCAAACGAGTGCTCCGGCGCAACCCCAGAACAACCCTCCGCCGCAATCGCAACCACAGGCAACGCCCCAAGATAATAATCAGGGGAATGGAGGATTGCTGATGCCATTACCGGATTCGCAACAGCCTGCCGGGGCAAAAAGCCCGCAGTCCAATCAGCAGCAAGGTCAGAATCCGCCGCAGTAGCTAAGACGCTCGCAGGTCGCGCCGAACCAGGGCGGCATCGATAAAGAAGCCGATTCCCAGCATCAGCGGAATGAGTCCAAACGCTGCAGCGATCATGGCGTCGGGCTCTGCCTTGGCGATCAGCGCGAAAGTTGCCGTATAACCCAGGCCAGCGGCCACCAGGAGAATGCCTGCACGGCGGGAGCGAGCCGCGTGCGGCAAGTCAGGTTCCATAGGTACGTTCACGCCGCGCGCTATGGCCGCAAGCCGCTCCTCGGTTCGGAGTTTACGCACGCGATAATAGGTATACATCGCGGCCATGGGGATTCCGAAAATCATGATCACTGCGACAAGTCCCACCAAATCGCCGTTCATAAGGATGCTCCTCGAATAGGCCGCAAGCGGCTACAGTTCGCTGTTCCAAAACAAGATACGCAGGCGAGTTGCAGTTGGTTCCCGGAAAATCTCGGCTCTTGGTTGGGTGGGCTCGTACTCCTGAACCAGGGGCGAATACCAGGGAGAATCAGTACGCAACGGCCTGCTGCGGAGCGCCGGCTCCTGTCGATTTCGGAAGGGGCAATTCAGCAATGACGGACGTACCTTTGCCCTTGCTGGAGCGGATCTCGAAACGGCCGCCGAGTTGTCGAACCCGTTCACGCATGCCCTGAACACCCACTCCCGGCTTCATCAAACCAGCATCTCTTATACCGCGACCCTGATCAGCAATTTCAATCCGTAGATGCTCCGCCTCTTTAAAGATCCCAATGGAGGCCGTCTTGCTTTCGGAGTGGCGATGGATATTGGTGAGCGACTCCTGGACGACTCGGAAGACCGTGGTTTCAAGCTCACGAGACAAGCGTCCAAGATCGGGAGAGATCGAGAGCTCGACGGGAATCTTGCTTCTCTGGGCAAACCCGTCCACGAACCATTGGAGGGCGAATTCGAGTCCGGCCTCGTCGAGCATGGGCGGGTGCAGCAGGTGGGAGATGGTCCGCAATTCCTGCGATAACTGTTCGACCAGATTAATGCTTTCATCGACCGCTTTGACAGCCTGTTCACCCAATTTGGGGGCTTCCGCCTGAATGGGGAAGAGATTCATATTGAGCGCGGCCAACAGCTGTCCGGCACTGTCGTGAAGTTCGCGTGCGATGCGTCGGCGCTCCTCGTCTTGAGCTTGCATCAAGCGACCAGAGAGCGTACGCAGGGCGTCCTGTGCTGCCTCGAGGTCCGCCGTGCGCTCTTGAACGCGCTGTTCAAGTCGCTCGTGTGCCTCGCGCAGGGCAGCCTCGTCCCGCTTTCTTTGGGTGATGTCACGGGCGATCTTCGACGCGCCGGATACGTGACCTCCAGAGTCCATGATGGGAGAGACCGTCAGAGACACATTCACTGGACGGCCGGACTTGGTAACGCGGACGGTTTCGTAATGCTCCAGCCGCTGTCCGTTTCGAAGCCGACGGAGGATCTCATCTTCCTCCGGGTGCAGTTCGGGTGGGATGATGAGCGTAATATGCTGTCCCACGGCTTCGACTGGCGTGAATTCGAACATTCGCTGCGCCCCTTCATTCCAACTGGTGATCACGCCATTCAAGTCCTTGGCCACGATCGCATCATCTGAGGAAGTCACAATGGCAGCCAAGCGGCCGGAAGCCAGCTCGGCTTCCTTACGTTCGGTGATGTCCATCACGATGCCAAACATCGCGGTCGTACCAGGGGCGCGGCGTCCCTTACAGAAGAACCAACGCAGGCCACGCTCGGGATGCATGTATCGGTACTCGAACTCCATAGTTCCTTCGCGATAACCGCTCACCATCCGGGTTTTTACGTCTTCGCTATCCAAGGGATGGAGGCGCGTGGCCCACACTGCCGCGTGATCTGCATCGGAAGGCTTAGTACCGAAAAGGTCATGAAGTTCAGGAGAGAGTAATCGCTGGTCGTGGTCCGCATCCCATTCCCACGTTCCGATGTGAGCGGCAGCCTGAGCGAGGTGGAAGAGATCGGCGCTCTGTCGGGACAGCAATTCCTCTGCGGCGATCGTGTCAGCATTTGTGCGGGGAGCTGGAGCAGCCGGAGTTGCTAAGTCAAGAGAGGCTTCGGGCTGTAGGGGCTTGTCAGCAGCTTGGGGGAAAATAGATTCAATCGCCTTTACGAGTTCATGGCCCACTTGTGATTTGGTTACATACTGGCGCGCACCGGCTTGCAGAGCCGCTCCTGCCATATGGGTTGACTCGTGTTGACTGAGCACCAGGATCGCAGTTTCGGGGGACTGCTCGCGGATAAGGCGAGCGGCGTCGAGCCCATTCTTGCGGGGCATGCTGATATCGAGGACAACGAGGTCGGGACGAAGCCGGCTGCTTAGCTCAACCGCCTCTTCGCCATCGGCCGCCTCGGCACACACGGTCCAGTGTGGGCGTGACTCGACCAAGGAGCGGACACCACGGCGGAAAAGCTCGTGATCATCGGCAATAACGATCCGTAGATTAGGCACAAGTATGGGCTAGATTCTCTAGCGGAATCGCCACAGCCCACTTGCGAGGTGCCGTAAAAGGCCGTTTCCGGGCGGTGTTCGACATTTTCGAGGATAGGGCAGCAACCCTGGTGGTCCCATACGGTATTTCCTGTAGGTTCAGAGGTATAGAACAGAACGCGGAAAACAACGACCGATCTGAATTCCACATCTCAAACGGCACTAAGGCTCATACCAGAGGAGATTGTGGAAATGAGGTCGTACGAGGGGACAAGAATTCGGGTCCTAGCCATGGGCGTTACTGTGGCTCTGATTGTTGTTTTTGCCGGGTGCCAAGGATTGGTCAAACCATCGACGCCGCCCCAGACCTTCCAGACGGCAGTCAACCATATCGTGGTATTTGTGCAAGAGAACCGTTCTTTCGACTCGTATTTTGGCGCAATGCGCGGATACTGGCGCCAGAATGGCTATCCTGACCAAACGTTCGACGGCCTTCCGCAGTTCAATAATCCCGCAGGAGCGGCGCCCAGCAATCCGGGTTGTGATCCGGCTTTTCCGTTTACTCCGCTGACTCCGAACGACTGCAAGCTTGATCCGGTAGCACCGCCGGTGGCGTCCTTTCATTTTCAATCGATGTGCGTGGAAAACCCGAGTCCATCCTGGAACGAAAGCCACAAGGATTGGAATGTGACTAATCCCATTGGTGCCAATGCGACCATGGACGGATTCGTCTGGACGGCTGCCCATGATGCGCGAAATATCGTGCCGCCATTTACCGATACGAATGGAATTCGCGCCATGGGTTACTACGACGGCGGCGATTTGAATTACTACTACTCCATGGCATCAAAGTTCTCCACGTCCGATCGCTGGTTTTCGCCAACGATGTCGCGAACCGATCCAAATCGCTTTTATCTCTTGTCGGCGACATCCCAAGGACACGCCTACCCGCTTCAACAGAACAGCGGGCTATTAACGGCGAAGACGATTTTCGAAGAACTGCAGAATGCCGGGATTACCTGGAAAATCTACGTTCATCCGGACAAGACTGGCGCCACCGATCCAAACTCCTTGTTTCAGTCGACGTACATGAAGAACTTCACTTACGGTCAGACGATTCTCTCGCAGTTCCCGCAGAACATTGTGTCGACCAACCAATTTCTAAAGGATGCTCAGGCTGGCACGCTCCCCCAGGTCTCGCTGATCGAGCCGGCAACTGCGGCGGGATTGGACGAGCATCCGGCGGACTCAGATCCTCTGCCGGGGCAACTGCCGTGCTGCAGTGTGCAGGCCGGGGCCGCGTATGCCCAAAGCTTGATCAACGCGGTAATGACCGGGCCTAACTGGAAGGACTCAGCCGTGATCTTCACTTTCGACGAGTTCGGCGGGTTCTACGATCACGTGCCGCCGCAGCCCGCAGTGAGCCCGGACGGGATCAAGCCTAATGATTTATTGACCGGCGATATCTGTACACAGTCTCTCGGCCCAAACTGCGACTTTACTTTCACCGGATACCGGGTCCCTCTCATCGTGGTATCGCCATATGCCAAGAAGAATTTTGTTTCGCACACGGTGGCGGACAATACTGCAATCCTGAAGTTCATCGAGACCCGGTTCCAACTGCCCGCCTTGACCGCGCGCGACGCTGCCCAAATCGACATGTCGACCGAATTTTTCGATTTCACAAACCCTCAGTGGATTGTGCCTCCGACCCCATCCACGCAAACGACGAGCGGCCCTTGCTACCTGGACCACCTGCCGTAAATGGTCGCGCATTTGCCTGTGGAAACCAGAGTACCTGGATTTCGTAAGCGGTATAGAAAGCAGGTACTTACCCTGAGCAAAAGTTTTCCACAGGGGGTTAGGGGTTTCCGCCGATTGTGAGCTGCGAATCGGCAATTTAAGATCACGGCGAACAAAAAACCCACATTTCTGGTTGGAACGGTTCCGCGAGAACGGGGCGTCGGGAGAACTATTTCTTCTGGCTGTCGAGCGGACGTCGGAAAGGCGGGTTAACCCATATGTGAGGTAGTAATGAGAATCGGTCGGTTTATACTACTCACCGTAGCACTTTTCTCGTTTGGGCTTCAGAAATTCGGGCACGCGCAAGCCACCACGAGCTGTCCTTCCGGTACCTATGACATGCTGGACTGGATGACACTCGACAACAATCTTCGCCCTGGAATGCACATGACTGGTACAGCGAACCCGCTGTACACGCAAACTTCTTCGAATAAGTTCTATTGGACAAAGGGCGGCAACGGATTTCCCTGGGACATTCAGCTCGTCGACAACAACTACATCTATTTGTGGATTACGGAGTACTCCTGGAATTCTCCGAACACATATAAGAAGTTCACCTATAACACCAACATGCCTTTCGCACCGAGATGCGCCAAGGCGGGTTCACCGGGATCGTCGATCAAGATTCCGAATACAACCTACGATATCTACACCGACTGCACGCATTTCACCCGGCACACGTTGAAGCAGGCAATCAATCAAGTTTGGGGACCCTACAACATCTCACTTGGGGGTTCTTTGCCGAACAACCTGCAGACGATCGTGGTGAGTTACCGGTACAACTGTGATACGACCTACCAAAATTGTGCGGACAAAGAAGACTTCTGGCTAGCGAAGCAATATGGACTGGTGCAGTGGATCCACTACGCGTTGAGCAATGGTAATTACGTTTTCAAGCAGAAAACCGTATACAACGTGTTGAAATCGGGCGGCACTTCTCCGTATTTTCAGTGCTTCTAGATCGTCGCAGCAAAGTCAAAAGGAGGCTCAAGAGCCTCCCTTTTTTTTGATCTTTTGAGTGGATATCCGAACGACCGTTCACAGGACGTTTCAGGCCGCGTCTCCATCGCCTTTGCGGGCAGCGCGTCCAGCAGTCTGATCCATGTTTACGATCCTGTCTGAAGACAGGGTATCGTCGATGACATCGGACTGTTCCGGTGCAGGCATGCGATGTTGCTGGCCATTTCCGTCAGGTTCGAGCCCAGGAAGACGTGCAGATGGATCTAAGTACGATGCAAATTCGGTATCGTGCCAGCTCAAGAACTTGTGTCCAACGCGACGGCTCAGAGCAGGCCGCAGTGGCATCCATCGCGGTATGCGGCGGAATCGTGAAGCGGCGCGCAGAATCTTCACGCGGTGGTGCAAGTCAAAGCTGCGAACGTACTGACGAATGATCTCTGGCATACTCATGCGCAGAGCTGCCGAGAAATTCTGCTCGGCCATGGCCTTCAGCCGGTCGGGATGAAGCAGCAGCAGTTCCAGGCGTTCCGCTAAGCTGTCCACGCTGCCTGACTCGAAGAACTCCATGGCGATGCCTTCTTCATTGGCGACTTCAAGGAAGTCCGCGATATTGGAGGCGACAATCGGCACACCGTATTCGCAAGCTAAGTGAGCAACGCCGCTGGATCCCGCGGAGGACGTGTAAGGCATGACCGTGATGCTGGTTCCCTGAAACAATTCCGGAATCGATTCCTCGGCAACATAACCGGTGAACTGGATTCGCGAGTCACCCTTGCAGTAAGAGGCTACCGATTCGACATATCCTGGCGTTTTAGGATGGTTCCCGCCGGCAATGACCAACCGGACATTGGGAATTTTCTGTCCAACCTTCTCGAAGGCTGCCACCAGCAGCTCCAGGCGCTTGTAGGTTCCCCATTTGCCGAAGGCGAGGATCTGATGGACGGGGTTGCCTCGTTTGGAAAGCTGCGGATACTCAGGGCGTCCCGACAGGATGCCGTGTGCTCGGACATAGACCGAACCGCGACGATACCGCTCACGCAGAATGCGGCGGTACGCCGGCAAGAGTACTGAAAGCGAATTCGCTGACAGCAGCATATGTGTCGCTATGGAGCCAGCGACCTTGTACAACAGTTGCGATTTCACGCCTGCGTCGTTGAGGTCAACGGTTTCCACTAGCTGATGCAGCGTGACGTGAGTGTACGATCCACCCATTCTGGTCAGCGCAGGGATCGCTAAGCCAATGAACGCAGGAATTGGACTGCCGCCGAAACTCGCGAAACCGATGTTGAACCACACGACTTCCGGCTTATTTCGCCGTATGGCGCTCAAGAGTCGAGTGGGATTGCTGAGCTTGTTGAACGCCCAGCAGCGCTCTACCTTAAAGCCGGGCAATTCAGGCTGAGCCGTGTCCAGATCGTCGCCCAAGATGGTGAGATTCAATCCGGGCTCCCGGGCTAGCTCACGCGCGATGTGGAACCCGTACTCGTTTAGTGCATGACGGCTAGGGGGAAACGCGGTTACCAAACAAATCTTCATTGTTGACCCGGCCTGAAAAGAAGGTCCCGTGACAGCTTGCCCAGCAATGAAAAATAGTGAAACGCGACTCTCACATCCGCTTTGCTCTTTCCTGCGTGGCGCAAACCGAATTGGATGGGAACTTCGGCTGCGCTACGGATGCGCCCACGAACCAGAATTTCCAGAAGTATTTTGAAGCCTTGCGGTTGCAGATCGATGCCGTCGATAGCCTCCCGTCGCACTACGAAGAACCCGGCCATCGGATCGGTGACGCGAACGCCTTTCTTTCGCTGGAAGGGAAGCGTCACTAAAGTGCTGACGCGGGAGATCGCCTGGCGAAAAGGATTCCAGCCTTCCACATGTTTCGCGTTTATGTAGCGACTTCCGATCGCGATGTCGGAGCCTTCCAGGACGGCGGTGACCAGAGCGGGAAGAACCTCCGGAGGATGTTGCAGGTCTGCATCGATGACTCCGAAGAGACTTGCGTCCGAGTGGCGCCATCCATGCAACACAGCGCCGGCGAGCCCCTTCTGGTTATCGCGAGCAAGAAGCCGGATGTGAGGATCGGATGAGGCAAGCCGACTCACAATTTCGCGAGTGCCGTCCGTGCTGCCGTCATCGACGACGATGATTTCGTAGTCGATCGATAAACTGTTCAGCGCCGTCTCGACGCGCTGTGTCAGCAGTTCGATATTGCCTGCTTCATTAAGTGTCGGAACTACCAGCGCAAGTTTGGTCGGCGAGCTAGATGCGGTCATAGGCGGCGATCGAGTTCTGGATCGCGTTCCTTGGATGGGAGCTTACGCGGCAGCGTTGTCTTGAAGTGCAGTGTTAAGTGCGAGATATGCCAGCAAATAGACGGTTTTATACGACCCTTAGTTGTGGCGAAAAAACCGCACCCTTGCTAGGCGGAAACCGGTTCGGAGCTTGATGTCGCGGGCTTGGGCGCAGTCGCGTCGAGAGTCTTGTGTCTTATGAATTCCTGGAGAATTGCACTCTCGACGTTATCGACATCCCCGGGCGCGATTACGCGCATCTCTGGCGCCATGCTCTTAATGTTGTAATAGCATCGCCGATATTGATGTAAGAACTCCAAGGGATATTCCGGCTTCCTTTTAAGAGCAGCCTCGGGATCGGCGTCGAGAAGATACGCGACGTCCGGACGCGGCGCCAGCGAGAGCAACAAACGAACGTAGGCGCGGCCGAGCCAGTTGGTCGAGACGTTTGCAAGCTGATCGTAAATGTAACGGTCGAAGATAATGACGTCGGCTTTTGAGGCTCGCGCTTTGGCTACCACGCGGCGCAGATTCAACACATCCAGGAAATAGAAAGGCGAGCGGGCCAGGGTCAAATACCACTTGCGGGCATTCTTGTCGTTGCGACGGACGGGTTTCTCCGGAGATCCTATTCCGATCTCGCCCCGCAGAACCTTGTGACTTACGCCGGCTCGGAACTGGGGGAGGAACACGACATTGTCCCAGAAAGCAAGGCGCAAGATCGACAGGCCATGGGATGCCAGTCGAGCGTGAAGCCGCTCAATTTGGGTACTCTTGCCGGCACCGTCGATGCCGGAGAAACTTACGAGAACTGATTCGGCCATTGTTACAGTTCGCTCCGTAATGCTTAAAGATTTAGTGCGCGCCCGGGGGGCGAGAGGGACTGCCATGGGACAGCGCGTACACAGTGCCCACGGCCACACCTGCGCCCGCCAACGCTCCAAATTTCAGGAGATACGAACGAACCCGATGCTGCTTGGCGGGTGCGATCGCGGCGCCAGCCGGCTTGGAAGCCGGCCCACCTTTCAACTTGCCAATCTGCGCAGCTGCCGTACCTGCAGGTTCCGGGCTCTGTTGGTTTGACGCGCTGTCATTCTGAGTGCTGTTCTGGCCCGCGTTCTGATTCGGTTCGGAAGCGGCGGGTACATTCGCGCTTGGTGCGTCAGGCAGAACTTGGTCTAAATTCGAATTCTCTGCGCCTGCAGCGCCGGCGGGTGTACCCGGTGCTTGATCCGCCTGTGGCGTCTCCTGAGCAGGGCTTGCATTGGGCGCACTCGGTTGTGATTGGGACTGGTCAGTAGTCGTTTGCTGTGCGGCCGCACTCAACAGCGCGGGGGAGCAGCAGATCACGATAGCTAACACCAACCCGAGGATGCGATTTGTCCAGCTTGGCATCTCGATAACCCCGTAAACGAAATTAGTCCTAAGCGGCGCGAACGGCAGATTCTTCCCGGGTAGTATCCAGTATCCGGAAGTGCCCGAAGCTTTGAAGGGCGGCTTCGACGGCGTCGTAAACGTCAAGAACCTCGTTCAACTGCGTGAGCTCAAGAATGAGTGCGATCTCAGGGGAGGCTCCGGCGATCTTTACTTCACCGTCGGAGTCGGCGATCTTCACCACGCAATTCAGGAGTAGGTCAATGCCCGCAGCGTTCAAATGCTGGACTCCCGACATGTCGAAGACGATCTGCGGCTGGTATATGTCGACGATGCTGCGTGAAAAATTCCGGTAGAACGCTCGGCAGGCGTGAACATCCCGACAATCGGGGAACTGTTGAACCGTCGCTAGACTCTCCTGAAACATCCTTCTCTCCCTGGGACCTCTGTGCCGGCCGCGATCGGCGCTGGTTGACGCCGGCGGCCGGCTACAGTTCAGTCGAAAAAACTCTGACTGCGCACGTAATCTAAAGATGCAGGAGCTCTGGATGGGGTTGACAACGTGGGGGCCGGCTCGCTGCCAAATGTGAAAAGTGAGCCGAGCGTTTCCAGAATCCGGCGCGAGGTTCGACTTCCCGCCAATCCGATGAGATTGGTATCGGAGAGATCGACCTCGAGATTACGACCGAGGTGAGTAAGTCTGCTTCCATTTACAACAGATTGGCTGACGTGCAGGCCAGGGCCAAGGTAAGTCTTAGGAAGAACACTAGAATTCTCAATCACCGTACCGCAATCAATGTCGCAGTGACGTTCGATGGAAGAGCCTCCCGCGACGAAAGCTCCAGCCCGTAGACGACTACCTCCGCCTACGTATGCAGGGCCGAGAACGCGCACAGATTTGCTGATCCTAGCGCCGTCGCCGACCCAGACGCCAGGTGCGATCTGTTTCCCGACGGGTGTCAACTGGCACATGCCAGTGAGCCCGTGCAGCACGAGGCGACGGTAGTCCGCAGGTGTTTCCAGCCGGTTCGAATATCCAGAGAACTCATAACTGGAGGAACAAGATGAGAGGGCTGAGAGCCGGCTACGCAGAAGCGTGTCTTCTCCCAGAGCATTCGTGTTGATTACCGAAATTCCGAGTGGACCCCGCTCGTCGGAAACATTGGTCACCTTGCAGCCGCTCTCGCTGTGAGAGCGGATGAGCGACTCAAAGTCAATCTCGCTGTAAGCACCCAGCGAGATAAGAAGGATTTTCTCGACGCCCATTCTGGCGTATTCGAGAACGGCCCTTTCCCACGGTTCCGCTTGCGATTTACTCGAGTAACCCTGGTTGTTGATAATCGAAATCAGAGAAATGCCAGAATTCCGCACTCGATTGACAGTGCGCTGTAGAACGCTCTGGCCTAAAACATCCCACACAGCAATAGGAGTATTTGCGGAAGTGTAGTTAGTAGTCCCGCGCGGGGACGGACTACCTTTCGCTTGACTTTGACCCGTTACGACGATTGTTCCCAGTTCCACTGTTAACCTCGGTCCTGCAGACCGCCTGAGCCGGGGGAGCTACTCGCGGCCGCCGTTGTTTGTCCGTGTACCCGTAGCGGTCCAACCCAACGGGTTAGTTCCATGGCGCACACGAGTCTTACAGGCCGCTCTCGGCGTAGACCTGAGAAGAAGTGTCGGCCAGGGAGAAAACAACGGATTCTTTCTGAAGCATGTCGTCTACAGAATCCCAGCTAACTTCCTGACGCGAATCGGCAGTCATCGTCGCATCGCTGTCGGCGTTATCGCGAACGTCACGTTCGCTATTGGCATCGACGGCCTCGACTTCATTTTTCTGATAGCCAAGCAGTTCGCGCATCTTCAGCTTTGCCTTGTGGAGCTGGGACTTAGAATTTCCGACCGAACAACGCAGGATGCGAGCGATCTCCTGATGCTCGTAACCTTTGATTTCGTGCAACAAGAAAATGGTCCGGTATCCCGCAGGAAGTTCCTGCATGGCACGCGCGAGGGCGATGCGATCGACCGAGCCACTGAGCCGTTCGTCCACGCTGCCGTATTCGCGCTTCAGGAGGCGAGTATCCTGATTGCTGGATTCATCGAGAGAAACCTGGCGCAGTCCTTTCTTGCGAAAGTGCATAAGGACGGTGTTCACCGCCACGCGATAGAGCCACGTAGACAGAGCTGAGTCACCTCGGAAGGTCGAGAGCTTACGGAACACCTGGAGGAAGGCGTCCTGCGTGAGATCTTCTGCTTCCGCGGTATTGTTGGTCATTCTCAAACAAAGGGAATAGACGCGGGGACGATGTGTGTAAAACAATGTCGCAAAGGCGTCGGCATCCCCCTGCTGGGCTTTCTTTACGAGCTCTGCATCGGATGCATACTGTGCGGTGGTATGAACGTCGGGATTCACTAGCATCTCCTTTCAGCGCGTTCCAACGTAAGTGCGGTTCCTAACCATCTGTTCGCAGAGTAGGGTGATGGGTCTCTACCGTCCATCCGGTGCAGCCCGTAGTTCAATTCAGATGTTGCTGTAAAGCTAAGGAATTGCCGTAGTTGCGCGCGTGCGTTGCCGGATGTACCGATGCAACCAGCAGAATCGTTGTTGAATAGCAGGAATTGGCCATTCGCTGATAAGTCATAGGTACATGCCTTGGACGCACATACAGGAAAATCCTGAGAACCTCTACATCAGTCCCCTGATTGGTACGCCCGAAACACGGCGCTAAGGTGAGCGAGCTACATGGATCGAAATTTGAACGCAATCGAGTAAGCGGGTTTTATCGGCGTGTCCAGGAAATCATGAGCTCTTTGAAGTCTCCGAACCAAAAACAACCGACCCGACGCTCAAAGCGTTGAGTCGCTCCTGATGATCCGCCACTGAAAGCTGTCCTCGATTTGCCTACCTTCCGGGCAGGTGCCGACTGCAAAGCGGTTCGGTTCCTGCCTCTCGCCTTTTTGCGGGCAGAATAGTGACTAAATAAAAGAAGAAAACATCTGAAGGGCGTCAACCTATTTGAGGAGGAGTTCGGTGAAAGCGACTACATTGCGGGAACTGTACGTACAGGAACTTAAGGACCTGTACGATGCCGAGAATCAGATCACAAAAGCCCTGCCAAAGATGATGAAGGAAGCCAGCTCCGATGAACTGCGAAGCGCTCTCGAAGAGCACTTGGAGGTAACAAAGGAGCAGGCACGCCGAATTGAGCAGATCTTCGAAAACATGGGTGAGAAACTCAAAGCAGAGAAGTGCAAAGGCATGCAGGGTGTAATCGCGGAAGGTAGCGACTTGCTGAAGGAAGCCGACGATGACGACGTTCGTGACGCCGGCATCATCGCTTCAGCGCAGAAAGTGGAGCACTACGAGATAGCTTCGTACGGAACCGTTCGAACTTATGCCGAACTGCTTGGAGAGGATGAGGCAGTCCAGCTATTGCAACAAACCTTAGACGAGGAAAAGGAAGCTGATCAAAAGCTGAATGCGTTGGCGGAAGAGATTAACGTCGAAGCCAGCGGCGGCGAAGCTGAAGAGGGCGAGGAAGAAGAAGTTGGCTCGCGGCGGGGCTCCGGCTCGAAGGCATCGCGCCGCTCCAACGGAAAGAGTCGCCGGGCAGCATAGGCGGAGACCACGTGGCAAATCAGAATAGAGTCCGGTACGCAGTTGTCGGTCTGGGGTATATCGCGCAAGCGGCGGTTCTTCCGGCGTTCTTTCACGCTCGAGATAACTCCCAGTTGACGGCTCTCGTCTCCGACGACGGAGCGAAACTGAGAGAGCTCAGCAAGCGATATCGCGTTGCCAACACGTATTCCTACAACAGGTACGAAGAGTGCCTGCGGAGTGGGCAAATCGATGCCGTCTATATCGCCCTACCGAACCACATGCACCGGGAGTACACGGAGAGAGCGGCGCGGGCGGGTGTTCATGTGCTGTGCGAAAAGCCGATGGCTGTCACGGAACAGGATTGTACGGCCATGATCGAGGCGACGCGCACGAGCGGCGTGAAGCTGATGATTGCGTACCGGCTCCATTTTGAAGAAGCCAATCTGAGAGCTATTGACATCGTTCAGTCGGGGAAGATCGGCGAAGCACGAGTCTTCAACTCGACATTTACCATGCAAGTAAAGCCCGGGAACATCCGCCTGCAACGCGAGAAGGGCGGTGGCACGTTGTATGACATCGGGATTTACTGCATCAATGCCGCTCGCTATCTGTTCCAGGCTGAGCCGCAGGAGGTGGTCGCCGTTAGGGCCGGCGGACGCGAAGCTCGCTTTGCCGAGGTGGAAGAAGGCATGTCGGCGGTCCTTAAGTTCCCCGGGGAGCGCCTTGCGGCGTTCAGCTGTAGTTTTGGGGCGGCTGATGTCGCCGATTATCAAATAGTTGGCACTAAGGGATCGTTGAGACTTGATCCCGCGTATGAATATGCTACGCAGCTGAAGCATCGCCTGAAAATCGAAGGCAAAGAAAAGATCAAAGTGTTCCGCAAACGCGACCAGTTTGCCCCCGAACTGGTCTACTTCTCAGATTGCATCATCCACGACAAGGAGCCGGAGCCCGCGGGAGAAGAAGGCTTGGCGGATGTGCGTATCATTCAAGCTCTTTATCGCTCAGCGGAGAGCGGCACCCCGATCAAGATTCAAACTGAGCTACGTAAAAAGCGTCCTTCGCGGGAGCAGGAGATCAGCCGCCCGGCTGTTTCCATGCCGCGGCTGGTGAATACCTCGGGTCCGTCGCCAGAGTAGCCTGCGCCGGTAAGTCCAGTTGATTGTTTAGCGCCTACAGTTCTGACTGTATAGACTGGCAGATTACATGGGCGATAGTGTGAGTTGCGGAGCAGTCTGTCTTTAGAGATCCGTGAGTACTCGATGACTCGGTATGCTATCAGGCAAATCGTGGGTGGGACGGCACTTGTACTGCTTATGCTGTCCTTAAGCTGGTCTGACTCGCTCACGTTGCGGGACGGCCGGCATGTGGACGGCAAGTATATCGGCGGCTCGGCCGCTGTCATCGGATTTGTTACGAATGGCGCAGTTCAGTATTTTCCAGTGGCAGATGTCATGGCTGTCGTATTCGGCGACTCTGGTGTGGATTCTCCGCTGGGAACTCTACAGCCGAACTCATTGCGCCGCCGTTTGCGCAAGCCTGCGCCTCGACTTGGGAAGAGTTCTCAACAGCAACTTCTCGCCTTCAGCGGCAAGCGAGCCGTTGTCGGGGTTAACGCGGTTTCACCGGCCAAAACGCTTTTGGCTGGGGACCACATGTACCGTCTTTTGGCAGCGAGTCTCGCCGCCGGCAGCACTGGAGTGACATCTCCCGTGCGGTGACTGGCCGAGCGGTCACCGGGTGTGTGAACGTTCGTCACATCCTCTCGTGACCTTCCGAGTTATCGACCATCGCTGAGCGCGGCTATGATTCGGTCTCCCCAGCAGGGACCGAGGAGGGCAGGTTGCGAGTATTCGGCGTTCGATTAGTCCTGTCGCTCATAGCCGCTATTGCGGTAGTGTCACTGCTTTTTTCCTATCACGAAGTTAACGCCGAGAAAACGAACCTTCGTCGCGATGTCGCCCGCCGAGCCGAGGTGCTGGCGGAAAGCCTGCAAGACAGCGTGGAACCTCTTCTGGAGAAGAGGTCGGTACGGGACTATCGTCGCGTGGTCGAGCGTTTCGGAAATCGTGAACACCTGTCGGGGGTTGCGATCTATGGCGACCACAGCGAGGTACTGGCAGCTTCTACAGGAATAAAAGCCGAGTTGATGAGCCAGATCCCGGTTGTCAAGGAAGCCATCGTCAGCAACGGGGGCCGTGGAGACTTCTTACAACTGGGAAACAGGCCGGTTCATGTATACGCGTTACCGCTTCATCGAGATAACGCTGTTGCCGGCGCGCTGGCGGTCGTCAGTGATGTGTCTTACATCGACGCACGGGCCGCCCGGGTCTGGCGCGAAACATTCATACGTGTGCTGATTGAAGGCGTGATCGTTGTGCTGATCACGTTGTTGATCATTCGATGGAGTATCGAGGGGCCAATCGCGAAGACAGCTCAATGGGTACGTTCTTTGCGAATGGGCAAAGCGTTGCCGCGCCCGGGCAGCGCCGACATCGAACTGTTCCGCCCACTTGCTAAAGAGGTGCGAGGCCTAGCGGCCAGCTTAGAGGCGGCACGCGCGGCGGCCGAGCAAGAAGCCAGGCTCAGGCAAGCAGGTGAGTCGCTGTGGACGGCGGAACGACTGTCTGTGCAGGTACGAAGTAAGTTGGGAGGCTCACGCCTCTTCGTGGTTTCCAACAGAGAGCCCTATTCCCATGTGCGAAAGGGGAAGAGCCTCGAAGTCGTGATACCGCCCAGCGGACTCGTGACTGCAATGGAACCCATCCTCCAGGCGTGTGACGGCACCTGGATCGCTCATGGGAGTGCGGATGGCGACTTGGAGACAGTGGATGACAAAGACTGTTTGCGTGTGCCTCCCGATGATCCCAAGTACACGCTGAAGCGGGTCTGGCTGACCAAGGAGGAAGAGGAGGGCTACTACTTCGGCTTCTCTAACGAGGGTTTGTGGCCACTCTGTCATATTGCGCACACCCGTCCTGTGTTCCGAAGCGCCGATTGGGAAGCATACAAGTCGGCAAACGAGAAGTTCTGTGCAGCGGCGCTCGAAGCGATGGCCGATACGGAAGATCCGGTGATACTGCTGCAGGACTACCACTTTGCTTTGTTGCCGAGGATGATCAAGCAGAAGCGTCCCGATGCTCGCATCGCGATCTTCTGGCATATTCCGTGGCCGAATGCGGAGGCATTCGGAATTTGTCCGTGGCAGGGTCAATTGCTAGACGGTTTATTGGGAGCAGATCTGATCGGCTTCCACATTCAGTCACATTGTGACAACTTCTTACAAACGGTGGATCGGGCGCTCGAGTGCCGCCTGGATCGAGAACACTCGGCTGTCAATCGCAACGGCCATGTGACTGCGGTTCGGCCATTCCCGATCAGCGTCGCCTGGCCGGAGAACCGTCAGCAAGGAACGGACAGCAGCCAGGATGAAGAGGACGGTCTGCACCGGGCTGCCGTGTTGCGCGAGCTTGGACTGGATGCGTTGTTTCTGGGGGTGGGCGTCGATCGCGTCGACTACACCAAAGGGATCCTGGAGCGTTTTTCCGCGATCGAGCGTTTCCTGGAGAAGTATCCCGTCTACCTCGGCCAGTTCACGTTCCTGCAAATCGGCGCTCCCAGTCGAACGCATATCAAGCGATACCACGATCTTCTCGCGGAAGTGGAAGCCGAGGCGGAGCGTATCAATTGGCGTTTTCAAACCGGGAAATGGAAACCGATCCTACTACTTGAGCGACATCACACGCATCGTGAAATACAGAAGTTCTACCGAGCAACGGACCTCTGCCTGGTGACATCCTTACATGACGGGATGAATTTGGTGGCAAAGGAATTCGTGGCGGCTCGGCAGGACGAACAAGGTGTCCTGATCCTAAGTCAATTCGCGGGGGCTTCTCGCGAGTTGCGGGATGCCGTGATCGTGAATCCTTACGATACAGAACAATGTGCCGACGCGATTCGGTTTGCCCTGGAAATGGACCCTGCCGAGAAACATGCCCGCATGAAGCGCATGCGGCAGGTGGTCCGGGAACAGAACGTATATCGCTGGGCAAGCGATTTGATCACCCAACTTTGTGATATTCGACTTCAACCGCGCGAGCCGTCAGAGAAGATAGGCGAGAGGTCTGCCGCTTAACTATGTCCGTTGCCAGTGGGACCGATGAGCAAGTGCAACGCTTGCCTGTACGTTGGGCCAAGACGCCTTTTTATTTCAATTCCGCCGAGCACTTAGTGCGCCTCGAGCAGGCGCGCGCGGGCAACCTTCGAGAGTTGCACGCAGCAATAGCGTCGTGCTCGGAAGATTCGGTTTTCCAGCACACGTTCCGTACGTTGCAGGAGCATCACTTCATCAGGGAAGGGTACTCCAACGATTTCGCGCAGTGGGCTTACTTTGCATGCAATGAGCCTGCACTCGCGGAACAACTATCGGCTGTGGATGTGCGCGAGTTTACTTCCATCCGCTCCCTTCGCGAACGCCTGCTCGAAACGCTGGCAGACTACTTGAAGAGGAATTCTGACGTACGCGAGAGGACGGCTCGAGAGCCGTTCTATTTTTGTTCTTCGTCCGCAATGATCGTGCCGACGCCATTTGTGGCACGTAACCTAACCGAATTCGCCAAGGCACTCGAGCGGATAAACGTCCACTGTCTGCATTATCACTTCATCGAAGCGCGGCTGCGACTGCAGTTGAAGTCTAACGATTTCTCGTTGTGGCTCCAGCAGCAAATGGGATTGAATCAGGCTGCAGACCTTATAAACAGGATCGATATCTATACAACAACATTACAAGGCGTGAGAAATCGGATACTCCGCATTCTCGAGACAACAGTCGCCTAAGGGGGATGATGCAACCGGATCGCCACGAACATGAGAGCGGTACATCTCAACGAAAAAGGCCACTGACCGGCAGCGGACGGAGACCTCCAGTTTCAACTGACGCGATGCCCGCAGTGGAAAGGCGACAGACACCGCGCGTGCGGTCGCCGATCTCGGATATTCCGAAACCTATAAAGCTCGAGGATTATGGTGCGGTTATCGGAGTGGCTGAATTGGACGAGTTGAGGTTTCTGGCACAGGGGTTGCGCGGCAAAGGCCTGCAGGTCGTCAATCCGCCGATGTTCACCGATGGAGGCAAGGGTGTCGTCAAAAGGTTAGTCTCGCTCTTGCAAGAACTGGATGTGCCTGCTCGGATAGTGGTGCCGGAGATCGTAAACGATGAACAACTACTCGGCGACTTGAGCGCGGCAGTTGCGGATGAATCGCTTGCAGGGCAAAAGAGGCTGAAGGATGCCGTGCTGGCGCAAAGCGATAGCCATGCCAAGGGGATGAACTTAGACGAACCATTCGTGGTGATCCACGACTTGCCATATGCAGGGGTAGTGAAACCCAAGTCTCGGAACCAGAGCTGGATCTGGCGATGCAGCTTCGATTTATCACAACCCGGTTCCTCCAACTGGAGTTGGCTTAAACCCATTCTCGAGCGTTATGACGCCGCGGTATTTTCATCACAGCGGTTTGCACCCGCTTTGTCGATTGCTCAATATTTGTTTTATCCATGTATCGACCCCCTTTCAGAAGTAAACAAATCGCTTGATCCCGGTTATGTTCAACAAGTGTGCGAACGTTTCGGAATCGATCGTTCGCGCCCCGTGATTACACAAATTGCCAGCTTCGGGGCCGCGAACGAGACAGCGGGCGTTATACAGAGCTACCAACAGGCAAAGCGCGATGTGGATTGCCAATTAGTGTTGGTCAACTCTGGCGATGGGCACGCAACCGACACAGCGACATTGAGCGAAGCCAAAGCGGCTGCGGAACGCGACCCGGATATCATCCTGGTGGAGACGCGGTCTGCGTCGGAGATAAATGCTCTCCAGAGGGTTTCCACGATTGTCGTGCACATGCCTTCGAGTGAATTGTCAGGCCTGCCTATTGCGGAGGCGATGTGGAAGGGTAAAGCAGTGATTGGCAGCGCTGTGGGCGTAATTCCGAACCACATCATCCACAAGATCACAGGTTTCCTAGTGCATTCCGTGGACGACTGCGCGACCCAGATCCGCCATTTACTGCAGCATCGTGATATTGCCGAACAGCTTGGTCATAATGCGCGGGAGCACGTGAAGGAGAACTTCCTGATCACATCGAGCGTAAAAAGGTGGTTACTCCTCTTCCAAATATTGTCCGGTAAACCAGCCCGTTCCTAGTTTCGATCCGGAAAAGGAAAAGTCCCCTGGTAGGGGACTTTTCCTTTTTGGCAAGAGATTAAAGAGACGGCTGCACTACGTGCACGATATTGTTTCGCACAGCGTAGAGTACAAGATCACTAACCGAGTGTAGTTCGAGCTTGCGCATGATGTTGGAACGGTGCGTCTCGGCGGTCTTGACACTGAGACCAAGAGCAACAGCGACCTCTTTGGTGCTCTTTCCTTCAGCCAGCAACTGAACGATCTCGCGCTCACGGGGTGTAAGACGGCTACGCGTGGGGCTCGGTGGCTGCGGGGCGCCGGGGGTGCCATTCTTCAAATAGCCGTCCAGCACCATCGCAGCAACCTTGGATGTGAAATAGGTTTTGTCGCGCCGCAAGGCTTCGACAGCGGCTACGAGGTCGCGGGCTGCGTCCGACTTCAAAAGAAATCCGCGGGCGCCGGCATTGAGGACTTCACGGACCACTTGATCGGAATCGTGGAGAGTTAGAATCAGGATCTTTGTATGGGGATTCGATTTGAGAATCTGGCGTGTAGCTTCGAGCCCATTCAGACTCGGCATGCCGATATCGAGTATGACCACATCCGGTTTAAGTTTCTGAGTTTTCTCCAGTGCTTCGCGGCCATCGCCGGCTTCGCCACAAACCTCCCAGTCGGGCTGCGCCTGTAGCAAAGCGCACAAACCACGACGGACGACTTCGTGGTCATCCGCCACCAGGATTCGAAAAGCCATCGTTTTCACCTCGCGGGGAACGTAGCCATGCGGCGAACACGTAGGTGGACGCTTTGCGGCTACTTAGCACAAGACTCTAGCAGGCTCTCGAGAGAGTTATATCGGGACTTGTCGGTAAGTGGCTGAAAGAATTCCTGTATGGGAGAGTTCAACAATCGTGCAATTCGCGCGGCAAAGGCATAGGCCGAGCTTTCTCGGGAGGCGCCACTTCCAAGGGCACGAGACGTAGGCCGTTGAGTGGTTCCAGGGTCAACGCCATCGTAGCGGCGCATTCGGCGCATAACCAGAAGTGGGCCGTCTCTTTGCTAGGGGTCTCGTCAAAGTCCTGCTCGGAATCGTCAGTGGCGGAAACAGAAATGGAAACTATTTCAAACTGAAACAGCCGCCCCTCCGACAAAGAAGTCAGCGAACGACAGCATGCCGGGTTGGCGCATTGCGAAAGCATACGAAGTGGACTCAGTTGGGCCGACCCAAGCCCGCTTCACCATAGACTGAGGTGGATAGTCGACCAATACAGTGTGCGCTGTATTTCGCGGAAGTTCACTTTGGAAAAGACAGTGGAAAATGTGCATGGCTAGCGAAATGCGAGAGGCGAACAGCTAGCAACACGCTCTCTTGTGAACCCATCTGATAGCGTCGGAGCGCCTCTATGCCCGACAGAGAGATGAATGGTGTGAAGCTCGGTCCGCCCGTCCCGAAACTAATTCCACCAAAACCAACGTTGGCCAAGGTGCGATCGGTAGCACAAGGCTGCCGGGCCTGCGATCTCTGGGCGAAAGCGACACAGACGGTATTCGGGGAGGGGCGGTCTGGAGCTCGCGTGGTATTTGTTGGCGAGCAGCCGGGCGATCGTGAGGACATCGAAGGGAAGCCCTTCGTCGGGCCTGCGGGCAGGATCCTGGATGAAGCTCTGAAAGAGGCGGAGATAGCACGCGATGACATTTATGTCACCAACGTAGTGAAGCACTTCCGATGGGAAGCCGCGACGCGGGGAAAACGTCGAATCCACAAGAAGCCGCGCGCTGCTGAAATCAACGCATGCCGTCCGTGGCTAGATGAGGAACTCGCCCTGATCCAGCCGGAAGTTGTTGTCTGCCTTGGAGCAACGGCGGCCCAAGCTCTTCTTGGGCGCACCTTCAGCGTTTTGAAAGATCGAGGGAAGTTACTGGATTCATCTCTCGCGCCAAAGGTTGTGGCAACGGTGCATCCCTCTTCCATCTTGAGAGCTCCCGATTCCGAAACGCGAAAAGCAGAAATGGCGAAATTTGTGCGCGACTTGAAAGTTGTAGCCCAGCAACTTCACAGACGACCAGAAGCCGCCTGAACAAGGTTATACGAAGACATATCGGCGTCCTTCGCAGATGTCCAGAACACCCGCAATTTGAGAGAAATCCGAGGTTCTATAAGCATCGGCTGCCAGCGGGAGCGAATCTTAAATTCCCTGAGGTGACTTGGCATGGCGGAAAAAGTAAAGACACTAAAGTTAAAGCGTGATTATAAGAAGTATCTGTACTTCATTGATGGCCAAGGCAATGTCTGCCAAAAGAACAAGTCCGGCGAAGGCGATTCCGAGGTGGTCGTAAAGAATGCTGTCGATCGAGACAATCGCTTTCTGTACTTCATTGACAAAGATGGCGACGTGGCCCGTTCCGAGCGCTCAGCCGGACGAAAGAAAGCGGCCTAACCGAGTTGTGGCCAAAAAATTTGGCAGGCGCCGCACCATTGTCTGGTGGCGGCGGCTGCCATTCGGGTCACAAGGAGGATTCCTCTCTTAAATACGTCACCCGAGCGTTTGAGCAAATCGGGGGCCTCCTGTAGGCAAGGAGGTACGTTCCTGTACCGACCACACATCATTAGGGCAACGGGGTTTGGAGAACTCTGCAATGCGTTCCATGAGGTTTAAAGCAAATAGGGCAAGGACATTTGGCATGCCAGCGGTTGGTTTGGCTACGGCCGCTGGCGCGTTGGTGATTCGACAATTGCTGCAGAGAAAACAAAGGTACATTCTGCGGGATCGCGTCGTTTTCATAACGGGCGGTTCTCGCGGCCTGGGCTTGGTGATGGCTCGTGAGTTCGGGGCGAGAGGAGCACGAGTGGCGATCTGCGCCCGCAACCAGGAACAGCTGGACAGAGCCGCAGAGGATCTCAGAGCTCGAGGTGTTCAGGCATATCCGGTGAGGTGCGACGTTACACGGCGGGAAGACGTGGAAGACGCTTTGCAAAAAGTTGCGGCGAATTTTGGAGAAGTTGACGTTCTTGTCAACAATGCTGGAGCGATCGCGGTTGGCCCTATCGACTCGGTAACTGTTGAGGATTATGAAGAATCGCTTAACACGCATTTCTGGGCTCCCGTATACACCACTATGGCCGTCTTGCCCAAGATGCGTCGACGAGGCCACGGGCGGATCGTGAATATATCGTCGATTGGCGGGAAGATCAGCGTTCCGCACCTGCTGCCCTACAGCACAGGCAAGTTCGCACTAGCCGGTTTTTCCGAAGGTCTGAGCGCTGAACTGCGACCGGAAGGTATACGCGTCACCACCGTGTACCCGGGACTGATGCGGACGGGAAGTCCACGAAATGCGAACTTCAAGGGGAAACACCGAGCGGAGTACGCCTGGTTCAGCGTCAGTGCAGCACTGCCGGTATTCTCGATTTCAGCCGAGCGGGCGGCGCGTGCCATCGCCTCAGCTTGCGAAGCGGGGCGGTCGCGCTTGTTGTTGTCAGCGCCGGCTAAAGTAGCGGTCAAACTGAACGACATTTTCCCCGAAACTATGAGCTGGCTCCTAGGATTGGCTAGTCGACTGTTACCCGGGCCGGGAGGTATCGGGCAACAGAGAATGCGCGGACACGAGAGCTTCTCGGCGATTTCGCCGTCGATTTTAACTGTCCTGGACTCGCAGGCTGCGCAAAAAAATAATCAAGTGGCGTAGCTGCTCAAGCGGCTGGTCCGACATGACTCGTAACAGGCGAGTCAAACGGCTGCGGCTGCGCTGTTGGAGAAAAGTCCGAGGAATGAGAAGCATTCAAATAATGGCGCGCGGTATTTCGATACCGCTGAGCGGCCGAGAACAGGCGCTCGAAGTCGGGCGTTCCTACCACGCTGCTTAGCGCCATCTTGCAGTACGACATACGGAACACCGAATAGGCCAGCAAGAAGGGAAGCAGGCGACGCGAGGAAATTGGATCGCCGGTGAGACGTTGATATCGAGAAAGTACCATTTGCGCGGCGTCACGGCCCAATCCCCACTCCACAATTACCCCAGCTAAATCCCATGCGATGTCGGTGGGACCGGGGAAAAAGTGGTCATCGCCGTGAGTGCAGGCGTCCACTTTCAGCAGCTTGCTGTCGGGTGCGAGCAGCCACTCATGCGGTTGCATACGGCCATCCGCCAAAGTATTCGCCACGGACAGGGGTTCCAAGTCCATGTCCAGTTCGCGTCCGAATTCCTCGCGCACGTTGAACCGCAGCATCTGAGCGAGCTGAGATGAGGGAGGATTGGCGGAAGTGAATTCACGAGAGCGAAACGCGCAGTAGTCAGCCAAACGATCCAGGACGGGTCGAGGGTGATACGTTCCGTCGAGAATTTTGCCTTTTATTAGCGGCACTCGGATCATGCCATCGTCGGCATATTCGGCTGCCGGACCAAGCTGAGCAGCCGCGATCTGCTGCGCACGCTGGAGAACCTCTTGGCCGAACCGGCCGAAACCCTCGAATTTGTAAACCCAGTGGTGATCGGGTGAAAGGAATTTAAAGCGCTCCATTTGGGGCCAGCAGGAGGGCCATGAGGATTGAGAACCCAGGAGCGTTTCGCGCCAGTGTCCTCCGCCTATGTAGATGTCATTGTTGAATCGCGAATATTTAGCTGGACGCGGCCAAAGGAAGTTATACCGGCGCCATCGAGTGGGCGCATTGTCCGCGCAAAGTTGATCGGGATCGATTGGGCGGCTTCCCACGAGCGTGATTTGCTCGGAGGGAACGCCGGCGTCTTCGAGAGCTTCGGCAACCGACAAAAAGGACGAGCCACTCCGGCCGGGACCTTCATCCACCACCAAAAAAGTGCAGTGCTTTTGAACGCGCTCCGCTATCCACTGCTTCTGTTCACCGGTGAGCTGGGTGACTCGATCGTAAGGATGTCCAGTCGGGCGAACGGTGATACGCCCCGAATGCCTGGCGGAATGCCGGAAAGCCCCGAGGACAATTGCGCTGAGAGTGGTACCTATGCTTCTTATGCCGATGATCGCCGCCGATGAACATCCCCCTGCGATTGTTTCGGCAAGGCTGGCGAAATCCAAGGGATGTAGTGCGTAGTACGCGAAACCCTCTGGGGGAGAGACTCGGACCTGGTCGGGGACCGGGATGTTTTGCAGCTTTGCGACGGCTGCGGGAAGCTGTTGAAGGGAATCAGCGCGATCTTCCCAAAGGCACCGAGCTAGCAAACTGGTCAACGCTTCGGCGGATGAGAAGTGCTGGGGCATCGTGTCGCCAAGGGCGGCCTCGAACTCACCCGCGCGCAAAAGCGAGTCAATTACTGATTCGGTAGTGATGGGAGCTTCGAGGAGAGAAATCGCCGCTTGCACGACCTGATTACGAAGTTGCTGACCGTGAAGAGTAATCTTCCCCTCGCGAAAAACCCAGTGGTTGTTCGCGTTTCCTAGCTGTTCTTGCATACCGTATCTATCAGAATGAGAGAGGGATGAACGTACTTCTATCCGGAAAGGTATGTAGCTTATTCGAAGAGTTGCTGTAGCCGATATCGGCTTACGGGGTCAGGTGCAAACTTGCGGCGGCACCAAAGAGAATAGAGGACTGTGAACTCTAGCTCACCCTTCTAAGGCGGCTGCGAGGGCGCAACTCTCGGTGACGTTCGGCGGTGAGTTCTTCCACGGGTTCGACGGCCATTCCTTTGATGTAGACAAGATCTCCGCCGAGCCACCCGCCTATGCTGATGAGAATAATGCCGAGGACAGACAACACTAGAGGAATAGCTGGTGCTACGCCTTTCGCACGAGCGATAGAAGCAATTGTGAAGACCATCAAGGCACCGACGTTCACGATCATGTGGCGCGTACCGATTGCGCGCACTTCCTTGTCGTGGATAGATAAATAGTCGATGAGACCGGGGGCTGCGGCGAGTAGCGCACCGGCTATTCCGCCTATCGCGGTGTAGAGAGCAACTATGTTCCACATGTGTTCACGGCCGCCAAAGACGTAGATAATGTCGCAGACCAGTGAGAACGTCCAGAGTCCGATCGGGAAAACGATCAGCATGGGATGGATGGGATGTCTGGCGACACTCGCTGGGCTGGACATTACTCGGCTCCTCCGATGATATCTACCACCGCAAACCCAAAATCATTCGAGCACGTGCATGCCTGAATCACAGCTGGCCTCCCTTTACTGCTAAGCCTTGGCGGTGACACTCAGGTCTAGGATCTCTGATTCGTGTTGAGGGTGTTGTAGTTGCTCTGAAAGAGGCGGGGGAGTACTGATGTCTCCGGCGAAAATCGTGGGTTTCAACTGAAAAAGCCGGGGACGGGATGGGCCGTCCACGGGCTGTGAAAAAGCTATACGGGTGGGGAGATGTGCCTGAAAGAAATCCTAGGAGTTCGTGCCGGTTCGTGTTCCGCTGGTCTCTTGGTATGCTTGGCGCCCAGTTTCGTAAGCGTCTCGAAAATTCTGCCTCTGCTCATTGACGATTTCGCGCCCGCGGTCCACCCACTCACCTGCGTGTTCACGTGCTTTTTGCGCTCTGTCCATGACGTAGTCTCGGCCTTCCCCTGCTTTAGCACGGATTGCCTCTCGAGCTTCGTCACCGGATGTGGGGGCATACAGGATGCCGACAACGGTGCCTAGACCCAGGCCCGCCAAGAACCACGATAATTTTTCCATTTGAGTCCTCCGGTGTTTATTTGGCGGAGAAACAGGTGGACGGCAACGACACAGACCGCGCACAGTTCCCCAACTTCCTTATCGCTTGTGACGAGGCAATGCGGAAATCGGTAAAAGGCTGTAAATCGCAAGAAGTGCGATGGTAGGTCCCAAAAAGGCGAAGGTGCCACACTAGTGCGCGGCGGATTTCATGAGCGTCAGCGGGGTGCTCGCCGGCAGGAATTCGGGAAGGGAATTCCGAACTTCCAACAGGCGGCCTTGATCGAGTACCAGGATCATGTCGCAGGTTTTCAGAGTGTTCAATCGATGGGCGATCATGAACGTGGTACGTCCCTGCATCAGTGCCTCGGTGGCTTGCATGATCGAGGATTCGGTTTGAACGTCTATGGAACTCGTAGGTTCGTCAAGAATGAGGATCGGTGTGTCTCTCAGGAAAGCGCGTGCGAGCGATATGCGCTGGCGTTCGCCTCCCGAGAGCAGGGTGCCGCGCTCACCCGGCCTGGTGTCGTATCCTTCGGGCAGGCTGGAAATGAAATCATGGGAACAGGCTGCTTTGGCTGCGGTCAGGATTTCGTCGTCGGTCGCTTCGGGTTTACCGTAAGCGATATTCTCGGCAAGGCTAGCCGCAAACAGCACTGGTTCCTGCAGGACTACCGAGAACTGCCGGCGTAAATCGGCGATCCGGTACTCGCGCAAGTCGCGGCCATCGAGCAAAACTTGACCTTGGGTGGGGTCGTAGAAGCGCATCAGCAAATTGAGCAATGTTGTCTTGCCTGCACCTGTCCCGCCCACAATGCCGACCTTACTGCCAGGAGGAACAGTGACGGAGATGTTCTGCAGGCCTCTCCCACTTTCGTCGTAACGGAAAGAGACATCGCGTAATTCGAATGCTCCCTTGGCGCGTACGATCCTCAAGGCACTGGGACTTTCGGCGATCTCGGGAGACTGGTCCATCAACTGGAATACCCGTTCCAGACTGGCGAACCAGATCTGCAGGTCCGTAACTTTGGTACTTAGCACTTGGAGAGGCTGATACATCTGAGCGATGTACGCCATGATGACAAGCAGCGATCCTACCGTAAGCACGCCTTTGCGAACGTGTTGCACTCCGACGAAAAGTGCCACCGCCGTTCCCGCCGCGATGGTCAACCCGACAAGTACGTTGAAAATGGCCTGCATAAGCGACAACCGGATTTGCCCGGACATCCGCTTGCTTGAATGGCGTATAAACCGCTCATGCTCACGCGATTCCTGGCCGAATGCCTTGATGACGCGAATGGAGCCAAGAACCTCCTGGATGACTGACATAGCGGAGGTATCGAGTTCTTTGACTTGGCGGGAGCGGCGACGCACGAGTCGACCCGATGCCAGAGACAAGACGAAAAGCACCGGAGTGATACTCAGGGCAATCACTGCCAGGTATGCGTCCATACGCGCGCTTACGTAAACCATCCCGATCAACATGAATAATGCAGTAACCAGGGGAATGACGCCTTGAATGGCAACGTACTGGATCGACGGGGCGTCATGCTGAATTCGGTACACCGAGTCGGTTGCGCCATATCGATCATGAAAGGCGAGCGGCAAGCGCTGCACGTGGTTCAGTAACTGGGCGCGGAAGTCCCAGACCAACTTCTCTCCGGTGTACGTCGATAACCACCAGCTCAAGAGGCCCTGCAGATTTGCCAAGAGTGAGATGAGCAGCAGGAGACCAACTGCGAATTCCAGCGCGACAACATGGGGTCGGGTACCGGGAAGGATCTTTTGCAGGAATTCTGGCAAAGGCTGCTGGCCGAGAACGCTGTCAACGGCAATCTTAAGTGGCAGAGGATAAAGAAGGGTAAGAGGAAGCGATAGGAAGCTGAGAGCAGCAATTCCAGCCAAGTGTGGCCAACAGCTGCGCGTTTGCTTCAAAATCCGAAGATGAATACCGCTGCGCTTCTCTACAGAACGCTTCACAAACCAACCGACTGAACGCGAAGTAACGATTTATGGCAAACATAGTCGTGGTACTTACCTTGCGCAATAGCAATTTACGGTTGCAAGGTGTTCCTAGAGTTCCAAAAGTAACTGGCTAGAGAAGCGCGAAAGACATGCCCGTAACCTTTTAGGCGTGCAGGTACTCTATTCAGGTGGAGGGAATCGTGGGTAGCCCAAGTCCGGTACTGGCGAGTTTTGCGAATCTGACGGACGAGGAGGTTGTCAGTCGGGTGCTCGCAGGAGATACCGCACTATTTGAAATCATCATCCGACGGTACAACCAGCTCCTGTACCGTGTAAGCCGTAGTATTCTGCGAGACGACGCCGAGGCGGAAGACGTCATGCAGGATGCATATGTCAGGGCTTACGAACATCTAGACCAGTTCGCCGGCCGATCGCAGTTCAAAACCTGGCTCACGCGGATCGCCGTACATGAAGCACTCGCCCGCGCCGAGCGAGGCAAACGGTTCAAGGACACCAGAACACCTGACAAGGGATTCGACGGAGACGTTATGGATCATTTTCCCGCTCGCGAGCCGTCCCCGGAACAGCACACGGCAAACTCCGAACTTCGGCGCATACTGGAGCAGGCCATCGAAGCACTTCCGGAGTTGTATCGCTGCGTGTTTCTTTTACGCGACGTGGAGCAGATGACAATTGAGGAGGTGTGCCGGATCCTGAACCTGAGTGAGAGTACGGTTAAGGTCAGGCTGCACCGGGCGAGACGAGCATTGCGCAAAGCCATTCTGACGAGCACGGGTGAACAAGTGGCGGTTGCGTTCCCCTTCGATGCGGTTCGATGCGATCGGATCGTCGCCGGAGTATTCCAGCGAATAAGCTCGTATTGAGAAAACATTTCCAAATAGCTCGAAATCTGGAGAGCTTACTTAAGCGTTTCCGTACCGTTCGCTATTTGGCTTCGACCCGCTCACTGCAAAGAAGAGGATATAGAGATAGCACACCGCTGCAAGTATGAGCGCGTAGTGCAGGCCCTGGCCGAAAATCGCTCCAGCGTATGACTTCACATTGATCGCATCGGCGATCTTCCCGACTATCCAAGGAATAATTGCCCCGCCGACGATCGCCATGATCATCACACCGGACCCGTCGCCGGTTAGCGGGCCAAGTTCGGCGACGCCCAACGTGAATATGCTCGGGAACATGATGGAATTGAAGAGGCCGACGAGCAGAATGGCCCACATTGCTACCGAACCGCTGGTGAGGACCGAGATGGTTACCAGGAGAGCTGCCATCACAGCACAGAGTGCGAGCAGGGTACCGGTCTTGATCTTTTGCAGGAGCGCGGATCCGATGAAGCGACCAATCATCGCTCCAAGCCAGTAGACTGAAATGTATTTAGCGGCGATTACCAGGGCTGCTGAATACCGCGCTGCCGCATCCGGGATGTCGTTGCCGGAAACAAATCCGCCAATGTTGTCGAGTGCGAGGTAGTTCGCGATAGAACTCCCAATGGCTACTTCCGCGCCGACGTACACGAAAATGGCAATCGATCCAAAAATGAGGTTGGGATGTTTCCAGATCGAGTCACTGACCTTTTGCCCGAGATGGTGTTGTGCGGATTCAATCTTCGGCAACTTCACTGCGCCAATGATGATCCCAAGTAACACCAGGGCAATGCCCAATCCAACGTAAGGCTTTATGACGGAAGCCGCCTGTTCTACTGGGCTTTCGCCTGCCGCGGCCGCACCGCGCAGAATGAGGTGAGCTCCCACCCACGGTGCGATGACTGTGCCTAGGGAGTTAAACGCCTGCGTAAGATTTAAGCGGCTGGAAGCGGTTTGCGGTTTTCCCAGAACGGTCACATAGGGATTGGCAGCGACCTGCAACAACGTGATTCCGGCGGCCAGAACGATGAGAGCTGCGAGAAACAGACCGAAGGAGGGGACCTTTGCGGCGGGTACAAAAAGGAATGCACCCAGTCCCATCGTTACCAACCCGACGACCATGGATCTTTGATAACCGAGCCAATCGATTACTTTCGCGCTCGGGATAGAAAAGACGAAGTACGCGGAGAAGAATGCAGTCTGAACCAACATGCTGAATGCCAGGTTCAGCTTGAACACATGTTGGAAGTGAGGGATAAGGACGTCGTTCAATGCAGTCAGCGAGCCCCACATAAAGAAGAGCGTGGTGACGATGGCCAGCGGCCCGGTGTAATTGACGTTCGGGGCTTCAGTAGTAATTCCGGGAGTAGCTTTGGTAGGTGTAATGGCCATGAGACCGGAATCTCCTGTTCCAACTTAGAAAATCGTTATTATTAGACCGCCTGTACTGAGCAGCATGTTATCCGTCCAGGTTGTTCTAGGCAATTCCCATCTTGATCAAAAGCCGTTCCAATGGGAGTTCCGGGCACCCGGCCGCGCCGTATCGCAGGAAATGATAAAGCCTGAGTTCAGATTCGTGTAGCGAATTTGCCTTGCTCCGAACTCGATTCAACCGCGGGCCGGCGCCACAAGCCTGATCGCCGCCAGAGGGCGAGGGGAAAGGTGTCACGGCGTCGATTTGCGCACTCCGCCCTGTCTGGGTATTATCCGCGTCCATGAGAATCTTTACCCTATTCCTCGTGCTTGTTTCGGCCACCTCTGTGTTCGCGCAAGGTACGAAACCTGAAGTGAACGGTGTGTACCCGGCGGCGTACGCGCTATACATCGATTTGCACGAACATCCCGAGTTGTCGTCGCAAGAGTCACAGACGGCAACCAAGCTTGCCACGCGCTTGCGGGAATCAGGCTACGAAGTCACAGAGCATGTCGGGGGAACCGGTGTGGTGGCGATTCTGAAGAATGGTCCGGGTCCGACGGTTATGCTGCGCACCGAGTTGGACGCTTTGCCAGTCGAGGAGAAGACTGGCCTTTCATATGCTAGCAAGGTTCGGGTGAAGGATGACTCGGGAAGGGAGGTAGCGGTTATGCACGCCTGTGGGCATGATGTCCATATGGCGTCGCTCGTTGGTACGGCTCAGGCCATGGCACAGAGCAAAAATACTTGGCATGGCACGCTGATGCTGATCGGTCAACCCGCTGAGGAGACCATCTCAGGTGCGAAGGCCATGGTTGCCGATGGGTTCCTTAAACGGTTTCCGAAGCCCGACGTGGGAGTCGCTTTGCATGTTGGGAATGGTTCTCCCGCCGGCACGGTGGCCATCGTGCCGGGAGCATATGACTCGAACGCCGACTCGCTGCGAGTCACAATTTTCGGGAAAGGAGGGCACGGCGCATCCCCCGAGAGCACCGTGGATCCTATTGTTATAGCGGCGCGCACGATCCTGGCCTGGCAAACCATCCCATCACGCGAAGTGAAGCCGGGAGAACCGGTGGTGGTTACAGTGGGATACGTACAAGCCGGAACAAAGAACAACATCATTCCGGACCAGGTGCAAATGGGACTGACGGTGCGTACGTTCAAATCCGATGTGCGGGAGAGAGTGCTTGCTTCCATACGGCGAATTGTGAAAGGGGAAGCGGATGCGGCGGGAGCCCCTCGGGAACCGGAGGTAGTTGAATTCGAATCTACGGATTCGGTCTATAACGACCCCGCTTTAGCTCAGCGACTAAAGCCGGCGCTGGAAGCGGCGCTCGGCAAACAGAATGTGCTGGTGGAAGGGCCCATGATGCCGTCGGAAGACTATTCGTATTTCGTTAAGCAAGGCATACCGTCCTTTTATTTCAGCCTGGGAGGCGCCGATCCGCAGAAGTTTGCGGATGCTAAGGCAAACGGGGGCCGGTTGCCTTCTAACCATTCGCCATTCTTCGCTCCCGATGCGGAACCAGCGCTGAAAACCGGGATAACCGCTGAACTGGCGGTGTTAAGGAACCTGTTTCAAATGTCGTCGGAGGAGTTGCACAAGTTCTCTTACGGTGATCAAAAATCGAGTCGGACGGACTGAAGTTCGTCTTGCCTGTACGAATTTTTTACTAAGCTTGTATTCGTGAATAGAAGATTGTCGTGCATCTAACAATGGAAACAGTTTCGAGCGGATGATAGGGGCGAAACAGGTGAAGGGTATCCGCAAGGAGCGCGATTGGGTCGCTACGATCGGTCTGGCAGTTGTGCTGTTTGCGATCGTGTCGTTGTTGTCCAGCGTGCCTTTCATCCGCGAGTGGCAGATTCGACTCACGGACACTTTCTTCCGCTTCGGGCCGAAATCAACGGGTCCCTCGCGGGTTCTGGTGGTCAGCATAGACGACGAGAGCCTCCAGATGTACGGCCGCTGGCCGTGGTCGCGAGAGGTACTGGCGGAGCTTACTCGGAAGTTGGCAATGGGCGGAGCGGGACCGATCGGGTTCGACATTTTACTTTCGGAGCCACAGTCGCCTCAGGCGGATACCGATCTTGCGGACGCGTTTCGGGCAGCCGGCCACGTTGTCATCGTTGACAAGATAGCCAACTTTCCCGATGGGCCACGCTGGGTGGAGCCGCTGCCGATATTCGCTCGGAATGCATCCGTGGGGCACGCGCAGGCTGTTCTGGATGTAGATAGCATCTGCCGGCGCTTTCCTCCACGAGAACTCACGCTGGCTGGATCGCGGTGGGCGTTCTCGTTGGAGGTTGCGCGGCAGGCCGACCCCAGGCGAACTGCGGAATTCCTCTCGGCCTATGGATTAGCCAATGGGGAGAGTTCGGGTGCGGTCACCGTGGTCACTCCGTTGCTTGTACGAATTC
>JBPYEW010000210.1:0-18113 GCA_051984555.1 Terriglobales bacterium | reverse complement strand
CTTCCAGCCACGACCTTCTTCGAGCACAAGGACCTGCAACCCGCGTACGGGCACTATTATCTCCAGATTTCTCAGCAGGCGATTGCACCCCTGGGAGAGTGTCGCTCCAATGTAGATCTATTCCAGGCGCTCGCGCAGCGCATGGGATTCGATGAACCGTTGTTCTCCTACTCGGTGGATCAAATGATCGATACGGCGCTGCAGTCCTCGAATCCTTGCCTTAAGGGCATCGATCGTGACCTTTTGGACAAGGACGGACATGCTCGCTTGCGTTTCGCCCGATCAGGAGACGACTCGCCCAACGGATATGCCCCTTTTTTGCCGTTTGCGGAAGGCAATTTCCCCACTCCGAGCGGCAAAGCCGAGCTTTACAGTGACGACCTCAAGCGCCACGGACTCGATCCGGTTGCTGACTTTCGTCCTCCGGCAGAGTCGCGTCATTCGAAACAGGCTCGGTTGTACCCTCTCGAACTGCTTGCACGTAAAGCTGACAACTTCCTGAATTCGACCTTTACCAATATTCCCTCCGTTCAGGCGATGGAGGATCAGGACCTGCTCGAGATCAGCGCCGCTGACGCGAACACCCGCGGGATAGCCAATGGTGACCGGGTTCGTGTCTTCAATCGCCGAGGAAACATTGAACTTACCGCTCGAGTGAACGGCGTTGTCCAGCCCGGCACCGTCTCCGCCCGCCTCAGCTGGGCCAAACTTACACCAGGTCACCGCAATATCAACGTCCTGACGTCAGAAAAACTTTCCGACATGGGCAACTCTGCTACGTTTTATTCCGTCTTGGTTGAGGTAGAGCGAATTCAACCGGCTTCCTGAAACAGAACAAAACTTTACGAACCATACACTTGGGATCGCCAGGTTTGGACGCTCTGCTGTGCTCTACCGTATAATGACCGTTTTCCATACTCCCAGGGATTTGAGGTAGTAGCGATTCTTCGCATTCATCAGGAAAGTCCTGCAGTAGCGAAGAGTGTGCGCACCGTTGCGGGCGTGCGCTCCGAGCCGGCATTCCTCCGACCAGGAACTCAGTCCCCATCTTCCTCATTCTGGAAGCTTTCTCCCCGACTTGCCCCAATTGGATTAGGCCGATGTGCGGTCATTCTTCTCCTGATTTGGGCCTTTGTCTGCCCTATGTGGGCCCAGGAAAACGTGATCAGCGACATCCGGGTCCACGGGAACCGGCGTATTCCCGTAGAGACCATCAAGGCCCGGATCTTCACCAAGCCCGGTGATATTTACGACGAGGCCGCCCTGCTGCGCGACTTCAATTCCCTTTGGAACACCAATTACTTCGAAGACATCCGCATGGAGCGGGAGCAGACTCCCAAGGGCTGGGTCATCCACATCTACGTGAAGGAACGGCCTACTATTCGGGAAATCAACTACACCGGCCTGAGTTCGGTCTCCACAAGCGACGTGCTCGACCGTTTCAAGGAGCGCAAGGTCGGGCTCACCCAAGAAAGCCAATACGATCCCACAAAGGTTAAAAAGGCCGAAGTCACCATCCGGGAACTGCTCTCCGAACACGGACGCCAGTACGCCATCGTTCGCACCGAGATTCGCCCCATACCACCATCCGCGGTCGGCATCACTTTCGTCGTTAAGGAAGGACCGAAGGTAAAAGTCGGCAAGATTCACTTCACCGGCAACAAGCATGTAAAGTCTCGCACCCTACGAGCTGCGATGAAGAATCTGCGTCCGATCGGGGTGCCTCACTCCATCTTCCTGGAAGACATATTTTCCAAGACCTACGATGCCAGCAAGCTCACCGAAGATACCGAGCGAGTTCGGGCCGAATATCAGAACCGCGGCTACTTCAAGGTGCTAGTCCAGGACCCCAAGACGCAAATTCACGACACCGGGGGCACGATAAGCATTCCCTGGGTTCACGGGAAGGGTAAGGCGGTTGACATTACCATGCCGATCGAGGAAGGCGAACGCTATCGGCTGGGCGAAATCAATTTCAAAGGCAACAAAGCCATCCAAAATAACAAGGCCCTTCGGTCGCTTTTCCCGATTAAAGATGGCGACATCTTCAGCCGAGAAAAAATCGCCAAGGGCTTGGAGAACCTCCGCAAGGCCTACGGCGAGATCGGCTATATCAATTTCACTTCGGTTCCCGACACCACGTTCGACGAGGATAAAAAGCTGGTGAACCTCGACATCGACGTCGAGGAAGGCAAGCAGTTCCGAGTCCGTCGAATCGAATTTCAGGGCAACACCACGACTCGCGACAAAGTTATCCGTCGGGAAATCGCTCTTCAGGAAGGCGATCTTTACAACTCGCGCGCATGGGAAGTTAGCTTATTGCGCCTGAACCAGCTCGGTTACTTCGACCAGTTGAAGCCCGACGATCCCAATACTACCGACCGCAAGCTTGACGAGAAGAATGGCCTCGTCGATCTGACACTGAAGGTGCATGAGAAGGGAAAGAACAGCGTTGGGCTGAGCGGAGGCGTAAGCGGCCTCGAAGGTGCGTTCATTGGTTTCAACTACTCGACGAACAACCTGTTCGGTTTAGGCGAGACTTTGACCCTTAACGCCAGCGTCGGCAACGTGCAAAAGAGCATTATGTTTGGGTTCACTGAACCGTACATGTTCGATCGTCCACTGCAAGTGGGCTTTACGGTCTTTCACTCCAGCTACAACTTCAACCAGGCGCAGCAATATCAGATATTCACTGGGCAACGAATCAACTTCTCCCAGGACGTGCTCAACAGCCTGCAAAACTTCACCCAATCGAGCACTGGCTTCACCGTTTCCAGCAGCTACCCACTGCACCGTTCCTTCAAACGCGTTGGACTTACCTATTCATTCGACAACTCCTCGACGCAAGTGTTCAGCAGCGCCTCCCGCAATCTCTTCGAGCAGTTGGCGTTCCGCGGTTTTGCTGGACCTAATGCACTGCAGGGAGTGATCACCAGCAAAGTTATCCCGAACTTCTCTTTCAGCACACTGGACAGCGCCATCAGCCCCCATAGCGGCAAGAGTATCTACCTGGGTGGGGAGATCGCCGGGTTGGGCGGCTCGGTGCGCTATGTGCGTCCGATACTGCAATTCAAGCAGTTCCGTCCCGTCCAAAAGCGGCGGAATACAATCGGCTATAACATCCAGGCCTCTTTCCTCAGCGGCTACGGCGGGCTCGTCGCGCCACCGTTCGATCGCTTCTACATGGGCGGCGAGAACGATATTCGCGGGTTCGACATCCGTACTGTGTCGCCCCTGGCTTACCTGCCAACCAATGCCGCTATCACGCTGACCAACCCCGATGGGACCCCCGTGCCTAAGGATCCAAGTAATCCCCGGCGGGGCAACTACACGATTCCCGTGCCTGTTGAGCAGATCGTTGCGCCTGGCGGCGACTTCAGCGTGAACGGCAACCTCGAGTATCGGATCACGATCGTGGGCCCTGTAGCGCTCGCGCCCTTCGCCGACCTGGGCTTCAACTCGATCCTTCGCCAGTCACAACTGCGCATCAACTCTGGCCAGTTGCAGGACATCAACAGCACATTCTTCGGATGTCCTTCACTCGATGCCGGCTTTAATTGCATAGGCGGAAAGCGCATCAATTTCCCGGCTGACCTCCGGCCGATTGGCGGAACCAACTGGACGCCGCGTATGTCCACAGGTCTCGAGTTGCAAGTGTTCCTGCCCGTCATCAATGCGCCTTTCCGGATCTACTACGCTTACAACCCGCTCCGCCTTGATACTTCGGCTACCGCACCGGTACAGATCACCCGAGACATGTTCCCGGCTGGAGCCGCCGGCGACTATACGTTCCAACAAGCTGTGGGCTTATACGGCCCCACTTACCGTCTACGCGAGCCTCGCAAGACTTTCCGCTTCACTGTAGCCACAACGTTCTGAGGTATGACCTCGGTCGGCTCTCGGACACATCCCCTGTCTGTTCGTGCACCATCGTGAACCCGAATGTACTGTTCTGCGGGCGGACAAGGGTTGACAGCAACTAACCAGGTACTTTGTTTGACGCTTGACACCCCTCCTCCTATAATGAGAAACACCGCATCCAGAACTATGGCCGTGCACGTGGGCGGTCGGTTAGCATTCCGGTTCGGCGCAGTAAAAGAGCTGGGAAGTTCGGTTTGTCTGCCTGAAGAAACAGGGCCCGACTCAATCCTGCAGCTCGTGACCCAGTCCGTCTGGGAAAAAAGGTTCTGAGAATCCCGTACCATTCTCCAAGGAGTACAAGCGATCCAATGAAAAGTAAGATTGTGCGAATTTTCATGGCTATGGCGTTTGTCATGCCACTGGCCACTCTGGCCCAAACCTCAGCTGCCGCTGCGACATCTCCGGCTGCTTCCCCAGCTGCTCCTGCTCCCGTTGCCGCCGCTCCCACCAAGGTAGGCGTAATCAGTATTCAGGACGCGATCCTCGCTACCAATGAAGGACAGCGCGAATTCGAAGCCTTGGGTAAGAAGTTCGAGCCCAAGCGCACAGAGCTTAAGTCTCTCAGTGATGAAATTGAGGGCCTGCAAAAGCAAGTCGACACTGGCAGCAAGACGATGACCGAAGAGCAGCGCGCCGGTATCGTTCGCCAGATCGAGAGCAAGAAGAAAACGCTCAGCCGCAGCCAGGAAGACGCGCAGAACGATTTCGTTGGGCAGCAGAACGAGATCGCGCAGAAGCTCCTGCAGAAGTTGCTCCCCGTGATCGACAAGTACGCGAAGGAGAACGGCCTTGGCTTAATTATCGATTCCTCGCGTCAGTGGCCCGATGGCCCCGTACTCTGGGCTGGTCCTTCGGTCGAAATCACGAAGGCGATTGTCGATCTCTATAACTCGCAGTCCGGCGTGCCGGCAGCCCCCTCGGCAGCCCGTCCCGCAGGTGTAGGTGGAGTTGGTGCCCGTCCCGCGGGTCCGGCGACGAAGCCTGCTACCAAGCCCGCTGAGCCGCCGAAGTAATCGACACCGCCGGTTGCAGCGAAGTTCCCGAGGCGCGGACATTCATGTCCGCGCCTTTTCTTTTGAGATTTCATTCAAATTTGTCGCGACCGGTGTCTTTAGCACTAGCACTCAGGAGGACACCATGTTCGCTGACAGTTTCTGTGAATCTACCTGGGACCAGACTTCGCGCAGAGGATGGACTGCGCTCGCGTCATTCACACTGCAGGGGCTTCTCGTCGGATTCGTGCTCTTAGTCCCGCTGATCTACACGCAAGGATTGCCAACGTTGAAATTGCTCTCCGGAGTCTCTCCGATACTTGCGCCACCCGCTCCCGCCCCCGCACCCCCTCCGTTAGGTCCACGCACACCACAGGCTTCGCAAAGCAATCTCAGCGTCACGGGTGTCGTGATTGCGCCCAGTGAGATTCCGCACCAGATCGTGCAGCTAGAAGAGACCATCGCTCCTTCTCCCATCGGACGAAACGAATTGGGTGTACTGGGTTCGACCGGAGATGCCCGGCTTGGTACGGTTCTTGGATCAACCGGAACAGCTGGCAACGTCCTCCCTCCTGCCCCACCGAAGCCTGTCTCGCGGCCCATCCCTCGCACCTCGAACATGATGGAGGCATACCTGGTGCACCGTGTTCAGCCAACGTTCCCACCGCTGGCAAGAGCTGCGCGGATACAGGGCTCCGTTCAGTTGCGCGCTCTGATCAGTAGACAAGGCACAATCGAAAACCTGCAGGTGGCGAGCGGCCATCCCATGCTCGTCGCTGCCGCAGTGGACGCAGTCAAGCAATGGCGGTATCGCCCTTACATCCTGAATGGCGATCCGGTCGAGGTGGAAACGCAAATCACAGTTAACTTCATTCTCTCGGGTAACTGAGTAGTACCCCGGTAACCTACGGCCGCCACTTCTGCTCGATATAATCAGCTAAGTCGTGGCCACAACAACCACAGGCAAGCTGATCCGTAGTGCAACTCGCCCCACGTGGGCAGAAGTGTCGCTCTCCACTTTGCGGCAGAATTTCCGGATCGTGCAAAAGCACGTGGGTTCCGCTGTGACGATTTGTGCCGTCGTGAAAGCCGACGCTTACGGACACGGTGCTGTCGAGTGCTCGCTCGCCCTCGAGCAGGAAGGTGCGCAGTGGTTCGGCGTTACTTCACTCGACGAAGCCATTCCGCTGCGCGAAGAAGGTTTAAAGGGACGCATCCTTCTCATGACGGGATTTTGGCGCGGCGAAGAAGCAGAGATTGTTCGTCTCGGCCTTACACCAACCGTTTGGGAGCCTTGGCAAATCGAGTCGCTCGACAAGACCGCGACTCAACTCGGTATCGATTGCCATTCGATTCATCTGAAAGTCGATACCGGCATGGGACGTCTTGGCGCTGGCTTCGACACGCTGCCATCCGTATGTGAGCTTCTAGCGAATGCAAAGCACTTGAAGGTGGAGGGCATCTCAACTCACCTGGCTTCGTCAGAAGTTCTCGACGCACCCTCATCCGACGAACAGCTCAAGCGCTTCGAACAGGCTCGTCAGATCATTTCAAAAACAGGCCTGTCGCCTTCGTTCTTACACGTCGCCAATACCTCGGCCGCCATCTCCCGCCGCGAATCGTGGAACAACATGGTTCGACCCGGCCTTGCGCTCTACGGCTACTATTTGCCGTTTCAACGTGCGGGCAGGGAAGTGAGCGGCAGCGCGTGGCGTCTGCCTGTGAAACCTGTCCTGACCTGGAAGACGCGAATTCTCGCCGTGCGCAACGTGGGCGCCAATCAGGCTCTCGGATACGGCGGAACCTACATCACCAAGGGGCCTTCGCGCATTGCGGTTCTGCCAGTCGGCTACGCCGATGGACTGAATCGGGCGCTGTCGTCCGGTGGACGCGTCATCGTCCGCGAACACTATGCACCGATCGTGGGTCGCATCTCGATGGACCTTACCCTCGCCGATGTAACCGGCATCCCCGGCGTGGATGTGGGAGATGAAGTGGTACTGCTAGGTGCTTCAGACGGCATCAGCGTCGACGCCCGCGAACACGCCGCTCTCGCCAACACTATTCCTTACGAAATCCTCTGTTCGATCTCTAAGCGCGTGCCCAGACGCCATGTTGCCTGAACTTGTCGCTAGTCTCCAAAGCCTAATTCGGCAGCAGCATCCCCTTTTCTAGATGCCTCGTGACGTGCGCATATGACGCTGCGTGCGGATCGTGCGTCACCATTACGATTGTCTTGTGGAAGCTCTCGTTCAGCCGCTTGAGGATCTCAAGAACCTCCGTCGCCGAGTGGCTATCCAGATCGCCCGTAGGCTCGTCGGCCAGCAGCACCGTCGGATCGCTCACGATCGCGCGTGCGATCGCGACACGTTGCTCCTGTCCACCAGACAGCTGTTTAGGAAGATGATTGACCCGCTCCTGAAGTCCGACGAGCTTCAGCGCCGTCATAACGTGATCCCGACGCTGTTGCTGATTCAGCTTTGTGAGCAGCAATGGCAACTCGACATTTTCGAACGCGGTCAGCACCGGTATGAGGTTGAACGTTTGGAAGACATACCCAATATGCTCATTCCGCCAACGTGCAGCCTGCGTATCGCTGAACTGAAAGACATTCTCGCCCAATACGCGCAGTTCCCCAGACGTCGGCCGGTCGATGGCGGCAATCATGTTGAGCAACGTCGTCTTTCCTGACCCAGAAGGTCCCATCAGCGCGACAAACTCGCCGCCCCCGATCTCTAGCGACACGTTGTCCAACGCCGTAACCTGGAATGCGTCTCGCTTGAAAACCTTGCTGACGCCGCGCACCTCAACGACTTTCGTTTGCGTTCCCGTCTTTGGAGTAGTAGTAGCAGTGCTCATGATTGCCCCTTGATTTTGATCCTGTCGCCGTCCCTCAATGTGGCCGGCCCGGCGGTAATTACGTCCTCACCGCCATTCAATCCATCGACCAGCACGCCACCACTGCGCTGGGCCGTTATATGAACTTCCCGTTGCAAAACCTTCCCATTGAACGCCAGCAGCACAACTTTTTTCCCGTTACGATCCCGTACCGCTGCGGATGGCACGAACACCCCGGCAGTCGTCGCATTCCCGGCATTGGACTTCTGCTCGTTCGCCAGGAACTTCACGGTCGCGTTCATCTCCGGTCTTAAATACTCGTCGGGATTGAGTATCTGCACCTTTACTTGCACGGTCGCTTTCTGCCGGTTCGCCTCAGGCGATATCTCCGCAATCTGCCCGTCATATTTGCGGTCGGGAAAAGCGTCAACGCCCACGATGCCTTTCTGCTTCGAACCGAGCTTCGCGAAATCATCCTGCGCGATATCGAGTTCGACTTGGATGTCGCTCAAGTCGGCCAGCGATACCACCGATCCCTGCGGTCCCCCTTCCGCCGCGCTCGCAAATTGTGCCGTGATTAACTCGCCCTTCTCTGCCGTACGTTCCAGGATCGTCCCGCCCACCGGCGCTCGAATGACAGTTGCATCGAGCTGTGACTTCGCATAGTCCCTCTGACCCTCTGCCTGCAGCAGCGCTCCCTTGGCTCTTGAAATCTCTTCGGCGCGCGGTCCAAGGTTTGCCAGAGTAAACGTCTGTTCGAGCGAGTGAACACGCTGCTCGCTGGCCTGATATTTTCCCGTGGCATCATCGAGCGACTGTCTCGACAGCACGCCTTGGGCGACCAGATTCTTCGTGCGGTCCAGCGTAATTTTGTCATTAGCCATCGTGGCGCGCGCTTCGTCCAGGTTGTGCTGCGCCTGCTGGATCTCTTCCGGCCTCGACCCGTTCTGCAATTGCTCCAACTGCGCTCGAGCAGACTCCACGACGCCTTTAGTCTGTTCGTACTGTGCGCGGAACTCCTGGTCTTCGAGACGGACCAGTACCTGGCCCTCTTTGACCTTGTCGCCCTTCTCCACGCCGATCCACGCTACGCGACCGGTCACCTTCGAGTTCACGTTGATCTTGTGGTGGGCCACGATGTACCCGGTCGCCGACAACACCACGGAGGATGTCGGATCACTGCTGCTTTCTGCCGCCGCTCGTGCCACCTCCACCTCGGGAACACTGCCCGCGATCAACCGGTAAGCCAGCGTAGAAAGACTCAGGAGGATGACAATTGCAATCCCGATGATGATGTAACGCCGGGCCCAGGGTGACCCCTCGCCGCCGTCGTCTCGTTGCGAGCGGTCGATTCGGAGTCCCTGTAAGTCCGCGTGCTTGGTATCAAGTGGCATAAGAATAAAAAAAACCGATCGTTAGGTAACAACTAGCATTTGGCAACTAGTAATTGGCTATTAGAGTCAGCGCGCCGAACCAACTACGAACCGCTGCGATCCCACAAATTGTTGCTTCGTTTTAATCCCTAAGCGCCGCCAATATCTCGCGCCTCGATGCGTGCCACGCAGGGAAGATTCCACCAAACAATCCCATAATCATGGCGAACATCACGGCCGTCCCGATCACTCCGGGCGTCATCCGCAAGCTGAATACGACTTCGCTGAACGTTACTTGATTAGACGTGCCGGTGGTCATTCCGTTGAATGGCAGCATGAGAAGGATCCCGAGAGCTGCCCCGACGAGCGATAGCATGATTGCCTCGAGCACGAATGAAGTCAGAATGCTCGGACGCGAGAAGCCAATCACTCGCAACGTCGCGATCTCCCGTGACCGGTAAGCCACAGCTGCATACATCGTATTCATGGCCGCGAAGCTCGAGCCGATTGCCATTATGATCGCCACCAGCCAGCCGATAAACTTGATCAGCGCGCCGGAACTCGTCTGTTTCTCGTAATATTCGGTCTCGAGTGCGCCATCCAGCTTCAATCGCTGATCGTCGCTCACCCGGTTCTTCAACGCCTGTGCCGCAACCGGGTCGGTCGCCCGCAGGTAGGTAGAGCTGAACACGCCCTGTCGGTCGAAATCTGAGTTCATCTGGTTTACGTCGGCCCATATCTCCGACTCGTAGGCCGTCCCGCCAGAATTGAAGATACCGACTACCTTCCACCAGCCTTTTCCAAACTGCAGAGAGTCGCCGATGTTGGCGTGCGCGAACCGCTTATGAATGCTGCTGCTAACGACGACCTCGCGCTGCCCCGGCGTAAACCACTGGCCCTGTGCGAGCTTGACGCCCGGTCGCAACTCCAATCCGTCCTGCATCATGCCGCGAACCGACACATTTACCTCGCCCGATCCGTCGGCCCGTGGCAGAACAATGACAACTACCGTTTCGCCCGAGACCAGCGGATCCCCATGACTGTCCTTTGCAATTCCGGGTAGCGTCTTCAACACACCGAAATCTTCAGAAGGGAATGGACCGGTTAGTTCACTAGTGGATCCTTTCCGCAGCACCATGACGTTCAATGGATTCCCGCTGGTCACAAATGCGCGGTTCAGTCCGGCTAACAGCGCCATAATGAATAAGGCGGTTGTGACCGTGAGCGCGATTCCCAGCGCCGTCATAATCGTGAGGCCCTTGCGCAGGATTAGGTTACGAACGTTGTAGCTGATCGGTATCGCCATAAAATCACTTAGCCAATGTGGCGCAAGCCCTCCACGATTCCAAGTCGGGAAGCGTTATAAGACGGAATGACCGCGCTGATGAATCCCATCATCGCCGCTACAACCAGCGCGACCGCGACAGTGCTCCCATCCACTTTCAGAGCGCCGACGAAACCGCCAATCTTGCCGGCTCCTACCCCGATGACAAACGCCAGCATCGCTCCGATGATCCCTCCCACCAGCGCCAGCACTACGGCCTCGCTCACAAATAAGCTCAGCACCGTCTGTCGCGTGAAGCCGAGCGTTTTTAGAACCGCAACTTCCCGGGTCCGCTCTCGAATCGACATCGCCATCGTGTTAGCCGAAACCAGCAGAATCGCGAACACCACCGCCCCGCAGATACTCAGAATGAACGCCTTCACGTTGCCGAGCATGGCGATAAATCCAAGTTGGAAGGCCCGCTCGGTTTCCGTCTTCGTCGGCTGGGGAGAGTTGCGGAACATATCATCCACCGCCGCTTGAATCTTCGGCACATCTTCCGGGGAATCCGCCAGAATTGTGTAAAAACCTTGCTTGCCTTTCAGGTACGCAACCGCTTCTTCGACATACGTCTGGTTGTAGTACAGCGCATTCGTCGGTTGTGGCGCCGTGAAAATGCCTCGAATCGTGAGTTCCAGGTTCACAGGGAAAATCGTTCCTGTAATGATGACCTTCTGTCCCACGTGCCAATTGAACTTTTTCGCTATTTCGCTGTCGACAATGGCTCCCGCGCGGTCGTGCTGCCATGCCGCCAGTTCGTCCGGAGCAATCTTCCAATCGTTGTAGACTTTGAAGAACTCTTCCGGATCGGTCCCGAATTGCGCAAAAAAGTTGTGCGCCTTGTCGTCTTTGTAAACGCCGCCAAACCAGTTCTGCGGGAGGACCGCAACGACTCCGTGGATGGACCGTATCTTCTCGCGATAGAAGCTGGGCATGATGAATGCCAATGACACTTTGTGCCGGGTAACCAGCCGGAGTGCTGACGTGTCTGTCCCCTTCTGCATATAGAAGTTCTTCCAGATGGAGATCATCAACGTGAGCAATAAAAGAGAAAATGCAATGCTCAGCACGGTGAGCAAGCTGCGCCGCAGATTGCGAAAGGCGTTCTTTCGGACGAAACGAGTCAGGGTCATGAACCTATTCCCCAGGAGCAGAGCGGTGTGGTAGACCTGCCGCTACGTGTTCGAAACGATTAAATCTTGGCAGTTGATCGAACGGTAGTGACAAGTGTCACCCGCCCGGCGTGCGAAACGCATACAGTTGCAACTTTAGGCTGTTGATCAGAATACCGCTGAATCCAGATACCCTCAAACTCCGTAACAAGAAAACCGTGAATCACAGTCCGCGGCGCACTTCGTTCCGATGTCCTGTTCCGCCGCGAATGGCACAGATTCGTTTTCTGCAGTGATGGACGTACATTTTCAGGGAAGGTTTCGCATCAGGCAAGAAAAAACGATTTTGTACTTAGGATCTATTATAAAGAGGAGTTAGAAGAACTCGCCGCAGTCTTACGTATTCTCACCAAGATCCCATGTATTCTCAGTGACTTCCGTAACTCACGTACAGTTCCTTTGCTCGGCTATCCTTTAGGTGGATATCCCCCGGTTACGTGCCTGCACCTGATTTCTCTGTGCAGAGGGTTCGCCCGAGGGCGAAACAAACCATGTCGAGCAATATCGGCCGATTCGAAGTTGTAAGTGAGATCGCGAAATCTGCGTCCGGCGCCGTCTACAAGGCGACCGACCCCGAAGCCGCACGCACCGTGGCGCTCAAGACTATTCGCCTGTCCCTGCCTCCAGACCTGGCCCGTATTCTTATTCAGCTGATCCTGCAGGAGGCAGAAACCACCAAATCGCTGAACAGTCAGAACATTGCCCTCTTATACGGTGCTGGCGAAATGGACGGCCAGTTCTGTGCAGCCATGGAATATGTCGAGGGCAACAGTCTGGCCAACATGATCGCACGCCAGGAAGGCTTTTCTATCTGGGATCTGCTCGACATCAGCCGCCAAGTCTGCAACGCTCTCGACCACGCCGACTCGCATGGCGTTCTGCACCGCAGCTTGGAACCGGCCAAGATCATGATGCAATGGGACGGCACCGTCAAAGTGCTTGGGTACGGCGTCTCGACGATGGTCAGCGCTTCTCAGCAGAAAGGTGCCAACGTTCCTCCGCTCTTCTACTACATGTCCCCTGAGCAGGTGAAAGGCGAAGCCATGGACGTTCGCTCCAACATCTTCAGTTGGGGCGCAATCCTTTACGAGATGGTTACCGACCGCAAGCCGTTTGTCGGAGATGATATCCAGACCGTTCGTCAAAAAATTCTGGAGGAAACTCCCGAGCCGCCGGCCACAATCAACCCGCGCATGAACCTTTCTGTCAGCCGTGTGATCATGCAGGCTCTGTCGAAGTCACCAGACGAGCGCTATCTGCACGGATACGAACTTCTGAGCGATCTCGAGACCGCAAAGGAAACGTCGCAAGCCAAGGTCGCGAAAGCCGCGCAGCCGGCAAGTGGGTTAATCAATCCCTCGAAGAAGCCCGTCTCTGGCGATGCTCCGAAATTCATCGTGCCTACCCCGCCCGAAGAAGACGATGGGTACTCATCGCTTGCGACAGCTAAAACGAAAACTGTGGCGCCGTCGTTAAAATCCCCCGCAGCGCCGAAGCCTGCCGCACCATCTTCATCTTCCTCCAAGATCGAAAACGAAGAGACTCCGCAGCTTCTCAATTCGTCTGGCCACGAGGTCAAAGCGGCTCCGAAGAAGGCCGCTGCGGCCGCCGCGGGTGTTGGTGTTTCCGGGCAGTCATTTACGCAGAACTCCTCCTCCGCGAGCCGACAGCCGCAGGCAAGTATGTCTGCTGCCGCCACTGAACCCGAAGTCGAAAGACCCACATTCAAGGCTGACCCAATGATGTCTGGCGGGGCGGCCACAGGAAAAATCGCAAGCTTTTCCGAGATCGACGAAATGCCTCCGTTGAAAGAGGCTCAGGTTCCCACGCCGGAACCGCCGCCTGCGCCCATCGTCGAGATCGCCGAACACCCGGCTCCTACCTTCTCGCTTAAACCTCGAGTAGTACGCGAAGAGAAGCCGCGGGTAGTCACTCGGGAAAATGCTCGCAAAGCGGTCAAAGAAATCAAACAAGTCCCTCCACGCCTGATGCTCTATTCCGTGATTGCGGCCGTGGCGGTCATTCTTTGTGTGTTGGTCGGGATTGCGTATTCGATTCATCGTCAGAATGCAGATCTCGAACCCGCGCCGCAATCGGCGACAACCGCCCAAGCTGAAGCTCCGGTGCAGCCAACGCCCGCGCCCGCACCTGTCGAAACCGTACCCGCGCCGGATCAACAGGCTGAAACGCAGCAAGAAGTGGTTGTCACACCGCGCTACGCTCCTAAGCCGCGCCGTGCTGCTGCGCCTTCTAAGCCGGTTGTCATACCCGGGCAACTTTCGATCGAATCTACTCCGGAGGGAGCGCAAGTTCAGATTGATGGCCGCAGTGAAGCTGCTTGGATGACGCCCTATAATCTGCCGGGCCTCACTCCTGGGCAGCACTCCATCACCATCAGCAAGCCCGGATACATGCCAGATACACGCACGGTTCAGGTCTCTGCGGGGAGTAAGTCATTCCTCTCCGTCCACCTCGCGGTAATGGGAGCGATCCTGACGGTTAGCAGTGAACCCGCTGGCGCCAACGTATACATTGATGGCAAGGACACCGGCCATGTGACTCCAGCCCAGATCACCACCGACAAGGGATCGCACACGGTTCTGGTCAGGAAGCAGGGCTACCTTGACGAGACGACCACAGCAACGTTCTTGGCTGGTCAAAGCTTCCACTACGCGCCCACCCTCAAGGTCTTGGGCATCACTGACGACATTAAGACCGGCGGCAAGTTCAAGCACCTGTTCGGCGGAGATTCCACGGGTGGCATGGGTAAAGTGACAATCAAGACGCAACCCAAAGGCGCGCAAATCACCGTGAATCGCCGCATGATCGACAAGGCCGCGCCCGTGGACTTCATGCTCAACCCCGGGAACTACATGATCGACATCACCTTGTCTGGTTACAAACCCCTGCACCGGGTCATCACGGTGGAGAAGGGCTCGAAGGTAGAATTGAACGAAAGCCTCGAACCTGAATAGATCTACAGTCCACCCTCTCCGCGGCACTCCCGTATTCGCTTCCTATCCCATTTGCCCCCATCACTCACATTAGTGATCGATATCACCGAACAGGTGTTTGGATTCGCGTATTCAAATAGTCCCAGGGGAGTGAGGAACCGTGATCGACCACTCGGTGAAGGCCCTATCGCCAGCCTTTTGCGCGGCATTGACCGCTGACCGCAAAGCGCGCTGCTATGCCGCTGGAACAAATCTGTTCCAGGCGGGCGAACCAAGCAGTGGTGTTTACGTGGTGGAAAGCGGTGATGTCGAACTCTTCCAAACCGCAAAGCGCGGTGAGCCTGTCAGCATGGAAACGGTGGGCTCCGGATCCGTAATTGGTCTAAACGAAGCGGTCTCCGGTAGCCCGCACAAGTTAACGGCGATCGCGAAAACCGAGACTCGGGTATTGTTTGTAGACCGCCACGAACTCCTCCAAATTCTGAGACAGGAGCCAGTATTCTGCATGCAGTTGGTACGGATGCTCAGCGAGGATCTGCACGTTCTCTACCGCAAGTGTCAGAATAATTCCGGCGTCGCAAGAAGTGGTCGTACCCCATCGCAGGTGGAAGCTCCTCGAACTAGCCGGCCTAACTGAGTGGATGTCCGCGAGGAATGGTGGGTCTGAAGACGTGGATTAGGGAAGCTTGAAGTTGACCGTGATCTGGGTCTGAATATCGACGGGCTGTCCGTCCAGGAAATAAGGCTTGTAACGCCACTGTTTAACGGCATCTACTGCTGCCCGCGCCAATATCGAGTCGCCTTTCACCACTTGGACGCTCGTGATTCGCCCCTGCTTGTCAATCACCGCCTGCAGTTGTACGCCGCCTTGCAGATGCATCTGCATCGCCTGTCTGGGATACGTGGGCGGTACCTTTTTGATCAGCAATCCATCCGTTACACCTTGCGAGATCCGCAGTGTCTCCGTTGCCACCTTCGGCAAAGCCGCAGGAGTCGTCTGGACGATCCCCGAAATGGCTGTCTCAGATGTTTCCCCAGTGCCCAATACCGGAGGTGCGGCGACCTCGGCAGTAGTTTGATCCGATTGTCGTGCCGCGGCGCGTGTCGCCGACCCGCTCTTTACCACCATCGGCTTCTGTTCCGAAGGGTGGGTTACGACGACTTCCGGCTCAGGCTGGACATCACTCTGTTTAGCTGCCGACCCGGTGTGCACGGGAGATTCCGTGGTATCACTACGCGTACTGCTTGATGTCGGTTGTGGAGTAACTACCGCGGAAGGAGCCGTATTCACCGGAGCTGAGCTCAACGGTGCAGCATCGGGCGTGGCAGGCGTGGTTTGAGTAGGTGTCGAAGCGGGTGTTGCCGTGCCACTCTTGCTTCCCGATAACTTGGTGTAAGCGAAGTATCCGCCAATCACGACCGCGAGGATCAGCAGAACGAAAACAATCGTTTTCTTGCTTCCGCCACTGCTCTCCGACTCCTCACTACCTTGCAAAGCAGCGAAGGATGGCGCGGCCGGTAGGCTCGTCTCTTTGGCCGGTGCCTCGAAGAGGCTCTCACGCGTGGTGTCCGTTTCCACTTTCTGAAATTCCGGGCGGGAAGCAGGCTGCTCCTCAAAAACCGGAGCGAGATTTTTCTGAGTTTCTTTTGCCCGAGCTGGCGCTGCGGCGGCCGAACTTAATGGTTGTACGTTGGGCGCTGCTGCTTTTGGCGCCTGTACAACGGGAACTTTGCCCGACGCCGACGCTGGTGGCTGGATCGCAGTCTTGCCGCTGGCAGTAGCTGAAAGAATTGGACCGGTTGCGGGACGAGGTGGCAAATTGGACGATTTGCTCACAGGTAAAGTGAAAGACGGCGCCGGTGCCGGTGCCGGTTCTGCATCTGCCCGAGCCAGCAGCGTCGCGTCAGTTTTCGCGGCCGGTTCGGGATTGCTCATTGCGAAAGCCGGAGTAGCAGTAGGTACGGTTGGAGCGCTGGGACGTGGCGTTGCGGGAGGAACTGCTGGTCTGGCAGTCGCTGCCACGGCTGGCTTCGCCGGAAGTGCCGGAGTCGTGGTTACCGAACCTGCGTTCGGTGCTGTTGGTGCTCCAGGCGCCGCTGGCTTACCCGTCTCCGTTCCCTTCCGCAGTAACCCTCGAGCTACTCGCAAAGTGCTCTTTGCCTGTTCGACATTGATCGGCTTCGTAAGAACGAGGTTTGCGCCAATCCGAAATGCATTTGCTACGCCTGCCTGACCTTCCACCACTGCCACGGATAACGACCCCTGGTTCGACGTGGAATTCCGTGCGCTCTTGAACAGCAGAGTGGCATTTTGCTCGTTCTCGCAATCCACCACGATCGCGTCGAAGTGCTGGCCCATCAACTTCTTCACGGCGGCAAACGGCTCGTTGCAAGGCTCTACGCTAAACTCAAGCTCAGTCAGAACTTGGGTCGTAACACGAGCTGTTTTTTCGTCCGGACAGAAGAGGAGCGCTTGAAAGGTCATAACACCGTAATCGTAGGTACACTCCCGTGCCCCAGCAAGTTACCGCAGTAACGCGGAAACCCGCGTCCTGGGCTCTGAAATGGAACTTGGGAAGTCCTGAATGCGCACACGCCCGCGAGTTTCGATTACGGCACAATCAGACCTCAACTTGTCTCCAACGACGCGATCGCCAGCGCTAAAGACCACTCTTGCACCCGCAATCCCAAACCACCGCGACTGAGGGGTCGTGTCGCTATAATTCCCGCGTGCCGCTCTGGCTCAAGGTCGCCTGGACGATTGCTCTCGCCATCTGGGCGCCTGTCTACTGGATGCACTATGGCGCACAGAACTTCTTGTACTTCTGTGATATCGGCAACATTTTGATCGGCGTTGCGCTCTGGACGGAAAGTGCTTTGATCTTTTCCTGGCAAGCTACCGGGCTGCTCTTATTCCAGACGTTATTCGTGGTCGATCTTTGCGCCCGCTTGTTGTTCAGACATCATTTGATCGGCGGCACCGAATACATGTTCGACGCTTCCATCCCACTCTGGATTCGCTGCTTGAGTCTTTTCCATATCATCACTCCTCCCTTGTTGCTATGGGGAGTGTGGCGTCTTGGTTACGATCCTCGAGGATGGAAACTGCAAACCATCACCACATGCCTGGTTGTCCCCATAAACTATTGCTGGCGTCCAGCCTTTGACGTCAATTTCGCCCGTGGCCTGTTTTTCCAGGAGCAGCACCTCGTCCCAGCTGCGGTGTATGTATCGGCCTATCTCATAGTCGTTCCTCTTGTTGTTTACTGGCCGACGCACCGACTCCTGCAATGGTGGACCGCATCTGGATCAGAGGCTGTAATGAGGAGGAGCCATGCTAAGTGACAGCAAGATGATCGGCTTCATTGCGACGACCGACTACGCCAAGGCTCGTGCCTTTTACGAAGGACAATTAGGCCTGCGCTTCGTCAGTCAGGATCAATTCGCTCTCGTGCTCGAATCGAACTGGAATATGATCCGAATCCCAAAAGCAAAGGACGTCAAGCCCCATTCCTTCACGGTTCTGGGTTGGGAAGTTG
>JBPYEW010000209.1:0-16030 GCA_051984555.1 Terriglobales bacterium | reverse complement strand
CCAAAGCAAAATCCATTGCGATTGCGAACGATACCGGTAACTCGGGCGTTTGACGAGATGGCGAACTCGATCTGAACACGATCGTTAAGATTAAAAGGAATACCGGCACATAGCGACATGCCCCTCTCGCTCATTTGCAGGGCGCGCCCCTGGACCAGCGGTCCGGACGCAACTTCGAGGAAACCGGCGCGGACGGGTAGGTTAACTTCAAGACGGGGCCAACGTCGAGCAACCGGTGATGCGGACATCATTTCAACCAGTGTAAGTATGCAGCACACAATCCGCTGATACCGCCAAGTAGTGCCAGACCGGCCGACCAACGGCTTCGGAACGGCGATCTTCGTTGCCCTTCGTCAAGCGCGTCGATTGCCAATCGATATTTCCGGATCCATTCTTCCTGCTCATAAACCGGGTACAGCGCGTTCTGGATAACACCTTGTAACCGGCACAGATACTCGTTGTCCATTGAGACAAAGCGGAATGGTTGCTGCAGGTGCATTACGGGATGCAGCATTTCAGCCACACCCATGATTGGACCTGAGCTGGAAACGAACAACAGCTTCGACGTTAAGCTTGGGCGAAGCGGCGACGTGAGGGAAAGCAGCCCGCCTGTGAGAGAAACCACTTGTAGCTCGGCGGTCGTACACGCTCCGTCGTGCATTCGAAGAACAGCGGGAGTATGCTCGGGCAACCGTAATCGGGGCGGACGCCGCGCATCGTTCAATAGGGGGAGGGTTGTCATTCCTCGACAGTGTCATGGGAAATGAGTAAACAGCGTGAGATTACGAAAGGTGTTGGCCCTTGAGCGGACGGACAAACGCCTGCTCAGCGGCTCTTTCTCGACCACGCCAGAAGCTCGTCCCGGCTCATAAAATTAATTGATACGGCCTGCCGGAATGCCTGCCTTTGCTGCGGCTGCGAGTCCGTAATCGACAAAGCGCAGTTTTACAGAACGACGGATTCCGACTGTCCTGGTTTGACCCAAAAAGCTTTATCCGACTCACCCATTCCTTGCCGTAAACTCGTCTGCTGATTTGAAATAGCTCGACCCACTCACATGCGAATCATGCGACTCATCTTAATTGCCGCCCTGCCCATTGTTCTTACACTATCCCACTATGCGCCGGCACAATCAGGACCTGCTGCGGCAGCCACAGAGGTAGGAACTGTTCGCGTAGATGGCACGCCAGAACACGTGATCAACTCTTTCGATCCTGACCGTGCCCTGGGCAGTTCCATTGATGTGCTGTCGCGCCTCGACATTGACAGGGTTTTCACTCCGCACATCCTCCAGGAATCGCTCTCCGCAGGCTGGGGGCCAATCACGTACCGCAACAACACCGAACTTCGCATGGCGGCTTGGCATTGGACGGAAAATGGCACGTGGAGCGATCCCACACATCGTAACGGCTACTTCACTGGCAGTACCGAACTCAAAGAACCAACCCGCTACATATTGGCCTATGCGCTCCCCCATCGAGGCTTCGCGACTAGCGGAGATCGGCCCGTGGCCGGGCCGAATCTTACTTATTGGAAAAGCAATCCTTACCTGACTAAACGCTTTACCGGTGAAAGCGACGACCTCCATCCGCAATGGGTCGTCATTGACCTGCAAAGCGAGAAGCCAGTCAACGCCATACAAATCGCTTGGGCGAGTCCGTTTGCGACGCACTATCAAGTCGAGTACTGGACAGGAACGCGGGCGTTAGATTTTGATCGCGGGCCCGACGGTGCATGGAAGCTGTTTTCGTCTGGAGCGATCAAGAACGCTAAGGGTGGCACTGTCATTCTCCGGTTAGGGAGACAGCCGGTATCTACTCGCTACGTGCGTGTTCTCATGACCCAATCCTCCAACACGTGCGATGAGCATGGCTCGTCAGACGTCCGCAACTGCGTCGGCTATGCTATTCAACAGATCACGGCGGGTACCTTGGACAGCCATGGTGCCTTTGCGGAAATCCCTTTCAGTCCAAACGAACCCGTTCCTGCATTCTGCGTCTCTTCCATCGATCCCTGGCACTCGGCCGAGGATGTCCGCGATGATGGCCTGTATCAGCACACCGGCTTCGATCTGTTCTTCACGAGCGGAATCACCAACAATCTTCCGGCGATGATTCCGGTCACGATGCTCTACGGAACTCCCGACGATGCAGCCGCTCAGATCGCTTATCTGAAGAAACGCGGTTACTCGATTGGCTACATCGAAATGGGAGAAGAACCTGACGGCAAACATGCCATGCCCGAAGATTACGGAGCGCTCTACCTCCAGTGGGCGGCGGCACTCCATAAAGTCGACCCAAACCTCAAGCTGGGTGGGCCAGTCTTCGAGGGGGTGAACGAAGATATCCGCCTCTGGCCGGATTCACAAGGCCGAACCTCCTGGATGGGGCGTTTCGTCGCCTATCTCAAAGAACACAACCGAATATCCGATCTGGCCTTCGTCTCCTTTGAGCATTATCCGTTTGAGCCCTGCGATATCACCTGGAAGACGCTCTATTCCGAGCCCCACTTGATGAAGCACATCCTTCAGGTCTGGCGCGAGGACGGAGTTCCCAAAGACATTCCGCTGATGGTTACCGAGAACCATCTCGCCGCTCAACTCACCGGCCCCATGACGACAATCTTTGCTGCGCTATGGCTGGCTGATAATGTGGGATCTTTCTTCGAAGGTGGAGGAGCGGTCTTCCACCACTCGCCCATCCAACCGCAAGGCGTGCAGAACACGTGCCTTGGCTGGGCATCATGGTCCAATTTCGTCTCCAATGAGAAGTACGACATCAACGGGTATACCTCTCCATACTTCGCGGCCCGCATCATCAATCTCGAATGGGTTCAGCATCGCGCCGGAGTACATCAGATGTTTCCATCGTCCAGCGATGTCAAGGACAGCGACGGCAATGTGCTGGTCACCTCATACGCCGTGCGACGACCAGACGGTACATGGTCGGTCATGCTGGTCAATCGCGATGAGACACAGCCACACACAGTACGAGTCACCTTCAACAATGAATCCGGAGCTTCCACTGGGTTCACAGGTTCCGTCCGATTTGTGACCTTCGGCAGCGAGCAGTACGTGTGGATCAACGATGGTCCCAATAGTCACGCTCAACCAGACGGTCCGCCTGTCGGAAGGACGCTCGAAGCAAGTCCCGGAACCAGCTTTACGCTGCCAAAAGCTTCGATCACTGTACTTCGCGGCAAACTCGAAGGGAGTGCGCAGCCTTAACGGCGATCATTCGCAGATGTCAAACCCCTGGACGGTGGATCGTGCCGGGAAGTTATGGTTGATGGCCGCCCTGCGTCTTCTCGTCCCACACGGTTTTACCTCCCACAAACGTCATCAGCGCTTTCACGTTCTTAATTTCTTCTGGACGGATAGAGAAGATGTCCTCACTTAGCAAAACCATATCGGCCAACTTGCCCGGCGTGATCGAGCCCTTCTCTGACTCCTGAAATTCCGCATAGGCCGATCCCATCGTGTATGCCTCTACAGTCTCGGGAACCGTAAGTTTCTGCTCTGGGAACCACCCGTTTGGATTCTTGCCGTCGAGCGTGGCGCGAGTCACGGCGGCGTACACGGTCTGCATCGGATCCAGTGGCGCCACCTCCCAATCCGTACCCAGCGCCAGGCGCACTCCGTGGTCCAGGAACGTTCGGAAAGCATAGGTACGGCTCGAACGATCCCGTCCAATACGGCCTTCCGCGAACCGCCCATCATCGATCGCATGATAGGGCTGCACGGAGGCTATGACATGCAATTGGGCAAAGCGCTCGAAGTCCTTGGCCGCCATGTGTTGCGCGTGCTCGATGCGAAAACGTCGATCGACTTCACCATGAGCTTTCACAATCTCGGAATAGATATCCAAGATAATCGAGATTGCCTGGTCGCCGATCGCGTGAGTGCACAACTGCAACCCTGCCTGATCCGCTGACATCATGCGGTCTCGCATCAGGCTAACTGGATGCATTTCATCGGACAGCAGTCCACGATTGTTCGGCTGGTTTGTAAACGGCTCGAAGAAGTACGCCGTACCCGACCCTAGAGAGCCGTCCGCGTAGGCCTTCAGCGCACCGATACGAAGGTACGGTCCGCCAAAAGCTCGGCGGATTCCTATTTTTGTCTGGTCCTCGACTTGAGTAATAAGCGGCGCAGCGTAGATCCTGGTGATTAGCTCGCCGCGATCGAGCAGTTCCGCGTACGCCGCGATGTCGGGGTAGTCGGGGTTCATGTGCTGCACGCTGGTGACCCCAAGCGAAGCCGCGTGTGCCATAGCTCGCTTGATGATCTTGATTCGCTGGTCATGCGAAAGTGGTGGGATGACTTTGTATACATAATCCGTGGCCGCATCTTTCAAGGCGCCTGTAGGGTTGCCGTTCGCATCGCGCACAATGGTTCCACCCGGCGGATCGGGTGTTTTGGACGTGATGCCCGCCAGTCGCAGTGCCACTGAATTGGCAAGTCCCATGTGCCCGTCGTAACGGCTCACAAAGACCGGGGTATTCGCGGTCGCGGAATCAATCAACTCTTTCGTTGGCAGCAACGCCGGAGTCCACTTCGTCTCGTCCCAGTTGCCACCGAGGATCCACTCACCTTTCGGAGTGTTTTTCGCGCGTTCCGCGATTCTTCGCGCGAACTCCTGCGGACTCGTCGCATCGTTGAGCTGTACATTGTCGAGTTGCATCCCCCCGGAGACGAAGTGCACGTGGGAATCGTTAAAACCGGGCAACAGCAATTTCCCTTGTGCATCGATTACCTTCGTTCTTGCGCCTCGCCACAAATCGACATCGGCGGCGGAGCCGACCGCCACGATCCGCTCCCCAAGCACCGCGACCGCTTGTGCCGTCGGCAGAGTCTTGTCGACCGTCCATACCTTCGCGTTCGTGATAATGAGATCGGCTGCAGGTTTCGCCGGAGTGTCGCTGCAGTCGGACTTCATGGGCACAACGAGCAGAACCAGAATGGATGAGACAACTAGCCACAAGGTGTTTCGCAACGATTCCTCCGCACGTTTCGTCTTCGTTGACAGGGGAGCCCCGTCTTTTCAAGTACCCTCAACGCGAGGACGTTGTATCACGAATCCGGCGGAGAACAAACCCGAGCTTAGGGATGGCTTACTTCTCCAAACATGCGCAACGCTCATTCAGGGGCGAGGAAGTTTCAGGAAGGACGAACAACGGCGAACAAGGGGAGGCTCAGTCGATTGCTAACGGCGTTTTCCGGAAAGAGCGCGTCGGTAATCGTCGGCTGTCGTGCGATAGCACGGCAAAAGATCTTTGCGATTGGCATGATCCGCCGACGGTTGCGATCCACTCTCGGAGCCGGCCGCCGGGCTTCCACCCTCGGGCCACATGATCTGCATGAGGCTCTCGTCACAGGTTGGATCCCGTGTCACACGAACTTTGAATACCTTCGTAAGGTCGCCGTACTCGGATAAACGGTGCTGGTAGGGAAGGAATACATACACCAATTTGACGAGTTGCGACTCACTCTTGCTGAGCCATCGTTCTGCAACAAAGACTTCGTAATTCGAGAAATAGGATGAGTTGGGTAGCGACATTGCCAGGCTGACCACTTTCAGCTGTACATCCTGAAAACCGGGACGGCTCGAGTTACTACCTACTCGCGAGGCTGACGCGGGTACATTCGGCGCACCTCCTCCGCCGCCGGCACCTCCACCGGAACCGGTCGCCGGCGGTAGCACGTTGCCTGTTCCCAAACCTGCCATCGCGCCTCCTCGACCTTTGCCTAAGGAAGTTCCGCCTCCCGAACCATCGCCTTCCCCTCCGGTGCCCGGAGCAGGGGGGACGACCTCAACTCCACCTCCAGCCAGCGAAGTGCCCCGCCCACTTCCTCCAGAGCCACCTCCGGTTCCACCGCTGCCCAAGACCGAAGGTGGAGGCGGAACTACATCCACGCCACCGCCGCCCAGTCCAGGTGTTCTGCCTCTTCCTCCAAATCCGCCTTCTGCCTGCACCGAGGGGGATGGAGGAACGATACCGGAGCCATTGCCGGCGATTGCAAGAGACCTTCCGCGCGTTCCCAACCCCCCGTTTCCGATTCCGCCATTACCGCCAATCGACGGCGAAGGCGGTACAACTTGAGCTCCGCCCGCAAGCGAGCCCATCCGCGTTCCTCCTCCGGAGCCCGCCTTTCCATCAATCGATGGGGGGGGAGGCACGATCCCGGAACCACCGCCGCCGGTTGACGCAATGCCTTGTCCCCGTGTGCCGAACCCACCTTCGCCCTCGATGGACGGCGGCGGAGCGATGATCTGCGCACCGGGACGGAATGCTTCACCCGCCATCCCATGACTCAGGCCGGGGTGTTCGCTCATTACGGGTGGCGGCGGCACAATCGCTATTGAACCTGTGCCTGGTGCGCCGGCTTGTGATGTTCTACCTGCGGTCCGGCCTATCGATCCCCCAACACTGGGAGAGGGCGGCACAACTGGAGCGCCGGCAACACTGAACGCTCGCAAACCGGGCGCGCCACCGACCTCGGGAGATGGTTCTACTACGGAGGCGATTGGTACGCCGGGCAAGCGTCCTCGCAAGCCGTTCGTGGGCGGCGCTGGCAAAGCCGGGTTACCCCCGCCGAGTTTCAACTGTTGCCATCGCTGAAGATCGCTCGCCTGTAACTGCGGCGCGGCAATCTCCTGGGGCCGACTTCCGCCACCCCCGCTTTGAGCACCGGAAGCAACCACAAGCGGATGCTTAGCTCCAGACGTCATCACATTTCTTGCTAATGCCCGCCTGATTTTTTCCTGTGGAGGCCGACTCGCGCGCGCCGAATACGTCGGCGGATAGTAAGTGATGCGTGCATCGCGTAGCGGATTGGAAAACATGAGGGGCTGTCGCGGCGCCAGCTTCGACAATCCGAACATCATGCCAATAATCAAGAAGTGCAGAGCAATGGATTCAACAAACGGCTTCCAGGAGATCTTGGACTCTACGAATACGTGATCCCAGGCATGCGAATCACCCGAAACCATGGACGCGGGCGGGGTACGTCGCTCGAACAACTCGACTAAGCTCGACCAGAACGTGCGATATGCCGGATCGCGTTCGACTAAGAACGTAAGATCCAGCTTCCGCGGCGCCTGTGCATTTAGCTTCTCGGGAACCGGAAGATTTTCAGGAACAGCCGTTGCGTGGTTTCTTTCGGTGGGCCTCGGTTCGATCAGATCCGCGAGCCATTGCAGCTTGTCCAGATGCCGATCATGGAAGGCGCCGGTTGTACCAGCGAAAACAGCCAGTATTCCGCCGATCTCACCGGCACAATACACGGGCACCACAGCCATTGACCGCATTCCTATAGCGCGCGAACCGGCACGGTCCACACGGGAATCGCTCGCTAGATCGTCACAACGCAGCGCTGTTCCCGTTTCCCAGCACTGTTTGGAGATTCCTGAGCTGACATTGACTGGAGTTCCGATAGCAGGTGCGCCTTCACCCCACGTGGCTTGGCACACCGCCCCGTTATCCCCGCGCAGGGCAATAGCTGACCAATTCGCCCGAGTCAGGATTTGCGCCAACTTCACAACGTGATTCAGCCGGGCCTGAAAGTCTGCACCCGGAGGTATGGATGTTGCTCCAGCCAGATGTGTATCGGGGTCGGCCGTCTGCTGCGACAGGGCAGACGAGCTGCTCGTGTCTGGATTACCGCTGGCCGGCAGTGCCGATGAGGCGGGACGAAGCATAAATTACGGTCATTTCGGCCTGAGGTTTGTCGCTGCTGCCTTACCTTGGGCAAGACTTACAAGTGTCCTTATTTTAATCGATATGCCCAAAATACGTGCTTTTTGCGAATATTTGACAATCCGCTACTCGGCACCTAAGCTTTCGCGGCGTCAAGTTCCCCGTAAACACCCGTCAATCAGGAGACTACAAGATGAACAACAAGCGCTTTGCGTTCTTGTCTGCTCTGTTCGTTTTGGTTGCTCTAGCCATCTTTGCTATGGCACAGAACGCCGAAGAACAGCTGAAGAAGTATGAAACGGATAGAGCTGCCGCGGTCGTAAAAGGAGATGTCGACACCGTCGAAAAAGGTACAGCCGATGATTACACGTTCATCAACGCAAACGGCCAGCAGATGGATAAGAGCCAGCTTGTGAATGCGATGAAAACCGGCGGGCTTAAGATCACCGCCGACGACATCTCCGACATGAAAGTCCGGGTCTACGGCGATACAGCGGTAATCACCGGCAAATCCAACGTGAAAGGAACAATCGGCGGCAAGGACGCCAGCGGACTGCAACTTTTCACCCGGGTAGTGGTCAAGAAAGATGGCCGTTGGCAATCGATCGCTCTCCAGCAGACCAAAGCCGAAGAATAACCGCCATCACCGAATTGGCTACAGCCGCAGCTTTTTGCTGCGGTTTTTTCTTTTCCGAGGAACCCCTCGCAACAGACGAGGTGCCTTTTCAGCGCTGGTTGAATAATCCCTCGCCGCTCACCACACGCCCCGTGCGGCGCATTTGAACCCAATCATATTCATAAGCAGTGCCGCATAGCAGGCATACCTGGTAGTCCTTACCATGGACACCGCTGTGAGGCCATGAGAAACGGTGGGGACACATCCATTGCAGGATTCGCCTGAGTATTCCTGGTCGCAGCACTTTCTGACTCCTGAATAAAAATTCACAACCCGGCCGGCCAGAGACTTCGCGACGATGCGCTTCATCTTCTTGACCCGAAAATAACACAGGAACATCAGAAGCCATGCGGAACGTCAGTTCATCCGGCGTGAGCATACGGACATCCATCGCCCTGATAACTCGCCCGCGGCACGATGTCCGAATGGACGCGTCCCCGTGCAACCATCGAGAGTCCGGACACGCCCCCGGGACTCCGGCGCACCTGCCCCGCAACTCTCATCGCCCATCAGTCTTGTACAATTTTATGTGTGTGCAAGCGGCTGAAAGCCTTTCTGGTAATTGCCTTCCTGTGCTTTACCGGCACAGTGCTTTTGGCCGAGTCCACCTCAGAGCTCAAACCAACCGGATATGTAAACGACTACGCACACGTTCTCGATTCGAATACCACCGACCAGCTTGAGAACGTGTGCACACAGGTCGATCAGAAGGCACACGCGCAGATCGCGATAGTGACCATCAACTCTCTCGACGGCTCCGATATCGAGACATACGCGGTCGACCTTTTCAAAAAATGGGGGGTCGGGGCTAAAGCCAGCGATCGCGGAGTGCTGATTCTGTACGCGATTCGTGACCATCGAGCGCGAATCGAGGTCGGCTACGGCCTTGAGCCTATATTGCCCGATGGCGAGGTCGGCGGATTTCAAAGAGAGGCTGTTCCGCTGCTGCGGGATGGGAACTACAGTAGCGCGCTTTCGCTGGTCACGATGAGGGTAGCCAATACCATCGCAGCCGACGCCGGGGTTCAGCTTACAAATGTACAATCGCCCCCCAGCCCCGAACCAACTTCCGACACAGGTGGCCTGTCTCTGGGAGGCGTCCTCCTTATTGCAGTCGTCATTCTTATCGTTCTGTTCACTCCTCTGCGCAGCGTTCTGTTCTGGCTCTTGTTCTCGCAAGTATTCGGCGGCCGCGGGTATCGTGGAGGCGGCTTCGGCGGTGGAGGATGGGGTGGCGGAGGTTTCGGTGGAGGCGGCGGCTTCGGAGGCTTCGGCGGAGGAAGTTCCGGTGGCGGAGGCGCGAGCAGCAGTTGGTAGACTACGATGACCCAAATGGCACCAAACAGCCGAATTGACGAATTTGTCCAACGTCTACAAAACGCCGCGGGGGGCAACTTGCAATCCGTCGTTCTCTACGGCTCGGCCGCCTCTGGCGAGTTCGATCCTGAACTCTCGGACGTCAATCTGCTCTGCATTCTGCGGAACACCTCGTTCCCTTCACTACAAGCCGTGGCGCCCGTGATCCATTGGTGGAACCGGCGGCAGGATTCTTTACCGCTGTTTATGACCAGGGAGGAACTCGAGCGCTCAACCGATGTTTTCGCAATCGAATTCCTCGATATGCGCCGTCAATACCGAGTTCTGTTCGGTGACGACGTGCTGAAAGATCTCGAGATCCCGATGCAACTCCACCGTGTCCAGGTGGAGTATGAGATACGGGAGAAGCTCCTCCTGTTGCGCCAACGCGTGCTGATCAACCGGAGCAAGCGGCACTTGAAAAAGCTGCTGCTCGAATCGGTGCCGTCGTTTTCTACGCTTTTCCGGCATGCCTTGATCGCGTTGGGTGAAACGCCCGACTCGCATAGGCGCGAGGCGTTGCAGGCACTGGCGCGCCTTGTAGGCTTTGATCCCGCTGCCATCAATCAGGTGCTTGATGCGCGTGAACGCAAAGCGGATATCAACAAGACCGATGTGGAAGCGCTGTTCGCCGCCTACCTCAACACAATCGAGCAGGTAGCGGCGGCTGTGGATAAAATGCTTGATCAGAACAGATCGAGCCAGCCTGTACCGTAGTCATTTCATCCCAGGAGAACCTTATGGGCAAGGCATTGATAGGTATTGTCGTCCTCCTAATTATCATCGCCCTGGTATTCGGAGGGCAGTATGTCGGCGTCCGCAATACGCTCGTTACCAAAAACGAAGCCGTGAAGGCTGCATGGTCCCAGGTCGATATCGTTTTGCAGCGCCGTGCCGACCTGATCCCTAATCTGGTGCAGACCGTGAAAGGCTATGCCCAGCAGGAGCAGACCGTGTTCGGCGACATCGCCAAGGCCCGTTCCTCGTTGCTTTCCGCCCAGGGACCGCAGGCCAAGATCGCTGCCAACCAGCAACTCGACGGCGCTCTCGGTCGCTTGCTCGCCATCGTGGAGAACTATCCCCAGCTGAAATCCAACGAGAATTTCATGCGTTTGCAGGACGAACTCGCTGGCACGGAAAATCGCATCGCCGTCGAGCGACGCCGTTACAACGACACTCTGCAGGATTACAACACTTACCTGCAGCAGTTCCCGCACAATATCTTCGCTGCCTGGGCAGGATTCAAAGCGAACGAAGCCTATTTCGCCGCCTCTGAGGGATCGCGAGAGGTTCCCAAGGTTGATTTCTCCAACCCGCCGGCAGCTTCTCCTCAACCAAACACACAGCCAGCCCCAACGAGATAGTCGTATTCGGCGCGAAAGCCAGCGCCCAGAGCCATTTTCGGGAACCAATCACCCCGCCCTGTGATTCAGGTACTTTCCTGGCCACGGAGCGGGGTGCCATCGTTAAGGCGACCGCCAAGACTCCCCCTTGCTGCCTGAAATCGCAGTCTGCCTGAAAATCGCGAGGCTCACCTATGAAAACTGCACTTGCATCTCTGGTTGCTTGTCTCTGCGTTCTCGGACTGGTCGGTTGTGGTGGTAACAGCCCTACTTCTACTTACACCCCTCCACCGCCCGCCGTCAGCATCACCATTTCAGCTGCCACCGCAACAGTTCAAACGACTGGTTACCACGATGCCGGCGCCAACCAGTTCCAGTTCACCGCGGCGGTGCAGAACAGCGCGAACACGAGTGTGACCTGGGACGTCAACGGACAGGCCGCAGATTTCGATGGTCAGTATGGAAAAATCTCATCATCCGGCTTGTACACTGCACCGATGCTGCTTCCCGCTGAGCCCATCCGGGTTCGCGCGACTGCGAATGCGGACACTACGAAGACCGCTTCAGCAGCGATCACCCTGCAGTGGGCCGCACAGTTGTATAACCTGCAAGTCGCCTCATCCGTCGAGACGGCCGGCAGCGCACCTATCCAGCTGTTCTTTGATACGTATGGTCCCCGCGACGTCACCTGGTCTGTGAACGGCGCCGAAATGGGGACACCCTCGGGCGGTGCGATCGCGCTTGACTATACGCGTGTATCGGGCAATTACATCGCTCCAGCCACAATTCCGGCAGCACCGGTTCATTTGGCCGCCACGTTGAAGTCAAATGGAAAGTCATTGAGTAAGGACGTTACGATCATCGGTAACTCCGACCCCAATGCACCCACTGTTGTGGTGACACCATCCTCCGCCACGCTCGAACCGGGTGCCACGCAGGTCTTTTCCGCTGCCGTCAGTTTCAGCGGCACTCCGGTCGTGCCACCAGGAGTCTTCTGGGGTGCGGGGACCTATGGTGGTTCCTATGGACACGTGCTGACTGACGGCGTTGTCAAGCCCGATGGTACTTACATTGCTCCGTTCGATCCGCCAGACTCGCGCGCTGTGGTCGTGACTGCGTATTACAGTTCTGCGGCGACACCGAAGACTGCCTATGCGATTGTCACCCTAGCCGATCCTCCAGTCGATCCCAACACCCGGCTCAACGGCCAGTACGCTTTTTCGTTCCATGATTCCCAGTACATGTCCTCGGCGTTCGGAACCCTGCTTGCGGATGGCCATGGCAACTTGACCGGAAGCATCGATGTGTCCACGTCTGCCGGCAGCCTTACAGACCAACCAATTACCGGGTCATACACCGCCCATGCGGACGGACGAGTACTAGCCAGCATCACCTATCGCGCTCCCGGAAACCAGGCGCTGACGCAACCTATATCGCTGATGCTGGTTTCCGACACTCGCGCATATGCTGTGTCGAGTGGGCCGATGGGCGTGTTCACCGGCACCGTAGAGAAACAAGATCCCACCGCCTTTGACAGCACCGCCCTGCAAGGAGACTATGGTTTCCTTCTCCATGGAACCAATTTCGGCTATGTCAATCAGTCTCAGGTCTCGAGTGCATACGCCATTGGCGGCATACTCACGTTGCATCCAGATCTCACGGTCTCGGGTACGACAACATACGATGATGGTGCGGCACGCGACGGTAACAGCACAGGGACTTATAACTTCAACACCACCTCCGGGCGTGGCACGCTAACCCTCACTACCGCCGGGGCGACTTCGCAATTCCAGTTCGCCGTAATTTCTTCCAACCGCTTACTGCTTGCAGCCACTGATAGTGTCACTCCCACATCGAGCGGCATGATCTTGGACGGCTGGGCAGAACGCCGAACTGTTTCTCCACCTCTCACGCTAGCCAGTCTGACTGGTCCGTTCGTGTTTTATCTTTCCGGCACGCAGTTCCTCGAAGTCGGGCACTTCTCCAGTGATGGAAGCGGCGGGCTTTCAAGTGGGCTGCTCGATATGCGGGACACGTCCTCCTCTGCCCAAGTATCACAGCTGAAGTGGGACATCTTCACCGGCACCTACGATATTGCCGCCAGCAATGCTCCCTATAACCGCGGTCGTCTGTACTTCGCTTGTCCTGGGACTTCGACCAATTCTGCAATGCAACAATATGCCACTTTCTACATGATCGCTCCGGGCAAGCTCATTCTCTTTATGGACTCCATGACAACTTCTATTTTTGGCGAAGCCTTCCAGGAGTCTCTGTCCACGGGCGCGCCCGACGACACACGCTATGCCGTTAACTTCGTCGGGGCCGACTGGCAGAATTACGGCACCGGATGGACAATGCCTTACGCCTTAAATGGAGGGACGCCTTGGGTGGGCTGGTTAGATACGATCACCTTAACGAAAACCGAGTGGGAAATGAGCAGTTCCGGCGCGCTACTCAACGATGTTTACTCGCTGTTCATTCTCCCCTCGGGGAAGGATTTACGAGCGTACGCTATTGCCCCTTCCAAGATGATTCTGATCGAGCTCGACATGGGCTACAGTTCCGCAAACCAAATGATTTGGATGGAGGAGATCCAGTAGGGCCCTTTACAGATCTGCTCTCAAATTGAAGTCCTTCTTGGAATCCAGGCCGGCTGCCATGCACCGGCCTTTTTCACTGCATAGAACACTGTGCACCGAATGCCCTGAATGGCGGTTTTGCCCGACTAGGTTCGTAACCACACCTAACTGGATACATTCATCTTTTCGGGTGTTTGCAAAATCGCAATCTCATCGAACGCGCGCCCACAAAAAGCACAATGCTTTTATTGCAATACTGCAACTTCGCCCCACTTCGGGAGAATCGCAGCTGCTACGACCCCTCGTTATCTTGCCGCCCTATGCACTCACGACTAGAAAGTAATCAGTAGCTCAATCAAGCAAGACGGGCGTTTACGCAACTGAGTCCACGAATGAAATAGCTCGTTTAATCGATAACGATTCCTGGACTGCGTGTCTGCGATTGACTCGGCTGTTCTTACCGGAAGACAGCGAACGATCGAAACGCCTCGCAAGGAGTTTTCCGGTGAGCATTCGAATTCTTGCGGCTGTATTCCTGGCCTGTACAATCCCAACCTTTGCACAAGAAAATGAAATCACCTTCGATCAGCGGCCCCATTTTGTGATCATACCCACGCTCAGCCTCAACAGTGGCGGCTTCCAGCCTGTGTCAGCATCGGGAACTGTGGGGACGAGGTTCGAAGGCAGGTTCTTTTTGTTCCAGAGCGACTTCACGTACGACACGGCGCGAAAAACCGATGACGAAACTCTGAACAACACCAAGGGACATACGCGATCGTTCCGGTCTTATTTCTCTTATCGGCTTCCAGCAAGATGGTATCTCGGAGGTGGTGCCGGATGGTCGGAGACATCAACCACAAATTACACCAAGGGAGCCTGGGCGCCTTACTTTGGCGGCGGTAAGGATTTCTTTCGGAACTCCGCGAGTTTTCGCCTGAGTTGCTTCTATAAACTGCCAGGGTCCGATCACTTTAATGCCACCCAAGGTCCTTCTCTGGAGTTCATATATCCCTCTCCTTTGAAAGACCGGCACTTTTACTTCTACCAATCAGTAAGCACTACTCTTTTCCACACGACAATCACCGATCCCAATAACGCGGAGTTGGCCGAAGAACAAAGGGAACAGCGTAGCGTCTTTACCCGTATCCGTATGGGAATCATGTTTAGGTTTTGAGCGGGTGGACCTGCGCCACGTTGATGATTGTTCTTTGAACCTCGAGGCCCAACATGATGGCCAAGGCAAAGCGCCTTGGCCTCTTTCTTTTTTGTGACCCTGAACACTGACAGATCCTCCCGCTTCCGTATAATCCTTCCTGTCCTCACATGTGCCTGCTCCGATATCGATATGTTGTTCTTCTGGCCTTCGCTCTCCTGATTGTTCCGCTTGCGATCGGATTGGCCCCTGCCTCGTGGATTGCCGTGGTACGCGACCCTCAAGGCACTCCGATCGCTAAAGCAACCGTTGCGATTCACGCGGGAGATGCTCGCTTTGTGGCTACGACCTCCACCGATGGTACATTCGCCCTCACCAATATCCCTCCGGGCAGGTACGACTTTGCTGTAAGCAAGGACTCGCGAACCTGGACGTCGACCGCACCCGTTTCTCTGTCGTCGGGGCAAACCAGCACGGATGCAATCCAGTTATCAGGTGATGGACCGACTGCCAGATTGATCGAAAGTGCTCAAGCCGCTCAGTCAAGTGGCGGAGAGCGTCTGTCGAGCGGCGAGGTTTCCGGGCTTCCCCTCAATGTGCGCGATTTCAGCAAGCTGCTCCTGCTTGCCGCAGGAACGATGACTGACACCAATGGTGCCGCCAACTTCACCCAGCAGTTTGCCGTCAATGGCCAGCGAGGAACGGCGACAGTCTTTGCTCTGGATGGCGCCGATACCACCGACGCCGAGATGGGTGGGGCGACGTTTTCAAACTTCAATGTGGATGCAATTCAGGAAGTGCAATCAAATTCAGGCGTCATGCCTCCCGAAATCGGCCACGGTGGCGCAAGTTATACCAATGTCGTCAGCAGTTCGGGGGCAAATGCCATTCACGGCAGTGTCTTCGAATTTGTCCGCAACGCCGCATTCGACGCACGCAATTACTTTGACCATCGCAGCGCTGTCAATCCGCGCCGCATCCCACCCTTTATCCGCAATGAATTTGGCTTCACGAACGGCGGGCCAATCGTTATTCCCGGTATCTATGATGGCCGCAACCGCACTTTTTACTTCGGCGAATACCAGGGATTTCGCCAGATATTGGGCACGACGCAGGTCTTCCCAGTCCCCACCCCGGAAGAACGTCTTGGTATCGACAACACAACTTATCCCGGCGATACGCTTACGGTTCCCGTCAATGCAGCAGTGCTACCGATTTTGCAGAA
>JBPYEW010000208.1:0-46706 GCA_051984555.1 Terriglobales bacterium | reverse complement strand
AGAGGGGCATGTCGCTATGTGCCGGTATTCCTTTTAATCTTAACGATCGTGTTCAGATCGAGTTCGCCATCTCGTCAAACGCCCGAGTTACCGGTATCGTTCGCAATCGCAATGGATTTTGCTTTGGCGTGGAATTTCTGTCGCCGCTTCCGGTTGACGCACTGATGGATACCGCAGTAGAGGATGGCGATCTCACCTCTTCGCCAATGGCCGCGGGAAAAATTCGTGACGTGCAGAGTACGTTCGAGCGCGCTTTTGCATCCTTCCGTGATCTACATCAGAGTTTTATTCGGGAAAAGGAAAACAATAATGCGCGCCTGCGCAAAGAAGTAGATGCACTCCGGACCATCAGTACAGTTCTACAGAGGGCAACCGAGTCAAGAGACGATGTGGATCCGCGAGTCCTCGGGATCATCTGCCATGTCACAAGGCTCCTCGGACGGTCAGTGAAATAAGCAAGCAAGCCGCGGTGTTCGAGCGGTGATTACGCTGCGTGTCCGCCCGATTGGAATGCGAGACTTCCTACCAGATCCTGGCGAAGCCGCTCGATCTCTATTGCCGCCTGATTCATCTGCTCAGCATATTCATGGCCTTGGCGGGGCAAGAAGCCTCCGTAGTTATCGAGCAACAAGCGGGAAGTTGTATTGATGGCGACAATTTCCGAACGAGCCTGGCCGGAAAGCGCAGAGGTGAGTTTTGTGAGCTGTAAGTCCCGCGACGCCAACTCCCGTCTGCTTCGGGACGCCTCTTGTTCGAGGCGGCGATAGCCGTGGCGAATCAGCAGGCATAGACATCCTGTCAGAATGAACAAACCGGCATTTGCCATCAGAGTGACTGAAAGGATCTTCTTGAATTGGCTATCGTTGGTGCTTGACAGGGTTACAAATCGGCTGTTCTCCAGCGAGGTCAACGCCGATGCTACGCGGCGGATTTCGTCCATGTAGTCCTTGCCTTCGTCGGTGTCGATGAGCTTGAATGCCCGATGCCGATAGCCGCGCTCGCGCAGATCGATCCCACGCTCCATTTCCGACTGCCTCGAGGTTGCCAAAGACTCCAAGTGGGATTCGAGCGCCTGTTCATTCGGACCACGTGTCGCGAGCCCGCCACGAAGATCCGCAAAATCCTTGCCGATCCTGGCCTTTGCGTCCGTAAAAGGCTGTAAATAGGAAGTGTTCCCCGCGAGCAGGTACCCCCGCTGGCTGGCTTCCATATCCGTCAAATCGTGCAGAACCGAAGATATGTTGGCCTGGATCGTGGAGGATTCGACGATCAGAGCTGCGGTTTGTCGATTTTGCCGAAGATGGTGGATGGCCAGATAGGCATTCCAGCCAATGATGGCTAAGAGGACGGGGATCCCGATTTGCAGAGCAGCTCTCCTGATCATCATTACTATTGTTCCCCCTTGGCCTTATTATTCAGCGCCCCTTCTGCGGTAATGCGCGTTGCCCTGCAGATGCCTTCCGCCGCTTGAATCGCAGCCCTGCTGTTGTTAAGCGTGCCTTCGGCTGACATCACCGAACTGGCAGCCAGCGTGAACCGCAAAGCATCCTCCTGCTTGTCGAAGTAGAGCACCACCTGATTGGCTGCCATAGTTCACTCCGTTGTGGTTGGTTTCTGTGATGATAGGCCGATTGGGAGGCGATGTGACGTTATCTGTCTTGGTGCGGGTTGTGGATTTGCACGGTTTTAAACGTCATTTGGCGAGCGGGATGGGGGGTAGAGGAAAAGATCACCGTCCTATGAACCTGGACGAACAGGCACGTTCAGTTGTTTCCAGGCACTGGGAGTCTCAGGTATAGCAACACGAGGACGATGATGTTCCAACAGACGACACATATATAGAAGATGTTGACGACCCACAGCAGCCGCCGTACTCCAAGCGCGATCAGCACAGCGGCAGCTTTGCTCACGATCAACCCTCCCAGGCGTCCGAAATAGACCGTCAGGTGTGCGACCAGCGGGTTTATTTCGAATGCACCCGCGCGGAACGCGGCAAGGGTGGTTATCAAGTCCAGCGTTTGGAGGACGATAAATGTCCAGCGCGAGCGAACAATACGCTGTATAGGTGCGTACCCGTTGGCGGAGGATTGCTTCAATTGCGGGCCGAAGCCGGGAGAAGTCATGGAATAGGTAGATACGACCAAAGAGCGAACAACTCATTCTCACATTTCAATTTGCAAAGCGGATTCCCAAGAGGATCTTCAACGCCACTGGTTGACCCTCAATCCTGGCAGGCTCGAAAATCCAGTTCCTCAAGGCTTCCATTAATGGAGCTACGATCTGGTCATCAGCACTCCTGGCAACAGAAAGTGCCTGGAGCTTCCCCGTTGTATCGAGAATTGCTGAGGCGATTGTCAGAGTCCGGGCACACTTGCGGAGCAATTCAGGGGGCAGTTGAGGTAATTCCTTGAGCGTAGCGTACGGGGCAGTAGGCGTGCCGTGGATTTTCTGAGCAACGTCAGACGGTTGCAGCACAGCATACTCCAGCGTCCACGAAGGGGCGGGGTCATCGTCGCTGGCGCGCATGTCCAAGTACACCGTGTAGACCTTCTCGTTGCGGAAGACGCCAAGATCCGGGAGACCGCCCCCGCCATTGGCGGCTGAAACGATGGTCATCTTATAGGAAGTCTGGCGACGATCATTCGGGGAGCCTGCAAGATTGTTGCTGCCTCCGTACCTCCCGCCTTGAATGGTGATACCCGAGAATCCGCCGCTTCCAGGAGCACTACCCGCGCCGGTTCCGCTGCCTAGTCCGGTCCCTTTTTCCACACCTACACCGTTACCAGATGCGCGTCCTCGACCGTTGCCATTGCCGCTGGAGATGATGTTCAAACCCGTTCCGATGCCATCGCCATCCGTGCCTCCCCTCCCGGTTCCGGATGACTTATGCCCCGAGTTATGGCCGGCATTCCCGGAAGACGCATCCGCGAAGGCATCACCCGTTCGGCTGTTGTCGCGGTTTCCAGATCCGGGAGTTCCGGAATCTTCTCCTTCTTTGGAGGTCCCCGCCGAAGGATCGGCGATGATGGTAGCGTCACCGGGAGAGACGGCGAAGAGAGAACGGGCTTCGGCACGCGGAACACTCCCGGACACTTCAGGTGGTGGGGGAACGGCGTTCAACACGAGCAAGGCTGTGCGCTGATCGCCGGTGGTCAACTGAGTAGCGTCAACCGCCTCCGGAATTTTTGCTCGAGGGAGACGTGGTTTGGTCTGCACGATCGCGGCGACGTCATCATGCGAGGTGACAGGGAGGTTCAGTCGTATCGAAGGTGGCAGGGCAGTGCGCTCGGGGGATGAACGTTGGCTATGCTTCACGCGCATGCGAGCAGGCGTCAGAGCAGGCATGACCGGCATCGGCCGGAGGATATTCTGCAACTCTACATAGCTTCGTAATCGACCCAGCCTGAGCGGAGGTTGCAAGATGGTCTGAATACCAAGAACTGCTTTGGGCGGATTCGAGATGATGATCTGAGGTCCGGGATAGGCGAATCCGCGCCGGCTACGTGCGTGGAGCAAGGATGGTCTTGATTCGCCGTTCCCTTTTGCGCCGCCTGGGCGGCCTCGGCCCGCTGCTCCTCCACCAAGGGATGGCAAGATGAGCATTTTGGCAGTTTCGCCAGGTTGGAGTTTGGGCCTGATGATCAATGTGGGTGACGACACGAGGTTGCGCCCGACTGCGATGAGCAGTAACAGGGCTCCGTAATGCGCTAGCAGTGAAAAACCGAGAGTCCGACCGGGCGCGTAGCCATACGAGATCTCGCGGATGATTGACGAAGTATCAATCTGCACCGGCACCTGTGTCGACGCCGCCCGTTGCTCGGGAAGTATCTTCCGCCTGCGAGTGCGTCTTTTCCGAGCCCGACCGATCTTTGCGGCCGTTGTCATTGCAGGAGTGTCGCTTTCAGAACCGTGAAAGCCCTGGTCGGATTCAAGTTCATGGTGATGGCTGAATTTCCACCCAGGGTAATGTTGTCGGCGATGATGTCGCCCAGCACGTATGTGGTCGACCCTGATCCACCCTGCAGAGTGAATACGTCGTTGTAATAAGTTCCCGCCGCGCCACAATTGATGCCCGTGCCGGATCCATTGCAGGAATGGAAGTACATAGTGCCGGCAAGCAGGAACGAACCACCACCGCCCCAACTCGGATTTGCGCTCAGTGTGGAGCGGTCCTGGAACAGCAACATGCCCCGCTGAATTCCAATAGGGTCACTCGCTCCGAGAGGATCGCCGTAAGTACCGTAGCAAGGTGCCAGCATGACGTTGCCGGATAAAGTGTCCGGCAACAAGCCGGGGGGATCGATCTGGGACGTAGCCGTGCATTTGACGCCATATTGCAGTGTGCTGGTGCCGGGATACCCGGCAGTGTTGAACGGCGTGGGACACTTCGTGCCTGAATTGTTATTTACATTGACGCTACCGCCGCCAGTCAGGTAAAGCATGACACCGGCGTAGGGGTTTCCTACCGGATCGACATCTGCCGCGCCGCTAGGACGGAGGCAGGAATTCGAGTCTGCGGTGAAATCGCCTCGGATGTAGTACACGCCGGGATCGAAGATGGCTGTGCAAGTATTCGAACTTCCGATGCAAGTGCATCCCGAGCTCTTTCCGACGCACAATCCTGATGGGTAGTAGCCGGGCTGGTACTCCGCACATTGGGTATCGGGACAAACAATGCCGGCGGTAGTCGGAAGCACAGTTCTTATCGTCGGCGGCGCAGTTGCGGTGGGATTCGGATTTGCCGGCGCTGCCAATTGAGCGAATGGATCATTCAGTGGCGCTGCGGGAGAGACCCAGTGGCCGGTCGTGCCGCCCTTGAATCCTCCCGGCGCAGCCGCGGGCCCGCCGTAGATGCCGATGTCGCTCCCGGTGCTGTTCGGTCCTCCCTTGCTCAAATCAATCGTTCCACTGCCACCCACGTTGGTCGCAGCGGGATCCATTGAGTTCACCTGAATGCTTTTGGTCGGTCCGCCAACAATTGTGATTGCGGGTGTACCCTGCACATCCAGCGCGCTGGGATTTGACCTTGCGACGGGATTCTGCGGATCAAGAACAATAATCGGTATCGGGGCGGAAGCGAGTTCCAGACCACAAGTCGCGAAGGCACGTACATCGGCGGTTCGGTTGCCGCTGAGCAAGCCCATGAAGAACGTCGGCACATGCTCTAGAACATCGACCCGAATGAACGGAGTAGATGCAACCCCAACCGGAGGCGTCGTTACTCCGTGGACCGTGCCGGGGAAGCTGACGCTGACCAAATTCCCGGGAGTCGCATTGGCGCTGTCATATCCATTCATAGCTGCGTACTGGCAGACGGGCGCAGACGGATTTCCGGTGGCGCTGCAATCAAAGTTCGTGCCCGGAGTGAACCCTTGATGTCCGGTAGCTCCGCCTTGTGCATCGACGAGTAAATCCATCGCTCCTGCCGTGCAAGATGCGTCCGCTGCCGTCTGGGCGGCCTGGCGGTGGAACCACATGTTCGAAAGATCAAAGGCGAAGCACAGGGAAGCGAGGAGGAAGATTCCGAGTATGAGTAACACGAACAATAAAGCCTGACCGGATTCACCAGAGCGATGGCCGCGCCTTCGGAATTTTAAATATGCACGAGGCATCACATTCTCCTCTTCATGGACCGTTGATCCTCAATTCATGATTCGCCCTTCGGCAGCGGCGTTTACGGTTACCGTCGGCCAGCCGAGATTGAAAAACGGATGGTATGGATACGCAATTAATACCTGCACACGATTGGGTGTCTTATTCGCCGGAGGATTGGCGGTATCGAGATAAGCGACCGTGACACTCAAACCAGTAATGTCGTGCAGTGAGTATTGGGCGTAAGTCTTAACGACGCCATAGCCGCTGCCGTAGCCCGGGACAGTGCCGGGAGGTGCTGCTGGGCCATCGATGTCCCCGCAAGGACAGACCGGCCCACTCGGGGTGGAGTTGTTGTTGCCGTGAACGACCGCATAGCGGACGCCTTCTTTGGCCGAGTCGGCGAGAACGTTGTAGGTGTGCACCAGCGTGATCATCTCGATAAATACCAATACCAAGACCATCAAGAACACGATGACGAGCGCAAACTCAACCTGTCCTTGGCCCCGTTCATCGCGGCTGATCCGGCAATGATCGATTCGCGACGGATGCGCGTTCATCGCATTACCCTCATCACGGAATGGCGGTAGAACGTGCAACTGACAACTCCTCCGCTCGAACTGCAAGCTGGACTCGCAAGCACGACGATGTTGAACGGCATCAGCGGGATCGGCGGGCTGAACTGATAAGCGATGTCGACCCGGTTCAATAAGAATGCCGGCAGCGTGTTGCTGCTGTTCAGTTCCGGATCTGGAACGGCTGCCGGGAAGCCGCCAACAGAGCCGAACGTAGTGCAACTCGATTTCTGATTCGTCGTACCTGCATTCGCTATGCCCACCGAGGGGGAACAGACCTGTACCCCGGCATTCGTGGATGGAGAATATACAGCGCCGGTGAGGTCCTGATATGCGAGATAGCTGACCGAATTAGTTACGGTCACAGGTCCTGCAGGCGGAGCAGGTATAGCGGCAGGAGTAGCATCCGCCGTGATCGAGTACATCGCACCACTCCGCGCCGACGATGTGATGTTCAGCGCGGTTAGGAAAAAATAACTGAAATTGATGGCATTCAGGACAAGCGTCAGGAGCAGTGGGACCAGCAAAACAGTCTCGACGAGTGACTGTCCTGAGTCTCCGCGTCTGGTTGTCGATCGCACGACAAACTCCCTCAGGCTACGTGCACGGCGGGGATGAATGGCTCCAGTTCGGAGAGCTCATCCAAGTCCTCATCAGCACGGTCGCCAGTTTCGAAGCCCGTAATTTCCAGCTGGTTGAGCAAACGGTGCAGGTAACAGCGGCTGATTCCCAAATCCTGTGCGGCTTTCGATTTGTTGCCGCCATGCTTTCGTAAAGCGATGCGAACGAGCTCCCGCTTGAAGCCATGCACGGATTCGTGAAACGAGCCCTGGGGCAAATCGGCTGGAGCGACTCCTCGCAGTTCTTCAGGCAGGTCGCTGATCGCCAGGTATTCGTTGCCATTCGCAAGCACCACGCTGCGTTCGATCACGTTCTGCAACTCGCGAACGTTGCCCGGCCATGAATGCTGAGATAGCGCGTTGATAAACCCCGGGGTGAAAGCACGAGCCGCTTTCTTGTGAGAACGTGAGAACAAACGGAGAAAATGTTCGGCCAGCAGGGGGATGTCCTCTTTTCGATCGCGCAGGGCCGGCATGGGGATCTTCACCACCGATATACGGAAATACAGGTCTCGTCGAAATGTGCCTTCGTCTACCATCTTTTCCAGATTGCGGTTAGTGGCGCAGATTACCCGAACATCAATCGGGCGAGACACGTTGGAACCGAGACGCTCCACGACTCGGTCCTGCAGTACTCGCAGTAACTTGGTTTGCAAGGGAAGAGCCAAATCGCCGATTTCGTCGATGAAAATTGTGCCGCCATTGGCTTCTTCGAAGCGCCCACGGCGCGGTTGCGTGGCGCCGGTGAACGCCCCACGTTCGTGGCCGAAGAGTTCGTCGTCGATCAGGGAGTCCGGAAAAGAGCAAACTGAGAACGCAACGAACGGCTTGGCGGATCGAGGACTGAGGCGGTGCACGGCTTGCGCCAGGACGCCCTTACCCGTGCCGCTCTCGCCCGTAATCAAAACAGTTGTCGTGACATCGGCGATCTTGCGGGCAAGTTCATCGACGAGTCGCATGGGCTTGCTGTTGCCCACAAGTCCGTCGATCCGGGTGGTACGAAGAAGGGTCTGCGTCTCAGCGAGTTCACGAGCGAGGTCAACGCGGCGGCAGGCACGATCCAAGGCAAAGTTGAGTTGCTGGATGTCGAGAGGTTGCTCGAGCATGTCGAACACGCCAGTTCGAAATGCTTCGCGGGCCTTGTCCCCGTGCGCGTTCCAGCTATATGCAATCACCGGGACCGCAACCGCGCGATCGGATGCCGCCTGCAGCAATTCGTTGGCGCCGCCAACGCCAGTGCTATCCGGCGAAGGATCGAAGTTGATCAGTATCGCTTCCGGAACGGCCGCAGCGAGTTCTGTCGATGCTTGCTCTAAACAGGTTGATTGTTGAAGTACGTAATCACTGCCTAATACTTTTTGTAAGACTTCTCCGAAAGCCTCGTCAGAATCAACCAGCAAAATACGTCTGGCATGAATATCCGCCATTAGGTTGGGCCTCTTTGTTGTCGTAGTTCGCAGTCATAAGCGAGGCATGGGACTTGTTGCAGGGGAGATATGCCAACGAAAGAACCGCATGCCGATCAGCGCGACTGACGCTGCATGTGGATACAGCGGGAGGAGGTGAACACGTGAATATCTCACTCTAGCTGCGTGCACGTAAATAGCACGTCTGTGTGCAGAAGTAGCACGAGCGTGATGCACTCGACGAACAAATTTGTGACATTGATCACGGCACTCGGTGATTACCAGTTAGCACAACTTAGAGCGAGAGTATACGAATGGATACACTTCGACACTATGCTTGTTATCTCGAGATGACGTGAGTATCAGGAATTACAGCCCGAGGTAGAGTGTTGCATTTGTCAGCAGTCACTTCGGTGTCTTAGTTCCACGAGAATACCTGCGCGTAAGGACTCTATCGTTTCACGCGTAAATGCCTCCGGGCCTCCGTGTTGCTTGGTTGTGCAATTGCATCCACATGGTTCGACTGTAGAACAGCCGTGAGTAGCAGTTCGCGTCGCATGAGCTCAGCACCAACAACGCGAGATTGGAGTGAGTCGCGTGTCGGATACTGGTCCGGCGCCCGCTGGAGAGAATGTGCGTTCTGGGTTGTGTCGTTTCCGGTCGTGCTGGGATTGGTCGTCCTCACGGTGATGTTCGCGATGTGCCGGCAGAATATTCTCGACCCTGATATCTGGTGGCATCTGCACAATGCAGAGTACCTCGTCCAAAATCATCGCCTGCCGAGTGCAGATCTATATTCATTTACTGTTCCCGGGGAACCTTGGATGAATCACGAGTGGCTGGCAGAGATGCCTTACTACTTCGCCTGGAAACTGGGGGGCCTTAGTGGGATCAATGCGGTCACGATTCTGACGCTGGCCTTGATCTTCCTCGGGGTTGTGTACCTGTCGTATCAGGAGACGGGACACTATAAAGCATCGATCGTAGCAGTGTGTGCAGCGGTTTTCCTTGGATCGGTTTCGTTTGGGCCGCGAACCATTCTGTTTGGATACTCGTACCTGGTAGTCCTGCTGGTTGTTCTCCAACGATTGCGGCAAAAGGGTCATGCGCCGCTCTGGATTTTTCCCATTCTCTTCTGTGTGTGGGTAAACACGCACGGTTCCTGGCTAGTGGGCATGGTTGTGTTCTCGATGATTGCTGCGGCGGGGATGCTGAGCGGGGAATGGGGATTAGTCGTTGCTGAGCGTTGGACTAAGCCGCAACGAAAGAGAGTTCTGATCAGCTGGATCGCGAGTGTAGGCGCGCTTTTCGTGAATCCCTTTGGCGCTCGACTCGTGCTCTATCCTTTTGACCTCGCATTTCGGCAGAAGCTCAACATCGAGCACGTTGCGGAATGGGTTTCAGTGAACTTCCACGATCTTCGCGGGAAACTCGTTCTCGGCGTGCTACTCGTCCTCATCATCAGCTCCTTATTGCGGCCGCGACGTTGGCGCCTGGCAGAGATAGCGTTGGTCGCATTCGCTCTTTATAGCGGACTAACCTACACGCGGTTCCTGTTTCTGGCGGGGATCATTCTGGCTCCCGTCCTAGCCAAAAGCTTCGATTGTATTCCCAGCTATCGGCGCGAGCTGGATACACCGTTCGTCAATGCTGTCGTGATCGTGTTGATCATCGCCGGAATCGTGCACTTCTGGCCCAGGAAGGCTCAATTGCAGGAGTGGGTCAGCACTCAGTACCCGGTGCAGGCTGCTGATTATTTGGAGAAGCATCCTCCTGGTGGGAGAGTCCTGAACCTATATATGTGGGGAGGCTACCTCAACTGGCGTGATCCGAGCGTCAAAGTCTTCATTGACGGCCGTGCTGACATCTTCGAGTACAAAGGCGTGCTTAAGGACTATCTGGACGTTATTGGGCTGGACCATCCTGACGTGGTCTTAAGCAAATACAACATTGAGTACGTACTGGTCCCGCCGCAAGAATCGGTTGCGTCCTGGCTGGAGAAAGATACGAGCTGGACAGTCGTGTATCAGGACAAAACGAGCTTACTGATCGGGAGAAAACAGAACGCAGACGTTGCATTTGCCGCAAGCAGCGCAACGTTTGAGCCCAGATAAGGTCCAGGAAGAGTGACATGGGCAGCCATCGAAAACACGAGATTGCCGCGATTGTTGTTTTAGTGTTGGGCCTCGTGGGGTATGCCTCCTTTCGTTCGGAGTTTCGGCTCAGATCAGACATGCCGCTGGAGTTTTTCGACCCGTCAGCGGTTCCTGCACAGCGCCGCGAGGCGGAGCGAACGATCGCGAGTGCCTACTGGGATTGCGCGGTGAAGCAGATTCAATGGAAATATGGCTATGCGCATCGATTGCCTGATCGGCCTCCGGAGGAGTTTGCTGTCGAGGCGGCGACTAGCTTTGCAAATGCTGCGGCAGCACGCGAGTTTTATTGGGGCAAACTGCGCGCGGCGTGGAGCAATTCATCCCTTTGGGAGAAGAAGTACGAGTGGAACACGATTTCGCTTACCTATTCACTGCGATCCGCGGGGCAGTGGCTGGAAATGCATATGAAGAGAATCGTCGGGTATTCCTAACGGGTAATGCCTGGGAGATGTGAGTTAGATAGGCTTCTATGTTCGCACATATCGCACCCGAGGCTCTGCTCATATCATTGGCGCTGCTCGTGTCGCTAGTGCGACCAAAGCTCGGTGCCATATGGTTCACGGCGGCCGAACGGTGGCTGGCGAAAATCGCACAGCGGCGCTCGCTTGCCGTTGCCGTCTGTGGTGTCTCTGCATTGGCACTGCGGCTGGCAATTCTGCCATGGTTGCCAATTCCTAAGCCGTTTATCAATGACGAATTCAGTTTTCTGTTGGCCGCGGACACGTTTGCCCATGGACGTCTGGCGAACCCGGTTCATCCGATGTGGATACATTGGGAAACGTTTCACGTCATCTTCCAGCCGACGTATTCGTCGATGTATCCACCGTTGCAAGGTTTTGCGCTGACTTTCGGACAAGTTGTCTGGGGACATCCCTTTTGGGGAGTGTGGCTGAGCATCGGGGTAATGTGCGCGGCGATCTGCTGGATGCTTCAGGCGTGGCTGCCACCCACATGGGCTCTGTTGGGCGGCATGTTACCGGTTTTCCGGTTCGGCGTTTTCAGTTATTGGGACAATGCTTATTGGGGAGGAGCGCTGGCCACGACCGCAGGCGCGCTGGTGCTCGGTGCCGTACCACGGATACTCCGGCAACGACGTTCACGAGACGCCGTGGTGATGGCGATAGGGATTGCAATGCTGGCCAATACGCGACCCTATGAAGGCCTGGTGCTGAGCTTGGCGGCGCTCGCGTACCTGGCCGTGCGGACGATTAAATTGAGAGCAACAGCTCTGTTTCGGTTGTCCATTCCGATGATCTTCGTGCTTGCGATTTGTTGCGCGGCGACATGCTATTACTTCTCGCGAGTCACGGGCAGCGCTACCCGCATGCCGCAGCAAGTCAATCGCGATCGTTACGCGATCGCCCGTTACTTCTATGGCCAGCGAGCGTATCCCCAGCCCGCCTTCACCCACAAGGAGATCCGTGATTTTTACAATGGGCTGGAACTGACGGAATTCCAGCGCGCGCAGAGAGTGTCGGGTGCCCTTCGGCAGATGGGAACGAAAACCGCTCTGATTTGGGCTTTCTATATCGCTCCGCTACTGACGCCCTCGTTATTTTTTCTCCCACGAGTCGTGCGCGATCGGCGTATACGACCTCTACTCTTCTTCGCAGGAGCGGGATTCATCGCATCGGCCGCAGTCATTTTTTTCAACATCCACTATGTTGCGCCGATCGTGCCCGCCATGATTGGGATCGTTGTGCAAGGTCTGCGGCACCTTAAACACTGGAAATGGGAAGGGAGGCCAGTGGGCCTGGCGCTGGTTCGCGGGATTGCTGTAATGGCGATTGCAATGGTACCGCTACAGGTTCGAATTTTAGCTGCTCCGGCGCAACCGGGCACTTGGGCTGCGATCGGTCCGCAAAGAGCTGCGATCGAGGCGAAGCTTGAGTCGGCTCCAGAGCCGGCTCTGATTCTCGTGCGTTATAGGCCTGACCATAATGCGCTGTGGGAATGGGTCTACAACGGAGCGGATATCGATCGCCAGAAGGTGATCTGGGCTCGAGATATGGGAAGCGATCAAAACCAGGAATTGCTTCGTTACTATGCTGACCGTCGCGTATGGCTTCTGGAGCCGGATGAGATCCCTTTGCGGTTGTCGCCTTATGTTGTTGCGCAGCAGGGAGGCAGAAAGGAAGCGCGGATCCGGTGAGCTGCCAGACGAAAGTCGTCGGATATACAGAGCGGTTGACGACCCTGGAATTTCCCCGAGACTGCTCGGATTCGGCAAAGACGAACGCCCGGTCAGAGGCTTACATCGCGCTATGCATCTTTGCGCTTTCATTCCTCTATCTCTGTCTCTTCCGGAAATACAGCTGGGTTGATCCTGACGAGGGCATCATTTTGCAGGGTGCACAGCGAGTCCTCGATGGGCAGGTGCTCTACAGGGATTTCTTCTCGTTCTTTACGCCGGGTTCCTATTACTTGTATGCGCTCGTACTGCGCTGGTTTGGGAACTCGTTGCTGGTGGCGCACACGGCGGTGGCTCTGATTGGTGGGATGTGCTCGCCTATGACGTACTTGCTGGCAAGGCGCGTGTGTGCCCGGCAACCGAGCTTGTTGATAAGCGGACTGGTAACAGTCACAGCGCTGCCGCAGCGTTTTATCGTCGTGCACAACTGGGACAGCACCCTGTTGGCGTGCATTGCACTTTATGGCGCGGTTCGATTTGTCGAGTCGCGGAAGATAACTTGGGCATTCGGGGCGGCCTCTTTTGTTTCCCTGACCGGCATGTTCGAGCAGTCCAAAGGCGCCGGACTACTGCTCGGGTTAGTGGCGGGATTTGCCATCATCGTTCTCCGCGGCGATAGGAAGAACATGTTATCGCGCCGGCATGTTGTCGCGATCATCTTGGGTCTTGTATGGCCGGTCCTGATTGCAATCATTTATTTCGCATCTCAGCACGCGCTCCTGGCCATGCTTGGCAGTTGGTTTTGGCCGCTGCAGCACTATTCCGCTGCTAACCAGGTCCCATACGGGTCCACGGCTGTGAACGACCATGCCGCTCAGGCGCTTTTCCTGTCTGGCTCGATAGGAGAACGCCTTTTAAAATTGCTGGCCGTTAGCCCGCGAATCTGGGTGCCCATTGTTCCGCTATTTGCTTTAGCTCTATTCCCGCGGCTGATTGCCTCGCGAGTTGAGAAGAGTCCGTTTGGGCAGGACTGGGAATACTACGTCCTGGTATCAGCTTCGATTGCCGGCCTTCTGCTATCCACAGTATTCGTCCGCCGCGACTACGAACATTTTGTCTACCTGCAGCCTATCTTCTTTATAGTGCTCGCCTGGATGTTGGATGGCCGAAACCTCCGCAGCCGAGGTTTTCGACGGATTGCGCCGGTCGTAGGTTTCTGCCTGACAATGTCATTGCTGTTTACCGCGGCTCTTTCGCTGTTCCGAGTGAACAGCGCTACTACGGTCGTGACCCGTCGGGGAGCGATCACGTTGCAGTCGCGAGATGATATACCTGAGTTCGTCGAAGCCAACACGCGGGTGGGCGATCAAATTTTGATTTATCCGTACGAATCGACGTACTACTACCTGACCGCAACGTATAGCCCATCCGGGTACGAGTATTACCAGCCTGGAATGCACACCCCGCAACAAATACGACAGATGCTGGCTGATCTCGAGGCCCATCCTGTCAAACTGGTTCTTTACGAGCCTTCGTTTGCGGATCACGTGCGCAGCTCTTGGCCGAACACTCCAGCGAGTGCAATGACGTACGATCCCGTTGGGGATTATCTCGCGCGCGAATATCACGCCTGTAAAACCCTGCAATCCGCCCTGGACTGGCGTTTTGTTGCCATGGTCCAAAACGGAGCTTCCTGCCCGTAGCGCCTCAGCAAGGCTTCTCGAGTTCCAATCGCAGTTATGCCGCGCGGATGAACTGTCCCTGTCGCATACCACCTTCGTGGGATGTAAACAAAAGTATTCGCAACCGCGACCAGAGTTGTTGCCGTAAGTACTGCTTGCCCGCGTCCAGCGTGGTTGTGTGGGTATGCGAGTTCAGCAGCCTCATCGATTTTGCGCGTCAATGCATGAGGGCAAAGCACTTCGATCAGTTGTGACTGCGCTGTGAGACCAACGCCAACTTTGGAACGGTAACTGCCTTAGTAAGGGCGTCACTCTGTGCCCAGCGCCTCGGCGATGACAGGCACAAACAATATAAGGAGAAGACAAATGACGACTCTTGTTGCGATGTTACTGAACCGCTTGCACCGGGATGAAGCGGGTCAGGGGCTCGTGGAATACCTGCTGCTCCTGGCACTGGTCGCCTTCGCCGCTACCGCGGGCATGGGCAATCTGGCCACGGGCATCAATACCGCCTTCGCGCATATCGCGAACATTCTGACCACCTACACGACATAGGCGGGCAGGGTTGACTACCAGTATGCCAACTCACAACCCACGGCAACTCCCCCGCCGGGGTTCTTACTGAAACTTTCATGCTTGAAAAGTATTTCCTGATCGGCGCAGTGCTCGTGGCTTGTATGGGAGCCCTCATGGATGTCCGCAGCGGGCGTATTCCCAACCGGTTGACGTACCCGGCCATAGCCTGGTCTCTGGTGCTGCGATTCGCAGCGTTTGGCTGGCCTGGTCTAAAAAGCGGATTTTTCGCTGCTGCGATAACAGGTTTGATTTTCTCTCTTCTTTTTGCAATGCGTGCGGTGGGCGGCGGCGATGTGAAGTTGATGTCAGCGGTCGCCGCTTGGACCGGGGTAGAGCGGACTGGCTCAATATTGATCGCAGCAGCGCTGGCCGGGGGGCTGCTCGCAATCGTTTACATCATCTTCGGCCAGAGTATGCGCCGGACCATCAGGAACGTTTTCAGTCTTGTCTATTACCGCTTTACGTCCGGCCTGCGTCCCCATCCCGTCTTGAATATAGATAACCCGGGAACATTGCGTGTGCCGTTTGGCCTGGCGATTGCGATGGGAACTCTGTTTTGTGTGTGCAATGCGATTTTGTGGAGGTGACTTACGAACGCACGACGTATTTTGATCGCATTTCTCATGGCCGCTATCTTAGCGATAGCAGTCACACTGTTCGCGGTCCGGCGCATGCGCGCTGGTCTTGCAACGCGCGCCATCACCCAGGTGGTCGCCTCCTCAACGGACTTGCCCGCGGGTGTCGCACTTTCGCCGAAAGACGTGGTCCTGGTCGACTGGCCGACAGATCTCCCGCTTACCGGATCGTTCAACAAAACTGACGCGGTGATCGGTCATCCGCTACTGCACTCGATGGGATCGCGCCAACCCATTCTCCAGCGCGATCTCGGAGTCGAAGGTTCAGGCATTGGCCTGGCCACGAAAATTCCTCCCGGAATGCGTGCCACGGCGGTGCGGTCGAACGAGATCGTCGGTGTGGCCGGATTTTTGTATCCGGGATCGCACGTTGATGTTCTCGCAACTTACACGCTCCCCGGGGTCACTGGATCCGTGACTCAAACCGTGCTGCAGGACGTCGAGGTACTCACGGCGGGACAGACCATTGAGCCGGATCCCCAAGGCAAGCCGCAGGAAGTGAATGTAGTCACGCTTTTGTTGAGTCCAAACGATTCGCAGAAGCTGCAGCTCGCAAGCACGCAGGGCACGATCCAATTTGTGCTGCGCAACGGCACCGATACGAAGAGTGTGGAGCTACATCCCACACGTGTCGACCAGTTGATTGCTACGGCCAAACCTCCAGAGCCGCCCGTGAAGAAGCCGACCAAGCGCATCACGATTGTTCCCAGCAGCTCGACCTACGTGCTGGAGGTGATCCAAGGGACCAAGCGAACTGTGAACAAGTTCAACGGAGACAAGCAGGAGCAGGAAACAAAATGACCAGCTCAAAGATTAAAACCGCAATCGTAATTCTTTCGCTTACCGCTTTTGCGTTGGCCGCGAATGAACCGCCGCAGGCGCAGCCCGAAGCATCTCCGACTGTTGCCGTCCAGCACGCAGGGACAGCGCCGTCCGAAGGCGAGACAGTGCATGTGCTCGTCGGCAAGTCGATCGTGATCAATGTGCAGGAACCGCTGACCCGCGTGCTATCCAGCAATCCTGACGCAGTGGAAACCATGGCGACATCTCCAACCCAGGTAGTGGTGGAAGGCAAAGCCGCCGGGGGAAGCAGCCTGATTCTTTGGGGCAAGAGCGGGCAGTCGCAGGTGCTCGATGTGATCGCCGATGTTGATATCGCGGGGCTTCGCAACGCGATACAGAAAGCGTATCCCACGGAGCATCTGGAGGTCGAGGCGGATGGCCCACGGTTGCTGCTCACCGGGACGGCATCGAGCCCACACATCGCAGAAGCTCTCGGCAAGATGGCCGGCGTTTATTCGAAAGACGTCGTTAATTCCGTGCAAGTACCGCTTTTCCATGATCGGCAGGTGTTGCTGGAAGTTAAGTTCGCTGAGATCGACCGCGCTGCCTTGTCACAGGTTGGCGTGAATATTTTCTCGACGGGCGCGGGCAACAACATTGGGTCAACGACAACAGGGCAGTTCGGAAGCACGAACGCAGTAAAAATCAACGATATCTTCGGCGGAGGCTTCCCGCATTTCCCATACGAGATCAAAGACTACACCATCAATCAGACGCTCAATATTTTCCTATTTCGGCCGGACCTTCACCTTGGAACGGTGATTCAGGCGCTACAGGCGAACAATATCCTGCAAATCCTAGCTGAGCCAAATCTGATGGCAATCAGCGGTCAAAAGGCGACCTTCCTGGCCGGCGGAGAATTCCCGTTCCCCGTGGTGCAGCCCTCAGCGGGATTCAGTTCCATCAGCATTCTCTTCAAGCCATTTGGCGTGAAGCTGGACTTCACGGGCGTTGTGCAGGAGGACAACACGTTGCGGCTGCATGTCGCGCCTGAAGTCAGCACGTTGGATTTCACAAATGCTGTCACGTTGCCGGGTGGTGGAACCGTTCCGGCTATCTCGACCCGCCGCGCGGAAACAGAAATTGAGCTGAAAGATGGGCAGTCGTTTGGCATCGCGGGGCTGCTTGATAAACGGGCCACTACGCAGCTCAGCAAAGTACCAGGCATTGGCGATATCCCGGTTTTGGGCCAGCTGTTTCGCTCGCGATCCATCAACAAGACCAACAATGAGCTCTTGGTGTTTGTAACGCCACACATCATTGATCCGGTCCGGGCGGCGACGCCGACCGCAGAACAGCCCAAGATGGCAGTGCCGTTTATGGAAAACAAGGATTTCGACAAGCACGCCCCAGGAACGAAGCAAGTAACAGAAGGTGCGGCGACCAAATGAAAGCGATTTTGGGGAGCGAGATTTCGAATCCAGCGGTGCGCGAGAGTGTTCCCCCGGGCGAACCTCTAGCGGTCGTCGGGATTGGCTTGGACGAGGAGACGGCTCGATTCCTTGATCTATATGCCTCCTCGACATCGTTGGTTCGGGTACGCACGAATCTCGAAATTGATCGACGAGATCAGGATCCCGATTCCGGGATCGATCAACTCGAACCACTGGCTCCGGATGTTTGCCTGCTGGATTTTGACAATAACCGGCGCGCTGCCGTGAAGCTGGCAGAGCGGATCCGGTCTCGGATTCCCCAGGCGGCGATCTTTGCGGTGTCGTCACAAACGCAATCACAAGCGATTCTGGAAGCGATGCGTTGTGGCTGCAACGAATATTTAACGAAGCCAATCGATCGTGAGCAATTAACGAACGCGGCGTTGCGGATTGGGGCGCACCGGAAAGAACGTCAGGAGCAGGCTCGCGGACAGGTCCTGGCGTTCATGGGCGCGAAGGGCGGGTGCGGTGTCACGACGCTGGCAACGCAGATGGGCGCGTTGCTGGCGAAGTCATTGTCGCGCAGCACGCTATTGATCGATCTGCATCCCGATTTCGGAGACGCGGCACTCTATCTAAAGCTCATCAGGACGCACTATCACTTTTTTGAACTGCTGGAGAACACGGACCGGCTGGACGCCGACTTCCTCGCGAGCTTCCTGGTCAGGCATTCCAGTGGTCTTGAACTGATTCCGGCGCCGGAAGGGAGCGTCGCGACCCGCGAGGGCTTGCCCCCGGGAGCTCTGAGCAACACCCTCGAATTTCTTCGGGAGCGGTACGAATTCATCCTGGTCGATCTTCCGCCATCGCTGAATGAGGAAAATCTGTCCGTGATTCGCGATTGCGACCAGTTGTACCTGGTTACGGTGGCGGAGGTATCGGCTGTGCGGAACGTCGTGCGCCAGTTCGAGTATTTCGCGCAAAGGGAAATTGCACGAGACAAGGTTCGCGTCGTCGTAAACCGGCACCATAAGAACAATGTCGTGACCGATGCCCAAATCGAGAAGACCATCGAACAAAAGATCTTCTGGCGAATCCCCAATCACTATCCGCAGGTCGTCAAAACGATTCATGAAGGAGACCCGATTGCACAACTCCCCAGTTCCGAAGTGACTCGCAGCCTGGAGCAATGGGCTGCTGAGATCGGCAGAAAGCCGGGTGCTGATGTACCGCGCAAGCAGACCAATGGATTGCTTAGCGGTCTGTTCAGTTGGTAGGAGGGACAGGACTATGGGTGACTTCAATCAAGTAGCGGCAACCGCGATTCCGATTAATCCTCTTATTTCGGGAGAGACTAAGAAGCGAGGCGGACTGGATTTCCGCGTTTACCAGGATCTGAAAACCGGTATCCATCGCGACCTGCTCAACAAGGTCGACCTGGAGCGAGTGGCCACGCAGCGCGACGACCGCACGCGCCGGCAGGTATTTGCGGTCATTCAAGAGCTCATCTCGAATCTAAAGACGCCTTTGAGTGGGCCGGAGAAAGAGCGGCTTGCTCTCGAGGTTCTGGACGAAGTGTTTGGTTTGGGTCCACTCGAGCCTCTCCTGCAAGATCCGACTATCAGCGACATCCTGGTCAATGGGTATAAGGAAGTGTTTGTCGAGCGCGGCGGTGTGTTGGAAGAGACCCGCATCATGTTCAAGGACAATGCCCACCTGATGCACATCATTGACAAGATTGTTTCAGCGGTCGGACGCCGCGTCGACGAATCGTCGCCTATGGTGGATGCGCGGTTGGCGGATGGTTCGCGCGTGAACGTCATCATTCCACCCTTGGCCATCGATGGCCCTCATCTGTCAATCCGACGTTTTGGGCATGTCCCAATCAGCGAACAAGATGTTTTAGCAAACGAGACGCTCACGGAACCGATGCTTGAATTGCTGAAAGGCGCCGTGAAATCACGGCTGAACATCGTGGTCTCGGGGGGAACCGGCGCGGGGAAGACGACCCTGCTGAATGTGTTGTCGGGATACATTTCCGACAAAGAACGAATCGTCACGATCGAAGATTCCGCTGAATTGCAATTGAAGCAGCGCCATGTGGTCCGACTGGAATGCCGCCCGGCCAATGTGGAAGGCCGAGGCGCCATCATGCAGAGACAGTTAGTCATCAACAGCCTGCGTATGCGCCCGAACCGGATCATCGTGGGTGAGGTCCGTGGGGAAGAAGCTCTCGACATGCTGCAGGCCATGAATACAGGCCACGACGGTTCCTTGACGACGATTCACGCCAATAGTCCCCGCGACGCGATCGCTCGCATGGAAACGATGGCGATGATGGCGAATTTGAATTTGCCGGAGAAGGCAGTCCGAAAACAAATCGCCTCGGCCGTGACGCTGGTTCTACAGGTCGCACGTTTTGCCGATGGCAGCCGGAGACTGACTCACGTTACGGAAATCACCGGCATGGAAGACGACATTGTAAGCATGCAGGACGTGTTCGTGTTCGAGAAACAAGGCGTCAGTGCTGATGGCCGTACCTTGGGCGCATTCACGGCTACGGGTATCCGCCCGAAGTTTGCGGACAAGTTGAAGGCGTCCGGAATCTCTCTACCGGCTAATTTCTTCGAGCAATCAGCGAGTCTCTGGAACTGAGGCAAAACATGTCGATCGTACTTCTATTTCTGCTTGTACTGATCCTCTCGTTCGCGGTCCTCGCATATCTGTTGCGGCCTACTGCGATGGAGAAGGCAGTCGCGCAGCAGTTGGCGGAAATTGAAAAGAAGCCGGGAAGCACGACTGATCGCACGACGATCCTCAAAGAGGAGGCTGCTCGCCCAACCACGCTGCCGGAAGAAATTCTGGGCAAGATGCCATGGGCACCAGCGCTCCAAACACTCATCAGCCAGGCCGGCAGAGACTGGCGCGCAAGTTCAGTTGTGCTGTGCTCAATAGGAGCGGCAGTGCTGGGCGGGTGGATTGTATTTATTTTTACTTCCAATATGCCGATTGGGATCCTCGCAGGTCTCGGAGCGGCCTGTATTCCTTATCTGGTTCTCATGGTCCTGCGCGCGAAACGGCGGCGTGACTTCGATAACTTGCTGCCCGAGGCAGTAGACCTGATGGCGCGAGGATTACGCGCGGGGCACTCGATAGCAGCGGTTCTGGAGATGGTTGGCAGGGAAATCGCCGACCCGGTCGGAATGGAATTTCGCGCCCTGCATAAAGAACAGAGCCTGGGGCTGCCTATTCGAGACGCGATCATGGGCCTGGTCGAACGCATGCCCCTGGACGACATGCGTTTCCTCGCCACAGCGATCCTTCTGCAGAAAGAATCCGGCGGGAACCTGGCTCAGATTCTCGATAAGACATCAACAGTCATGCGAGAACGCGCGCGGTTGAAAGGACAACTACGAATCTATACGGCACAAGGGCGGATTACCGGTTGGATCCTGTGTGCCGCTCCATTCTTTATGTTCGCGCTGATCAGCGCAATCAATCACGAGTACGAGAAGCCGCTGTTCAGTACGCCGGTTGGTCTGAAGATGATGTACGGGGCGTTGGGTCTGATGTTGTTAGGAGTCCTGGTCATCCGCAAGATTATCGATGTGAAGGTCTAAACATGGCGCTCACGATTGTTTTCGGATTAAGCGTGTTTACCGCTCTAGCAGTGACTTTCCTGCTGGTGCTGGGACGGTCGTCAGCTCAAGGCGCACTGCTCGAAGAAGTGACGCGGCAGGTTCGGGCCACCGGGCCGGCACCGGGAGCGTGGCGCTCGGCGGTGAGTGCCGACTCGATGGCGAAGCCTTTCACAGCCTTACGTCGAGTCTTTGCCTCTGAGCCCGACCCTGAAGTCGTGCGCAAGCTGATGTTGGCCGGATACCGAAAACCGTTTCACGCCGATGTTTTCCTGGGATCAAGGCTGGCGGCTCCTGCGATCCTGGGGCTCGTGGTGGCGTTGCTGGTGAATTCCAACACTGTCTTATTTTTCATCCTCGCTTTGATTGTCGGCTTCTTCCTGCCAGATTTTTGGCTTTCCTATGCCATCAATAAGAGGAGAGAGAGTCTTCGTCTGAGCCTTCCGGATGGATTGGATTTGCTCTCGATCTGTCTCGAGGCGGGGCTTGGATTAGACCAAGGCATCGTACGCGTCGGGCAGGAACTTCGAGTGAGCCATCCTGAACTGAGCGAGGAATTGTTGCTCATCAATTTCGAACAGCGAGCGGGAGTACAGCGGAATGCTGCCTGGCAAGGCTTCGCCCAACGCGCCAACTTCGAGAGTGCGCGATCGTTCGTGGCGATGCTGATCCAGACCGACCGGTTTGGGACGCCAATTGCAAAATCACTCGGCGCATTCTCCGATGCCTTACGCACGCAGCGACGGCAGAAAGCCGAGGAGATGGCAGCAAAAACCACGATCAAGCTGGTGCCGCCTCTGGTGTTCTTCATTTTCCCGGCTATGGGAGTTGTCGTAGTCGGTCCGGCAATCATTGCCGTGGTTGATTTTTTGGGACGATTTTTGAAGTAGGCGAGTTTGGTAGTTCAAATCAATCAAGTGAGGTAAGAGTATGGATAACGTTACGCTCATCAGAGTAATTTCGGGAGTCCTGGCCGTTTGCACCTTCCTGTTGCTGGTATACCGCATGAAGAAAAAAGCGCCTCGTTAAACCTGATTGGAAGAGTCCGCAGGAGGAGCGGATATGTTCGGAAAATCACGGGAAGTCTTTGTCTATAACGAGACCAAAGGGACCTTTCTCGCGTTCAAGGTTCGCGTAGCTGATTCGTTTCTTGGGCGCCTGATAGGCCTTCTGGGGAGAAGGTCCCTTAAGCCCGACGCGGGGGTGTGGATTGTGCCCGCCAACTCGATTCACACCATCGGCATGTTGTTTTCGTTTGACGTGGTCATGGTGGACAAGGACTTCCGAGTAGTGAGCGTGAAGGAGATGATCAAGCCGTTTTGTGTCATCTTGCCGAAGAGGCGGGTGGAAAGCGTGATCGAGTTGCCCTGCCACGCGATCTTCCGCAGCCGAACTGAAGTTGGCGATCAGCTACTGATCGAGCGTTACGAAGCCAAGAAGATTAGGGCCCAAGAGCGACCGGAAGCCGTATCCGCTTAGCGTGAGACTTGCTGGCCTAAGTCGGCGCGAACATCGCCTGGCAGTGGCAGGTAGTCACGCTGTCGCCGACAGCCGAACATGCCATTAAGGTGTGAGCGATTATTTAGCTTCCTACGACGGGTCACAAGGGCGTTTCTCCTCTGTAGTCAAACTCGAACCGAGTGCCCGGGAACACCGGCCTATTTGTCCGATTGGGGCCGAGGCACTCCGGAATAGTCTGAAGATATACCCCTCCTTATATATAAGCTCTTCCAACTACTTGGTTTGGTACCAACTGTATAATGCACAGCCATGTCAATCTTGGCGGGTGACAAAATCGGCCCGTACCACCTTTCCCAGCAAATCGGGGCTGGGGGCATGGGCGAAGTGTACCGTGCCCATGACTCCCGTCTGGCACGCGATGTTGCCATCAAAATTTTGCCGGCGTCGTTCTCCAGTGACAAGGATCGGCTGAACCGCTTCACCCAAGAAGCGCGTGCGGCTGCGGCTTTGAATCATCCGAACCTACTGGCAGTGTTTGACGTGGGCGAAGATCGGGGAACGCCGTATATCGTCTCGGAATTGCTTGTCGGAGAAACGCTGCGCGATCGCCTTCGACGAGGTCCCGTTCCGATTCGTAAGGCCGTTGACTATGCCGGGCAGATCGCGCGCGGTCTGGCGGCAGCTCATGAAAAAGGGATCGTTCACCGCGACCTCAAACCGGAGAACATATTCCTCACCGAAGATGGCCGGGCAAAGATACTCGACTTCGGTCTTGCCAAGTTAACCGCGGTAGACGAAAAGGCATCGCACCCCGAGGCCGCGACCCTGCAAGTGGCCACCGAAACCGGGGTTGTCATGGGAACCGTGGGGTACATGTCTCCCGAGCAGGTTCGCGGGAAGCAGGCCGACGCTCGATCTGACATCTTTTCGCTCGGCGCCATCCTTTACGAGATGATTTCGGGTAAGCGCGCTTTTCACGGCGAGACGCCGGCCGACACTATGAGCGCGATCCTCAAAGAGGAGCCTCCGGAACTTTCTGAGACCAATCGCAATGTGCCGCCCGCGGTAGAGCGTATTGTGCGGCACTGCCTGGAGAAAAATCCAGCGGAACGCTTCCATTCATCGAGTGACGTGGCGTTCGATCTCGAAGTCCTGACGGATCTTTCGTCAACCGGCACATCGGGCGCTCAACAGCCGGTCGTGTTGCCGAAAAGCCGAGGATGGATTCTACCGCTGGTGCTAGGCCTTGGTGTTTGTGCGCTGCTGGCTGCAGCTTTTGTATACGGTAAAGGTTCCGCTGTCGCTGCGATTCCTCACTTTCACCGTTTGACATTCCGCCGCGGTACCATCCTGGCTGCCCGGTTCTCGCCGGATGGTCAGACCATAATTTATGGAGCTGCCCTGGAAGGTAAGCCCACGGAACTGTTCACCACGCGATTCGATAGCACCGACTCGCGCCCCCTCGGATTCGAGAAGACACAACTGCTCGGGGTCTCGGTGAATGGTGAACTGGCGGTGAGCATGAACGTGCATCAGGCGTCGCCGTTTACAGCGGCAGGAACGCTGGGGCGAGTGCCTCTCGCCGGCGGCGCACCGCGCGAAGTAGTCGAGGAAGTCAATTGGGCCGATTGGACTCCGGACGGTACCGATCTTGCAGTAGCAAAGATTGGTGGACCGCTGGGAAATACACTCGAGTTTCCGATCGGCAAACTCATCTATCGTCCCCGTGGCTGGGTCAGCCATCTGCGTTTTTCGCCGAAGGGAGACATGCTTGCCATAGCCGACCACGTCCCGACCGGGGATGATGGCCGGGTCGTCGTCATAGACCGCGATGGCAATCGGAAGGCCTCGTCAAGCTTCTACGTCACTGTTCAGGGACTCGCTTGGACTCCCAACGGAAAAGAAGTCTGGTTCACGGCTTCTAAAGAAGGCGCCTCGCGGGCGTTGTACGCCATGGATCTCTCCGGCAGGGAGCGGTTGGTTGTTCGTGTCCCCGGCGTACTGACCCTGCAGGACATCGCCCGAAACGGTCGAGTGCTTCTGACCGTAGAAACCAATCAGTTTGGGATTCTGGGCTTGAGGGAGGGCGAGAAAAATGAGCGAGACCTCTCCTGGTTTGACTGGAGCCTGACGGGAGACGTTTCGCCAGACGGGAAGAGCCTGACGTTTTTTGAGAGTGGAGAAGGAGTCGGCAGCAACTATTCCGTGTTCATGCGCGGGATGGATGGGTCTTCTGCGATACGACTGGGAAGCGGTTCGTTCCCGTCGCTTTCGCCGGATGGAAAGTGGGTGGCCGCGCTGAGCCTCAGTTCTCCCTCACAGATACAACTTTTGCCAACGGGGGCAGGTCAGCCACGCCAACTAACGAGCGACGCGCTCGAACATATTCGCGTACGCTGGGTTCCGTCGGCGCAGGCCGTCGTGTTCACCGCATCCGAACCCAATCATGCGCCGCGATCGTACGTTATGAATGTGGCGGATGGGAAGTCACGTGCAATTACTCCGGAAGGCACGGTCGGGGTTGTGGCGTCTGCGGATGGAAAGTTTCTTCTCGTCACAGACCCGGATCGAAAGCGTTGGTTGTACCCGCTTGAAGGAGGCGATCCAAAGCCGTTTTCTGCCACCCTGCAGGCGGGAGACCAGGTCATCGACTGGGAACCGGATGGCAAAAGCATTCTCGTGCTCCGACCAGGAATTCCCGCTAAAGTTTATCGTGCGTTCCTTGACTCGTCGCGAACGGAAGATATCAAGACGTTGTCGCCGTCCGATCCAGCCGGCATTATCACTGTCGGCGGCGCGCGTTTCAGTGCGGATCGCAAATCGTATGCCTACAACTATTTTCGAATCCTGTCTGAGCTCTATGTAGTGGATGGTCTGCAGTGAGCTAGTTTTCTTATGTTGTGCCTACGACAGTTGCTATGCGTCAACAGACCATGCAACTTGCCGGTGTTGATTGCGAGACGGGTTGACGGCGTTGCGCTGAATGGAGGTTTGCGGATGCGACTGGAAATCGAATCTCGGTATGTCGGCGACGTACTCGTCGTCAAGTGCCGGGGACGGTTTGTCGCTGGCGAGGAAGCCGCTTTGTTCCACAATCACCTCAACAGAGCGATGCAAGAAACATCCCTGGTCGTGGTGGATCTCGCCGATGTCGGTTTTATCGACAGCAGTGGCATCGGCACACTGGTCCGACAGATGACGCACGCACGTTCGCGGGGAGGGGACCTTAAGCTTTGTTCCGTTCCGGAGTTCGTGAGAAAGACGCTGCGCATGACGACGCTCGACACCGTGTTCGAAAGTCATCCGTCGCAAACTGAAGGTATCGCGGCGTGCTATACCCGGCGCAAGGTGAAAGCGGAACAAGCCGGAGGATCGCCTACCGTCCTATGTATTGATGAATCGGGCGATGTCTTGGCGTTCTTGCGAGAACTGCTGTGCCGCGCGGGATACGGTGTGTTAACGGCGAGGATGTTTTCAGATGCCAAAATTCTGGCCAAGGCAGCCGGCCCAAATGTCGTGATCGTGGGGGCACAAACGGAACTGCAGAAGAATGCCAGAGACTTGTTGAAGCAAATTAATCCAACCATGCCGGTCGTCTTGCTCGATGCCGAATTCTCAAACGCCGACCCTGGGACCGCCGGTGTCGCCCTGCTCGACGATGTGAACAAAGCTCTGACGCAAAGCCACGATCCGCTGGTGTCCACCAAGAAAACCGGAAATTTGTCTGGGTAGATGTGCTCGGAGCGGTGGCCCGCCACACACATATTCTAGATGGGGCGACAAGGCGCCATGATTCTTCAAGACCGGCAGTCCTGCGGCAAAAGTAACGCGCACCCTAAGAGTGAGTGATCGCAGCTAAAGAGATCCCGGCGCATGTTTCATGCATGCGCCGGTACCCGATCACCTTTACTTTCCGGCAGCAGGTGCCGTGCTGGCTGGCTGCTTGCTGGCGGGAGCTTTGGCGGGAATCGGCTTCGCTGGCGTCACCGGCTTTGCCTGCGTGACCGCGCTCTTGGCACTCGCATTGGAAACAATCGCGCGGGTAGCTGGCGCTGCTGGCGCTACTGTCCCCACGGCTGCAGGCATCGTAGGCGCCACCGTGCCTCCGACCGCTGCGGCTTTTGTAGTCGTATTGACTACCTGCCGTCTTGAACGGATTGCGGTCGTCGAGGTGGATGTACCGGCGGTGACGGGCGCCCCTGTTACGGGCGCTCCGGCACTTAACGGTTGCCCCCCAGTATTCATTACGGTCGGCACGGCTGTTGCGCCGGCATAACTCGACGCGGCACCTCTACCGGTTCCGGTCGTAGCTGCACTACCACCTGATACGACCGAAGATCCGCTACCTACAGGGAATCCTGCGTTAGTCGATCCCGGCGCGAGCGACGGAAAATTCAAGTTGTATTGCCGCAGTTGAATGGCCTGTGCTCCGTTCTGCGTCTGAAGCTCGTCAATAGTGAAGTTGTAGGCGAAGCCTGTGCCAATGGCACTCTCATTGCCACGACTGCGCGCAACCGAGAACATTGCGTTACCAGTCTGGCCAGGACCGAGAACGAACTGCGAGTCGGTTTGCGCGCCTCGGTCTATTCCCATACCTTGTACAGCTCCGGGATTGCCGCCCGCAGCTTGATAGGTATTTCCAAGGTTATCTACCATCACCATGGATCCCTCGTGGTACGCGATAATCAAAGGCTGATTGCTCGCGTTATGAAATTGCAGGTTCATCCGGATGATGTGCCAATAACCCTGTTGGCTCATTGTCATCTGAGTCACCGCAGCCGAGAACGGACCTGCATCAAAGCAAGATGGTCCGCATGATCCAGCTCCCCCGCCCGGGCCGCCGGTATACGGTTGCCCGCCCGGAGTACCACCGGTAAGGCTGCCACACGGCGACTGCTGCTGTGTTTGATTGCCCTGACCGCCGACCACGGGAATCTGCTGTTGGACGTTTTGTTGAACTTGCTGGGCCTGCTGCGCTCCTTGCTGAGCCGCGGCCTGTCCCTGCTGCTTCGCGTTCTTCTTGATTTTCTGCCAGATGCTCTCGTTCTGAGCAACGCCGGTAATGGAACTAAACACCAGCGCAGTCACTGTCATCCTTAGAACTGCTTTCGTTGTGTTCGTCATTCTTCCTCCCATGTGAATTTCGAATGTATGCTTGGTCCCTTTTTCACGCTGCCGTGCGTTGCGTCGCCGCGAACGGCTTGTCTACGGTCTTGTTGGTTACGAAGTAACGGATTGTGCTGCGGATCGCGAAATACGAACTGACAAGTAAGGAGACATACGCTCCTGACCCGAGAGAAACTCCACGTAGGAATTCCTGTTGTGCTTGTTTTGCGTAAATACCGGTGGCCGAGGCAATCGACGTCTCAATGTTGCTTCGAACTTCAATTCCCACCAGCAACATGAAAAGCAGAGGCATTAAGCCTCCCCAAAGAGCGGGCTTGTTTTTCCAGAAGCGATGTACAAACAGTCCGGCGATCGCCAAAACAGCGAGCAGGCCCCAGAGCCCGGGACTCGGCGCCTGGCGACGCCCGAAGCTTTCGAGCACGCCGTCAGAGTTGAGATAACCGAGCGTCTGCCACATCGTGGCGTCAAGCTTTCCAAGCAGCGGGACTTCAATCGAGAGCGCTGTCATGAAAAACCAGGAGATGACGAGCAGACTTACTGCGAGCAGGTCTGGAAATCCAATTTGTTCGACCAACATCCTTAGAAGATCCTTGCCATCCCGATCCTTCTTCCCTATGCCTGCTGAACGGTCGTTTACCTCGCTTTCTCTGACAGCGGTGATACTGCTGATCTCACTTTGCGAATTGAACTCGACCTCAACGGCCAAACCTGGCTTTGGAGGAACGTCGGACCTCCAAACGTCCTCCAGCCCGAACCGGTATTGCTGGCCTTCGACCATTAGCAAGCCAGGCCCCGCGTACGGATCTCTTAAAACTTTGCCCTTCTTAGTCATAGGTCTCCCCGACGGCCAGCCTGCGTATGCAGACGGAAATTCATAGACGCGGCAGTTGTATTGCTTGAAAAATTGGGTGCGCAGTCCCCACCGCACACCCAAACGTTCAGTGAATTGCCTTCCTATCTCACATTGCGCAGAAGTAAGAAGAAAACCGTCATCGGCGAGAGATCTTTTTTAGCTGGCGCCAGTAACGACTCGAGCGGAGGCGTTAACAGTGCTCTTTGATCAAGACAGTTGTCGGACGGAACAACAGGTGGTAGCATTCGGCGATCTTGGGCCGAAGTTTATAGCGGGACTATACCCGCTCTGAAGAATCCCTCCCCTGACTACGGATACAACAGGAACTGAGTCATGCTGCCGGAGAACTCTGCGCAAAATGGCCGGACTGCGCGCCGTGAGCGGGTGCTTCCCGGCGGTGCGGTATCGGCAGTCCCGCGCGCCGCACTGGACGAACTGTTCAGCTTCGCCTACGAGGAATTGCGCAGGCTGGCTTCATGCGTGAAGCGCGGTGACGTCGGCGTAACCCTGACTCCTACTGCGTTGGTCAATGAGGCATGGCTGAAGCTGGCAAACTCCTCGGACGTCGGTTCCACGTCTCCGCTACATTTCAAAAGGATCGCGGCACGGGCCATGCGTCAGTTGTTGGTTGAGGCGGCTCGCCGCCGCAATGCCCATAAACGCGGGAGTGGTGGCGTAGAGATGATTACTTTCGATGAGTCTCTGCCGAATCCACTCTCCAGCGGCAAAGAGCTGCTCGCACTCGATGCCGCATTGGAAGAACTCGCTCGTATCGAACCGAGACAGGCTTTGATGGTGGAGTGCCGTTTTTTTGGCGGTCTGGATATACCGGAAACTGCTGCGTTGCTTGGTGTCTCGGAAGCCACGGTTCTTCGGGATTGGAGAGCGGCCAAAGCATGGCTCGCCCACGCTCTTAAGTAAAAGCTTGGGAAGTTGGAGGAACGAAAAATGGACCTCGCACGCTGGCAGCGTATCCAGGCATTGTTCCACCAAGCTACGGAACGGCCGCAGGCTGAACAGCGAGAGTTTCTGAATTCCGCGTGTTCTGACGAACCGACTCTGCTGTCGGAGGTTCTGGGCATGATTAAGGAAGACTCGCGGCCCTCCTCTTTACTTGAACATGGCGTTGGCGAGATTGCCGGCCAGGTGCTGGCTCCCTATTCCGCTCCGGACACAGTGTTCCCTGACTTCGGGATGTACCGGGTTATCCGACTGCTCGGTGAAGGTGGTATGGGAACGGTATATCTGGCCGAGAGAAAGGATCTGAAAAATCTTGTTGCCATCAAGATTTTACGCGATTCCTGGCTGTCCCCCGCGCGCCGCGAACGTTTTGCCAGCGAGCAGCGGACACTGGCACAACTCAATCATCCTTCCATCGCACGCCTGTACGACGCCGACGTGCTTCCCGACGGCACCCCTTGGTTCGTCATGGAGTATGTCGAGGGATTGCCGCTAACCGAATTCTGCACCCGGCATAGTAGTTCGATACCCGAGCGCCTCAGATTATTTCGTGCAGTTTGCGATGCAGTACAACATGCCCACGGGCAAGCGGTTATTCATCGGGATCTCAAGCCCTCGAATGTACTGGTAAAAGAGGACGGCACAATCCGCCTGCTTGACTTTGGCATAGCCAAACAGCTTGAGACGCTTGACACCCCAATCAACCAAACGATGACCGGGTTGCGACTGATGACGCCTGCCTATGCCGCTCCGGAGCAGATTCGGGGCGACCGGGTTGGGACTCACACCGACGTTTACTCGCTCGGCGTGATTCTGTTCGAGCTACTTGCGGGCCGTCTGCCCTTCGACCTATCGAATCTTACCCCCGCTGAAGCGGCCAGCATCATCGCCGAACATGAGCCTGGAAAGCCCTCCTCAGTGGCGCGTCTCATCAACACAGTGCCCGGTGTCTCTGGGCTGAGCAGGAGTCAGTGGAGCGAGCTGGACGTGCTCTGCCTGACGGCAATGCATAAAGATGAGATGCGCCGATACCGTTCCGTCGAAGCGCTGGTACGTGATGCCGATCACTACTTAAAAGGAGAGCCGCTAGAGGCCAGGCCCGACAGCGTACGGTATAAGTTCGGTAAGTTTGTGACGCGCAATCGACGTCCCGTTACCATGGCCGCTGCCGTACTGTTTGCTGTATTCGCGATCGCAGCGTTTTTCACCTTCCGTCTCGCTGAAGCAAAGAATTCCGCGCTTGCTGAAGCGGCTCGCACCGAGCGAATCCAGAAATTCATGCTCAAGCTTTTTGAAGGCGGCGACGAAGCTGGTGGGCCATCAGACTCACTGCGGGTTGTGACGCTAGTCGATCGAGGTGTTCTTGAAGCGCGCACCCTTAATAATGATCCCAAGTTGCAATCGGAGCTCTACGAGAATCTGGGAAGCATTTATCAGAAATTGGGAAAGCTCGACCAGGCCGACAAGTTGCTGCGGCAAGCGGCCGAGGAACGGCAAGCGATGTTTGGCGCGGACACTGCCGAAGAAGCCGAAGCCGTGATCACGCTGGGCCTGCTCCGCGATGCGCAAGGACAATACGACGAAGCCGAGCACCTCATTCGACATGGTTTGGATATTCAGAGGCGCAGGTTGCCCTCCAACCACCCGGCGGTAGCCAGAACCACCAGTGCGCTCGGCAAGGTGCTGGAAGATCGCGGGTCATACGACCAGGCCATCCATGTATTAGAAGAGGCAGTCCATCTGCAATCTTCTCCCGGAGTCTCGACCACGGACTTAGCGGAGAGTCTGACCGAATTGGCTAATTCGCATTTTTACCTGGGACACTACGACATCTCCGAATCGTTGAATCAACGGGTTCTGGGCATGGACCGCCAACTATATGGCGACCGCCATCCCGTCATCGCAGACGACCTGATTAATTTAGGGGCAATCCAGTACGACGAGGGCCATTATGTAGAAGCGGAGCGCCTCGACCGCCAGGCCCTCGACATAACTCAGTCGTTTTATGGCAACCGCCATCCGGCAACTGCTTCGGCGCTGACTATTCTGGGACGCACCCTGGTATCGCAAAGAAAAAATGACGAAGCTGCCGGGATGTTGCGCCAGGCGCTTGCCATTGAAGAGCAGGTCTATGGAAGCGTACACCCACGTGTAGCCGGGACGCTCAACGAACTTGGCAAGATCGCGCAGCAACAGGGGAAGCTCGACGAAGCACAAGCCGACTTCACTCGCATGACCGACATTTACCGTGCGGTCTACAACGGCAAGCATTACTACATAGGCATCGCGCTTTCCAATCTTGCCGGAGTCTATGTGGAACGCAAGGACTATGGGATGGCGGAGCGACTGTTCCATGAGGCACTCGCGATGTACGCGGAAACTCTCTCGCCCGATCACTTAAATGTGGGAATTGCTCGTGCGAGGCTGGGACACACACTTCTTCTCCACCATCAATATGCGCAGGCCAAGGCCGAGAGCACTTCGGCTTTCGAAATCCTAAGTAAGCAACCGGGTGCACCCGAGCGCTGGTTGCAAATGGCTCGAACTGATCTGGCCAGTATCCATGCGGCAGCACCTCCTACGAACCTCGCAAGTCGAAGTCATTCCGAGTGAGCTGTAGCCGCCAACATTGTGCACGAGCGTACAAGTGGAGGAAGAAAGCGGACCTCGGTGTAGATAGCTGGGACAAACAGCCGGCGAGAGATCTACGCGCCGTTCGCAATCTCGAGCAAGGCCTCAAAATTCTCGAGCACTACGAACTTACTCTCCGGTTCGATGATTCCGCGTTCCGCCCAACTGCAGAGAAGACGGCTTACTGTCCAGACTGTCGTACCCGCCATCTGGGCCAATTCTTCGCATGACAAGTCGATACTCTCGCCGTCCAGATCTTGTTGCACGAACTCGATCAGCAGCTTGGCCAAGCGTTGTGGAACCTTCTCGGTAGCCATATCAAGGAATCTAGTCTGCAGTATGCGAATGCGTTCCGTCAGTACTGCGACTGTGTTACGCCTAAGTGCCGGTATCTTTTCAGCGATGCGATCGAACTGATTTACGTCGAATGCGACAACCCGACAATTGTCTACGGCGCGTGCACTGATGGAGTGAGTCCGGCCAGGGAACCAGCCAAACCCATCAATCACATCTCCGGCTTTATGCACCGCGAAGATGATCTCTTTGCCACAGCCGTTCACCTGACTGGTTTTTACTCTGCCTGAGACGACCAGATATATCGCCTCTACCGGACGGTCCTCAGCGAAAATCAGTTCCCTGCGCCCGTATTCGAGAGGCTTCGCGACACTCGCCACATGGGCCTGTTCCAGGGCCGTTAGTCCGCGAAGTAAGGGGGCGTCACGCAAATCGAGGACACTGTTCCTCGTGTCCCCTGGTGTCTTGCAGCACAGTTGCAACCGCTTCGAAACGACAGCTAATTCCGGACGTATGAGTTCGGCACTTCCCGGAGAAAGCCTTACGTTCGCATAAAGCCCGGCGGACCGCTTCCCGACCCGAGCTGACGTATCTGTCAAAGTTCTTCTTGCAATCTCGCTGGTTGACACGCTCTTCTCACGTACAGGCGGTCTATCGAGTTTGTTGGGGCAGATTCGTGAACCGGGGGTTGGCGTCTTGCCAATGTGGGCATTCAGGCAATGCGCTGGTTCAACAAATCGTAAACAAACTGATTTATTTCTACTCATGGGCCCAGAAACAGCACCAAAGGGGAGGAGGCGACTTCTTCTCCAGCACAACTTGTTGCATTGCGGCGATGGCTTGCCGCACCGGGAAGATGACGTATGTTCCCAATACGGAACAAATTCGTCTGTGACGGAAGCCACAGGTGCGTGTGACATATTAACGAAGCGTCCTAAGTCCGCGCTGCTGCGACACTTTCCGTGACAGCCCCGGCGAGACTCACACACCGGTGTGATTCACATCACATTTTGTCGGGTCACAAAGCTCCTCACCGCTTAGCCAGTTTAAAAACTTCTTTATGGCCGAAGAGTCGCCGCTTGAGATGCAAGCCATGAGGCCCGATTGTTATGCCCTGGCACGCATTCCCATCCTCCTCCTCTGTGACTTTCTGGGAAGCGCTCCCCTCGGCTGTGTCTTTCCCCAGGGCCCTTTTTGTCCATGACTCCCGCCTAAGCACCGGCATTGCGCAGGGCAAGCGGGGATAAGTCGCTGAAGGAGAACAACCGTCATGAAACGAACAGCCTTACTGCTGAGATGGATCTTTCTATCTCTGACATTGCTTTGCGGTGCGGTGAATCTCGGTAATGCACAGCAGATGCAGATGCAAATGAACAGTCAGAGTGCGCAAACTGCTCCCTATCGCTCAACCCAGCACGCGCTACAGATGCGGCAGATGACAATGGCACGCAGGAAAGCCGCTGCGGCACGAAACACCAAGCGGCGCGTCACTGCCGGTCATCGGAATCAGGTCATGCAGAGGAACGTGACGGGGGTGGCGCGATGAAAAAGCTCCTGATTTTCATCTCGCTCCTGACGCTGGCCAGCCTGGCATTTGGTCAAGCGACGATTCCCACCTGCAATTCATTCGATGCCAACAACAATCCGATTTACAGCGTAGCCGGTTACCCCGACCAGAACGGAACCACGCTGTGTACCGATTTCTTCGGCAAGGCGAATTACGCCAACAGCCCTCTCCCCCTAGGGCCCATCGATCCGGCTGGATTCACCATCGTTGATGGGGGCACGGGCTACAGTGCGACGCCCACCGTTTCCATCGACGACTTCTACGGAACGCCGAACGCCGGCGGCGCAGTATGTACGGCAAATGTTGCCGGTGGTGTCATTACCAGTCTGAGCTGCTCGAATCCTGGCGCGGGTTACATGGCTCCGGTCGTGACTGTCACGGATAGCACCGGAAGTGGCGCGAGCATCCTAGCGAAATTGGATGCCAGCAAGGTGACGGGCGGATTGCGCAAGTTCGTACCCACCGACACGCTTCCGAACATTCCAATCGCGGTCGCGGACACCAACACATTCACCGGCTCCGATTACTACGTCATCGATCTCGTGCAATATTCGCAGCAACTGCACGCCGACCTCCCGCCGACCACGTTGCGTGGCTATTGTCAGGAGATCAACGGCGGGTGTACTCCTTCCTATTTAGGACCACTTATTCTCGCCAGCAAGAACAGGCCGGTTCGAGTTCTGTTCAAGAACCTGCTACCCCCGGTCAATGGAACACCCAGCGGCAATCTCTTTATCCCATCCGACATGACTTATATGGGCGCGGGTATGGGTCCCGATGGCAAAAGTGCCTACACTGAGAACCGAGCGACGCTGCATCTCCACGGTGGAAATACGCCCTGGATTAGTGACGGCACGCCGCACCAGTGGACGGCTCCGGCGAGCGAGACATCCACTCCGTATACTCGGGGCGTCAGCACGCGCTTCGTCCCCGATATGTGGTTCGATGGAGCCGGCTCCCTGATTACAAGTTGTGCTGGCCAGACTACGTGCTCCGTTCAAGGAGCAACCAGAGATCCTGGTCCGGGCGCGATGACGTTCTACTGGACCAATCAGCAGGGTGGCCGTCTGATGTTCTATCACGACCACGCTTATGGCGTGACACGGCTGAACGTCTACGCCGGCGAAGCCGCTGGTTATCTGTTGTCCGATCCGGCAGAAGAGGATGCACTAGCGGCAGCTACGGTTCCGGGAACGGTCGGCAGCACTCCGGCAACTACTGACCTGGCTCATATCATTCCTCTAGTCATTCAGGATAAGACGTTCGTACCCAATGCTGCTCAACTCGCAGGCGAAGATCCGACCTGGATATGGGGAACTGGCAGCGCTACTTTGTCTTCCAATGGCAGCAATGGCGACCTCTGGTTTCCACATGTGTACACGCCGAATCAGAACCCTGCTGACATGGGAGGCGCGAACGCATTTGGACGCTGGGATTACGGCGCCTGGTTCTTCCCTCCGCAAACCAGCCTGAGCGCTGCGGCCGACGGTCCGTTGGGCGCGCACACAGCCATCACCATTCCTTGTACATCGTCTGCGTATCCGGGTGCTCTTATTCAGCCCACCTTGGCAAACAATTACAAGGAAGGTTGCCCAATCATTCCCAATCCCTCCGGTACACCGGAAGGCTTCATGGATACTCCGATTGTCAATGGCAAGGCGTATCCAGTCCTGCACGTTGCTCCGGCTGCATATCGCTTCCGCATCCTGAGCGCGGGAAACGACCGCACTCTCAACCTTTCGCTGTATCTGGCATGTGGTAGCGGAGGCAGCGCGGCCGCGACCAATTGCACCGTTCCCGGCGCGACCGGCACGGAAGTTCCCATGGTTCCCGCGGTAAAAGGCGGTGCCGGAACAGCTGGATATGTTTATCCCGATCAGCTCGACGGACGCGATGGTGGCGTGCCCGACACCTCGGCCGCTGGTCCATCATGGGTTGAGATCGGCAGCGAAGGCGGGATTCTTCCGAAGGCTGCGGTCGTCGGGCCAACCCCCGTCGGCTTCGAGTATGGCCGCCGAAGCATCACGGTGCTCAACGTATCGACGCACGGTCTGCTGCTCGGTCCGGCGGAGCGTGCCGATGCTGTCGTGGACTTCTCCGGATACGCGGGCAAGACCCTCCTCCTTTATAACGATGCACCCGCGCCGGTTCCGGCGTTCGACTCGCGCATCGACTACTACACTGGCGATCCCGACCAGGTACAAATGGGCGGAGCTCCGTCCACTCTACCCGGCTACGGGCCCAACACCCGAACGATCATGCAGATCGTGGTCGACCAGACGGGACCGAATGTTGTCCCGTTCTCTCAGACCACTCTGCAGGCGCAGTTGCCGAGTATCTTTGCAACCAGCACCGGCACGTTGCCTGCTATCGTCCCCGAACCGACCTACCCGGTGGCTTCTGGCGGAAACTCGGGAACAGCTACGTATGCTCGGATTTCCGACAACACGGTGACCTTCACGCCGGTCGGTTCCAGCACGCCGACAACATTCAACTACGAGCAGAAGGCCATTCAAGAGCTGTTCACGCTTGACTACGGCCGCATGAATGCCACGCTCGGGACCGAACTGCCCCTGACGAACTTCCAGACGCAGACGACCGTTCCATACGGGTATGCGGAATGGTCGACAGAAATCATGCAGGATGGTCAGACGCAGCTCTGGAAGCTAACTCACAATGGAGTGGACACGCACTTCATCCACTTCCACCTGTTCAATGTTCAGGTGATCAACCGTGTCGGTTGGGACGGCACCGTGAAACCGCCGGACACCAATGAACTCGGATGGAAAGACACCGTGCGCATGAACCCGTTGGAAGACATCGTCGTGGCGATCAAGCCTTTCGCGCAGAGCCTGCCGTGGCCTCTGCCCGACAGCATCCGTTCGCTCGACGTAACCATGCCGGATGGCGCTGCCTCTCCGACCATTTCGGGTTTGGACCCGAATAGCGGGAATGCCATGCCCGGCTGGAACATCAACGAGCGGGTTAACTTCGGCCAAGAGTACGTGTGGCACTGCCACATTCTGGGTCATGAAGAGAATGACATGATGCGGCCGATCACGTTCCAGGTAGCGCCTTGGGCTCCCTCGAACTTGACGGCTGTTTCCAACGGTTCGGGCGGAGTGACCGTCACCTGGACCGACAACTCAGCCAGTGAGTCTGGCTTCAACCTCAAGAGAGACGAGTATGACTCTCTCGGGAACTTCGTTCAGACCACAAATCTACTAACGAACGCAAGCGCGAGCTCGCCCGCTGACTCTTTTGGCGGAACGATCACTTATAACGATACGAACGTGCCTGCCGGGACGATCTATTACAGCGTTCAGGCGGTCGATGACTTCAGCCCGCACTCGCCTATCCCTGGACAGCCCACGCCACCGTGGAACCCATCTTTCCAGACAGCAGCCATGACGTCTGCCTGGGTAGGACCGGTTCCGTATTCTGCCAGTCCCATTGCCGGGATCTCGCCGGCGTCCCTGAACTTCGGCAGCGTCCTGGTCGGCACCACCGCCGGTCCGCAGTCCGTTACTCTGTCGAACACTGGGACCACGGCTCTGGCAATCAATAGCATTGCGATTGCTGGAACGAACATCGGCGATTTCAATCTGCCGGTGTCCAGCAACCCATGCGGCGCCAGTCTGAACCCAGGAACAACCTGCAACATCGACGTGACGTTCACGCCCACGGCCGTGGGTACCCGTTCGGCAACGGTGACCATCAGCAGCAACGATCCGGTCAATCCGATTCTGAACGTGGCACTGAGCGGTTCGGGAACGGCGAACACCAGCACGGCGATCACCTTGTCGGCACCGACTATCAACTACGGACAGAACGGCTCCGTCATAGTGAACGTTACTTCGCCGCAAGTCACGCCAGTAACGGGAACAGTCACACTGGCAGTTGATGCCAAAGCGCCAGTCAGTGCAACACTGGTGAATGGCTCAGCTACCTTTGACAGCACCAATACACCCGCACTGGTTGCGCCCACTGGCGGAAGTCATACGTTAGCCGCGAATTTCGCCGCCCAAGGTGGGTTTGGAGCCAGCACCGCGAATGGCACGCTGACCGTCAATCCGGTAGCGCTGTCCATCTCGGCTACTCCAACGCCTGCAACCATGGTGTATGGCGGTGCCCCACCAACCATTACGCCAACCTTCAACGGTTTCGTACTAAACCAGGGAGCGGCCAACCTGACCGGAACCGTAACCTGCGTGAGCGGGGCCAATAGCTCGTCGACTGTCAGCGGTAATCCGTACTCCAGTTCCTGTTCCGGAGCAACGAGCACGAATTACAACATCACCTACGTGCCCGGAGTGGTGAACGTTACTCAGGCTCCTTCGACAACAGCCATCGTGTCGAATCTGCCGAACCCGTCCATCGTTGGCCAAGTCGTCACGATCGGCTTCAAGGTTACTCCTCAATTCAGCGGAGTTCCGACCGGGAGTGTTACGATCTCGGCGAATGGACAGAGTTGCTCGGGAGCCTTGGTCAACGGCGCGGGAAGCTGCAACATCGCTTTCACCACCGGTGGCGCTAAGGCGCTGACCGCGAGCTACGGAGGTGACACAAACTTCCAAGGCTCGACGTCGACGGCGGTAAACCAAAACGTCAGCTCAGTCAGCTTGAGCACGACTTCACTGCTGTTCGGCAACCAATTGGTAGGAACGATCAGTTCCGCTCAGAGCGTGACGCTAGCAAACGTGGGCACTACGCCGCTTACGATAAATAGCATTACTTGGAGCGCGAACTTCTCCGATACCAATAATTGTCCCGGAGTCCTGAATCCTGGGCAGAACTGCCGAATCAACGTGAGATTCGCACCAACTACAACCGGTGTCCTGACCGGCAGTCTTACGATCGTCGACTCGGATGTCATGAGTCCGCACATCGTGAGCTTGACCGGCACGGGCATTCAGCAAGCGGCCAGCCTGACGCCGACCTCCTTCAACTTCGGGACGGTTACGCGTGGGCAGACCAGCTCGACTGTTTTCACCTTGTCGAATCCCGGAACCGCCACGCTGGGGATTACCAATATCTCCCTCGGTGGCGCTAATGCCAACCAGTTCTCGCGCACCACTACCTGCGGAACGACGTTGGCGGCGGGAGCGAGTTGCACGATCACTGTCACCTTCAGGCCGAATCGTACAGGCTCGTTAACGGCGACGCTGAACGTGCGTGATAACGCCCCTGGAGGCGGATTGCAGACGGCAACTCTTTCAGGGACTGGTCGGTAAGACAGGTTGATTCAACACAGCAGGGGAGGGTTCGCCCTCCCCTTTTTCTTTTCTGTTGGAGGCAAGGCGGCAGCTAATGGGAGCGAGCGAAGGCTCGTTCTCGAAGCAGACGGTGGTCATTTCAGCGGCGACTCGCTGCCCGATCTTTATTCTTCCGCATTCTCCCGCGCGAAAACATTGCGCGTACAGCGAGCGCATTTACGTGACGCGCCGGATTCGACGTCTGTCCATCCTTGCGACTGCGAGCAGCATAGCGTTTGGGCCTTCCGTTGCACTGACAGTGGCATCGGGTTTCAAATGACCATCGGTCCATCCGGTTTCCGAGATGGCAATCACCCGACAGTGATCACAGTGTTGCCGAACTAGCTCCACCAGTTCTTCTGCGGTTTCATTCGACAGAGAATAAGAAATTAATGCTACTTCGAAACCGCCTTCCCTGATTGCTTGGACGGCTTCTTGCTTGCTCTGCGGGAATCGAACTTGAAAGCCTTCACGCTGCAGAACATGAACCCTGAACTGTCCGAGTTCCTGATCCCAGCCCAGCAACAAAACTCGCATGTCACTTCGATGGTCTTGCACCTGTGGCATGTTTCCTGACAACGTATGTCAACCGAATACGCAGTCACGAATTGTTAACTGCCGCATCGAACACATCTGGCTTTCCTGTGGAATCGTCGCGATCTCAGCCCAGGTTCTCTCGACCGCTAAGGTGTTGCTGCTTGGGTCACTAATTTGCCTCGACCAGCAGCAAGCTGCAAAGCAGCCGCATCAAGGGGGTTCATACTATCGGGCGGGGGAATAGGACGCACTATTTCAGCGTGTCGAATGCCGCTTTGGGTGAAGTGACGATCAGCATGTTTGGCCGCGTCTCTGCAGCTAGTTCCTTTACTTGTTGCGCCCATCGATGCATAGGCCCTTTCAGAGCCGTCACAATGACGACATGCTTAGAAGCGCGGCTAAAGATGCTAGGACGGGTCGCAATTTCCTTGAGCACGTCGAGCGAGACTTGCACGTCGGTAACACCGCGAACGTCAAAAATATGATGGAAACTCGGGTCAAACTGCGAATGGGACTTGATGTTGGAAACGTGCTGGAGGAATTCAGTCTCCCTGATTATGCCGTGAAGGGCTGAGTAGACGACACGCTTCTCGCGATCAATGGTGAGCGTAATGGGCATCGGGCCGATTTGGCAGTTTATCCTCTGTTACCTCGGCGGTTCAACATCGCTCGAGAACCACAACAGTGCTAAGCGATTCGACTCGCACTCTCGTCAGGTTGGTCTCTCCGCTGTTCTCTTGTCTCACACTCATCACGGATCTTCTGAAATTTGTGACTCAGGATTTCGAGCTCTTCATCAGAGAGCTTTTCAATATCGATCATGTCATTGTGAGCGAGACCGATCGAGCGGATAATCTCGTCCAACTTCAAATGTATGGCACGCGCATCGCGGTTCTGCGTATTCTGAATGAGGAACACCATCAGGAAAGTGACGATGGTAGTCGCCGTGTTGATCACCAGCTGCCAAGTATCAGAGAAGTGGAAATACGGACCTACTAACCCCCATGCGAGAATGATCAAAACTGCGGCCAGAAAAGCCCACTTCGATCCAACCGCGAAAGAGGCCCGCGACGCAAAGCTTTGAAAAGGATCTCGACCCATTCGTTGGCGATTCATTAGCCCACCATCTCCTTCGTTTGCATGCAGTCGAACGTTTGAACGCGGAGATTTGGATGCGAGTATCTGCCCTAGAGTTAGTGCATTTGGAGGGGGGATGCGTTTGCCATCGAAGAGCTCCTCGGATCCCGGAGAGCCGCGTAAACATGTACTAGAAACGAATGCCCTCGGAAGTTTCGCTCCCGAGGGCGCAGTTAGAGCTAACAGTTAATTAGCTTGCTCGTTGCATCGGTCTATCGGTCTTTTGAAAATCAGCGCCTTCCTCGCCGGTGGAAGCGACATCCTCCGCGCCAGTTTCCTCCAGAATCTCCTTCGCTCTCTTGGTCCACTTCGAGTCATCGCAGTGTACCGAAAGTAGGATGCCGCCTTCCTTTACGCGCCCTTCGTAACGCTTCGCCTCGTACTCAGGAATGCCCATTCCGATCAGTGCCCCGGCCAATCCGCCAACTACCCCGCCGGCACCCGCGCCGGCAAGTGCGGCCATGATTGGGCCTGCGGCAATGAATGGCCCTAACCCCGGAATAGCCAAAGCTCCAATGCCAGCTAGCCAACCTAAGCCTCCACCGAGGACAGCGCCGGACGTAGCACCCGTTGCGGTTCCCTCAGGCGCTTTGGTGTGCTTCTCGTGCGCAAAATCCTTGGTACCTTCGTTCTCCGGAAAGAGTACCGAGATATCGGTGCTACGAAACTCTGCCGCACGCAGTGCGTCTACCGCGTTCTCGACGCGGACGCGATCTCTGTAAATGCCGAATGCTGCCGTATTCTTGCCCGCCATTTGTAGTCTCCTCTAAGAATTATTATTGGTCGGTATTTTTTGGCGACGGTTTCTCACCGTCTCCTTTGTTAGTGACACTAATCTCGCTTTTTATCTTGTCTGCTCCGCCAGCGGCTTCGGTTGCTTTCGCCTCCACCGCCTGCTTCTCCTGATCGGAACGCACGGTGCCTTTCAGAGTGACTGCTCCGTTCTGGGCGATCACTTTGACGTTGTGCGCATATGTAGAAAGGGACTTGTCTTTCACAATGGCTCGACGTACCTGTCGAGCCAACTCGCGATCAGATTTATTGTCCTTCTGCTGGTCTGCGGTCGGTTCGGCCTTGTCGCGATCTCGCTGATTGACCTTAGTATTGTCAGGCGGTACTTGCGCTGTGCCCGACTGATCCTGCTGGGCCCACACCAATCCAAAGGCACTCAGCAAGAAGAACAGTGCCATTACGTTCAATGCTCGTTTCACCATTACTCTCCTCTGTTGTTTACGGCTGAATAAATGACCTTACGCGCTTTCAATGCCGCCTAACATGCGGTCGCGGAGGTAGAGAAGCCAGAAAAGGACTGCACTCGCTCCGGGTGCTACTCGGCAGAGCAGTCGTTGTAGGCTGGTTACGTGCCGTGCCATACACGGATAAGTGCAGCTCGCACGCTAGGACACAAAGCAATTCGTTTATGCAACTTGTTGCACAGGCACGCGAAATACCCAAAGGTGTCGACGCACTCGCGAAATAGTGCAGCGAGCCGATGGCAGTTGGCCTGTTCTGGAGTATCGAAAACAGATGTCGTGAAACGCTCGATTTGAGGGAGGGATCTTTTTCAAATCTTGGTATCGAGGATGGCGCCCTCGTGATGTGCCGACCACCAAGCGCAGAACTCTGTCCGATTTGACATGCCGCTCAGATCGAATAAGAGGCGAGCGTAATTTTTAACCATGTTCTCCGTTGTCCCGAGAATGGTAGCCACTTCGCTGTTTGTCAGCCCCCGCGCTACCAACGCTGCCACAGCATAGGATCTTCGATTGATTTGGAAACTCGTCGGCACCGTATGCGGGTGCTGATCGTGGTTCATCATTGCTGCCAATTTCGTTCTCTTGTGCCCGTTGCAAATACCGACTGAATCAAAGATGTGCTTCAGATACGCTTTCACGGTGCGTACCCTGATTCCCAAGGTCTCCGCGATTTCCGAATTTGACAGACCTCGTGCTACCAGCTGGGCGCATTTCTGATGTTTAGGAGTCAGATGATCAATCGTCATACTCACCTCGAACGCAAGTTGTCCTGTTGACATCGTCCGGGGCGTGATCTGAACCTCAGAAATGTCTTACCTTGGGCGGCGTTGCTTGAATGAAAGCGTGAACGCACAGCCTAAACAGGCATCTACTCACGCTCAAGCAGTGTTGATTGATTTTGTGATGAAACTGTTTCTGGTGCTGAAAACTTCAACAAGCGTGCCAGTTGCTTATCGCTTTGTTCCTGTTTCGAAGAATAGTTCTTCTCGGCGTCCCTGTTTGAACGAGATTGTGGACGCTGGCAAATATTCTGTCCTACGAAGGACCGATGGGACTCAGAGATGTTGCTCGCAGCGCATGCCCTTTCGATCGTTGCCAGATGTGCCGGGACTACGCTATAAGCAGTTCAATAGTTCGACTCACAATGGCAGATCCCAAGGGGCCGATCGTCTTGTGCAGCGCGCCTTTCGTGAATCTTGAACGGAGAAGGTCTCTCGCCGACCTGTACGAATTCCTAAATGAAATATGTTGTCGTTCTATTTCTCTGTCTGCCTGCTTGTGCACAAACGTGGTTCAGCAACGTCAAGGCAAGTCCCAGCACAACGAGCTGCACCGTATCATGGACTACCGCAGTTCCCACCATCGGACACGTCAAGTATGGAACGTCGGCGAGTTCCTATACGAACGCCACTTCGAATACGACCGCGTATTCGACCAGCAATTCGGCGCTACTATCAGGGTTGACCGCCGGGACAACCTATCACTTCCGGATGATGTCAGCGGATAACAGCAAGGACTGGCTCACGAGTCTTGATTTCACCTGCACGACCGCTACTACGACAGCGCACTCGGTAAAGTTGAATTGGCAGGCCAGCAGCAGTACTGGAGTTACCGGGTACGATGTGTATCGCTCCACTGTTTCGGGAGGCTATTACGGGTTGCTGGGCAACTCCACAAGCCTGGCGTACACCGATACGAGTGTTCAATCGGGAGCAACTTATTACTACGTCGTCACAGCCGTAAACAGTGCTGGAGTGCAGAGCGGATATTCAAATCAGGTACAGACAGTTATCCCATAGACAGCGTGCCAGTGCATTCGGCGCCACTGTTCTAGTGTGAGTTTTCAGGAGCGCGATCGACTACGAGGCGCCGGGTATCTAGACTGTTCTTCACGTTCGCTTGCGTAAAGAGAAGGCGTTGATGTGGTGCGAGGCCGACGGGTCCGAGTCAATAAAAAAGGCCAACAGCTCTCGGCTGTTGGCCTTTTCATGAAGAGGCGCTTACGTTTCTACCGCAAGTTCTCAGCCGTTCCGGGGAGGGCTACCTGCTCCCGATGTAATGGCAGTTGCGGCTCGCCGTCGGCGACTCTCGGAATAAAGTGTTCTAGCCTACGCAGAACGAACACGAGGCCCATGAGCACACCGAGAGCGACGGAGAAGAAAACAATACCTCCGCTATGGTGAAGAGGTCCGGAGAGAAAACGCGGATTGACATACGCTGCGAGTACCGAAAGTACAAAGATCCTGAATCCATTCTTGAGGATGGCGAGGGGTAAGATGGCTAGCGCTAGCAGAACTTTACTCCAGATGGTTCGCAAGAACAGATGGGCGAGCACAAGGCCCGTAATAAAGAGTGCAATGCTGGACCGGATCCCGCTGCATTCTCGCGCAATCTCAATCTGCTGATTCATCAACAGGAAGAACTGGCCGTGGCGGAGATACGGTATGCCTGCGATCTGGTAGAAGAAGCTGGCCGCGTCGGCTGAAGCGTGCTGCAATCCAGCCACCAGTCGGATCATGATCGGCGGCGGTATCGGAACTAGTAAAAAGAGAAAGAGTAACGGGAAAATAGCTTTTTTCGCGGCCACCCGGCCGAAACACAGACAGAAGGCGCTGATCCAAAAGGTAACCAGCCAGAACACAGCGACAGAAAGCGAAGAAGTCGCGACCCATCGCGTGTGCACAGACATCATCGCAAGAGCGGCCACAGAGGTGATAAAGACTCCAAGCCGGGGCCATGGGTGCAAGTCCGACGAAAAAAGCGTTCGATCAAGCCATAGCAGACCTACAGTGATCGGTATTACCAGCGCAATATAGGAATACTCAGAAGAACCAGCAATCAGTTGCGACAATCCCAAAAGCGTGTCATGTACGTAAATGCAGGAGAGTGCAACCAGAGCGCCGAAACATGTGCCTACAAACAGGCGACTCGATCTTTGGCCAAGCGCGGGAACTCTGGGCCGTATGCTGTCGTGCAGCACTGGCAAGGGATTGGCTATGGTACGCATCTGGATTCGCGTGAACTCGTATCCAGTCGAAAAGCGAAAGGACCCGCCGATGATCAGCGGGTCCTTCGGCTAGGCAAAGCGACGCCGTAAGAACATCGCTCCGAAGATGGACAGAGCTGATCCGAGCAAAACTGCTAGTCCGCCGCCTTCGGGCACTTGAGTTGAGTTTGCGCCTGCGAATCCCGTCTGTGCATTGGAGCTAGTCGGGACAACGTGTCCGGCAAAGTTCATGAACCCGTCTTGTGGTGGACCTCCATTCGAGCTGGAAAGCGCCACCAGCTGATTAACCGACGAGAAACCACCGTTGCTGTTCAAAACCGTGAACGTCAGGGTGGAGACTCCGTTGCTAGCCGATGGCCCGTTGATGACGACATCGAAGTACCCGAAGCCATTCATCGTGCTACCGGAAAGTGAACTACCGGCGGAGAACCCGGAGGTTAGACCAGTAATCGAGAGGTTGCCCAGAATCAGGCTCGGGCCAAGATTAAAGCCAAACGCGGATCCTCCCCCGGCAATCGTATAGCCAGGGTTCATGCTGATGGTGAAGTCGATCCCACCAGTGTTGTTCGTATTGAGAGTGATGCTGCCGTAGGATGAAGCGGGAGGACTAATGCTGCCGTTGGAGACAGTGAGGTAGTAAGTAACACTGTCAGCAACCGCGCAGACAGAAGTCAATGCCAGCATCAACAGCAGACATAGACAAATGCGAGGAACCTTCATTGAGTTCACTCCTGCATTGTTGCGAGGGCTAGAGCAGTCATGCGTGAGGAGCATGAGCTGCTGCAAATGGGTACAATCGCCGTTCACTGTGAGGTGACTGCGAAGTGACTGCAATGCGGACAAGCCTGCCTGGGGGAGGGCCACACAATCAGGGATCAGAAGTGTGCCGCGGGAACAAGCCGTTTACGAGCTAGAGCAAGCACCCAGGGACTCAGAGACGTCAGGTGGGACAACCCCAAGTGTTTTTCGAGTCTAATGGCGAGTGGCACAAGCTTGGAATCACTGTTACGCCTAAACGGAGGCCAGGTGAAGCCGACGCTTTTAATTATTTCCAGGTTGTTGCCTCGCAGCCGAGCTACCCAGTGCTTGTAGGAATCTTTGTACCAGAAATCCGCGTCCCCTTTGAACCTCGAATATAGTCCTCGCCACGAGCAGCGGTTCGGGCAGGTCGCGATCATGATCCCTCCCGGGAGCAGAACCCGGGAGACTTCTGCAAGGAGCCATTCATCGTGCATGATCTCGAAAACTTCAATCATTAAGACCAGCTTGACCGCATTGCTCTCGACCGGCAGTACACGGTTCGTAGGATCAACCCGGATGCAGTGAGCGTCCGGTATCCTCTGGTGGCATAGGTCTACGGCGGCAGAGTTGACGTCAGTAGCTATGATCTTCCA